>JAISUP010000027.1 GCA_031272025.1 Bacteroidales bacterium
AAACAGTTTCACGCTTTTTTATATGAAAAAAACAGGAATTAACATCGGCGAAATAATTCATCAGGAACTCGACAAACGGGAACGGTCAGTTGCTTGGTTGGCAGACAAAATCGGTTGCCATCGCACAACCATGTCGCGAATGCTCGAAAAATACAGCATCGACAGCGAAGTGCTGTTCCAAATTTCTTACGTTCTGGACGTCGATTATCACGCGCTCTACTGCCAAAAATTAAAAGACAGGGCTTGATTGTGCAAAAACGCAGCAAGTTGATACAATTTCGCATCGCTTTGCTGCAAAAAACGCAGCAATACAGCCCTTGCTAATCAATATATTAGAAGTACCTTTGCAGTTAGTTTTTAAAAAAATTTTATGGCATTAATAGACGTAGTAAAATGTGAGGTCAACGATAAAGAGTTTGTCTATAAATTTCCGTCAGACGATTTGCGGCTTGGAACGCAACTCGTTGTTTATCATGCGCAAACGGCTTTCTTCGTGAAAGGCGGCGCGATTTATGACGGATTTACAGCAGGCACGCACACGCTGAAATCGACAAATATCCCACTGCTGAACAAATTGATTAACTTGCCCTTCGGCTCTCAATCGCCGTTCAAGGCAGAAGTTTGGTTTATCAACCAGATTTCAAAATTGGATATAAAATGGGGAACGCCGACGCCCATTCAACTTGAAGACCCGCGATATGGCGTGATTGTGCCGGTGAGGGCTTTCGGGCAGTACGGAATTCGTGTCAAAGAACCTCGCGTTTTTCTCGAAACGCTTATCAGCAATATGACCTCTTTTACTGCCGAAAAAATTGAACAGTATTTTAAAGGTAAGGTTTTGGCGCAGTTGAGCGCGTTGATTTCGCAGAAAATAGCAAAGGAAAATATTTCTATCCTTGATATTAACGTGCATTTGGTTGAGATGTCGGAATTTACGAACGAAAAACTCAACGAAACTTTCAATAAGTACGGCATTGAACTGATAGAATTTGCTTATGCCTCTATCAACGCTCCGCAGGACGACCCCAGCATAATTCGGCTGAAAGAGGCAAAAGACATTGCTGCACGGATGAAAATAACGGGAAAAGACGTCTATCAAATGGAACGCAGTTTCGATGTGATGCAAGCCGCAGCCCAAAACGAGGGTAGCGGAATGGTCAATCTTGGCGCGGGACTTGGTGCAGGCGTAGGACTTGGCGCACAAATGGGCGGGATGTTTGCCAACACGCTAAACACTAATCCGGTAACGCCGCCGCCAGTGCCGCAAGTTACTTATTTTCTGTATATTAACAACGCTCAGCAAGGCGGTTTCGATTTTCAGACGGTTGCAAATTATATCGCGCAACGGCAAATCACTCCCGACACTTTGGCTTGGAAACAGGGCTTGCCTTCGTGGGTAAAAATATCTGAATTACAGGAATTTACAAATTTATTCGGCGCGGTGCCACCGCCTCTGCCGCCAATGCCTAATAATTTATAGCGATGACAAAGAACATTGTTTTGATTACAGGAATTATCCTGCTTGTTGCCAACTTGCTGTTTGGCAGTGTTTTATCGGCATATTCGACGTTCAATATGCTGCTCAACTGCGGAGTTATCATTGCTAACTCCCTTTTGCTCTATCTTTTGACCTGCATCACACTAAAAGACGGGTTCCGAATTTCGCTTTCGTCTCTCTTTTCGTTTTTGGGTTTTGTCGAGTTCATTCTCGGATTAGTAGCCCCGCAACGCTACGAGGACAATGGCTGCCTGCTTGCCGTTATTCTTATTGTCGCTTTCGAGGCTATAGTGCTGGTGATTACTAATATGGTTTCAAAAAATACGTAAATAACTTATTTATAAATATTTAAAATTAAGAATATGGGAAGAAAAGAAAAATTATTGCAAGAATATAAAGAACGGCTTGCTTTTTTACAATCAAAGGGCGAAACCCTCTCTTCTGAAGAAAGAGCAGAAACTGAATCGTTGCAACAACGATTAAAAGAGTTGAATATAGAACAAGAAGTTGAGAGGATGAAAGATATTATCGGGAAAACTGTCATCGGAGTTGACCCAGAAAAATATGATGAATATAATAAAAACAGATAAAAGATATGAAAAATCTCTACAGTGCAGTCATTCCATTCGACAATGGAAAAATGGGCATCAAGTATGCCATAGAAAATTTTGTTGGTTTTGACAAAATTTCAAAAATCATTTTGTGTTCCCAAAATGATACTGCCGTAAATAATTCCGAAAATCCAATTATTGTTATCGAAAGAAACAATAAAGACGAAATAATGGAATTGTTAGGCAAAATCAAAAACGAGACTGGTAATATTCCGGTTGAAGAACTAACACAAGAGCCAACCGTAATAGTTTTGGAACGACAAACAGGTTCCTTTATTACAGTTGAAGATGACGGTAAATTTATTAACTATTAAGAAAGGAATAATTATGGGCTTTTTAGACGAATTAGAAAGAGGCTTTAAAAAAGGAATTAGAGAAGCAGAGCAAGACGCGAAACGCTCACGAGAAGCAGAAAGAAAACAGGAACTTTCTCGTGCTCATACAGTTTTGCATCAAATCATTCACAAATACACGGGTGTATTTGCTGTATCAAGTTATTCTGACTATCTTTATGTTGAAAAAGAGCCGTTAGAAAAAACTATTGAGGCTTTACACAACGACAATCAGCACAATCTTGCAAAAAAGTTAGAATTGATGTATGATGATAGTAAAAATGTAGAGTATGACAAGGCTTTTGACATTTACAACATTTCGTATTTAAAAGATGTTGCGCCCTTATATGAAGGTAGAGCAAAAAAATATGATGGTAATAATGTTGCTGCTGCAACTGTTGCTAACAGCACAAAGAACGCATCGGAAAATGCCTTACATACAGGAAATGAACCAAAAGAAAAAGATACTCAATCTGCAAGGGCGCAGAACGGTTCTGTAGAAAAAAACATCCCGCCCAAAGTTCCTGAATTTTGCCCCAGTTGCGGCGCGAAAATTGAAAATTCACGAAGTTGTGAGTATTGCGGATGGTCTATGGATGGCGAGAGTAATGAAAACAAGCCCCCATTGAGCGATGATTCTTTTGTTTATCCCGGACTTGTCGATGCTCTGAATGAAAATATTCGGTTGCAAATAAAGCACAATGGAGGCAAATTTGTTGCTACGAATGTGGACTGTGATGGTTATATAGCACAATTTGTTGCTTCAAATCAGTTTACTAATCCGGATACTGGCAGTATAGTATTTCCTTCTGCCAAAAGTCCTTCCATTTCTGTTCGGTTTGATTTAGATAAAGAATCGCAAGAATTGTCGAAGTTTCAGCAGATGGATACTTTCTCTCTTTTTACACCAGCCGGTAATTGGGATAATGGTCCAGTGTATGCTGTTGATATTGGCGAAGATGTTGTTGCAGCCGCGCAACTATATTCAAAAATTATGAAATATGCCTTTGGCTGTACAGGAGAAGAAACGTGCGAGTTCGATACTTGGTCAAATAAAGGAATTAAAGGCAGCAATAATGTCCCCGCTCATACCACTCAAAATACAGAAGGAATTAAAGGCAGCAATAATGCCCCCATTCATATCGCTCAAAATACAGGAGGTAAAAATTGGCTGACAACATTATTGTTGTGCCTTTTTCTTGGCTGGTTAGGCGTTCACAGGTTTTATACGAAGAACTACTTGGTTGGCGTGCTCCAATTTTTTACATTTGGTTGCATCGGCTTATGGACACTGATTGATTTTATTTTGATTCTTGTTGGAAGTTACAAAGATGGCGACGGTCAATTTTTAGTTAAAAATTAAAAATAACAATTTAGATGTATGGAAAATCCGGATTATAACAGCGACGCTCCCGTTTATGCAGGATTAGCAAACGCTCTGCAAGAAAATATCAGGTTGCAAGCCGAATATGATTTTGTGGCAACGGATGTCAAAGTGTATAACAAAAACAACTTTGCTATTCAATTTTTGCCGTCTTACAGCAATTTTGTGGAAGACGGCAACAAACTGTTTCCGTTGGCTCAAAGTCCCTCTATTGCTGCCTTCTTTTGTTTTGAAAAAACTTCGCGGGAACTTGAAATCTTTAAGCAAACGGAAATATTCCGGCAGTTTACGGATATTAGTCGCCGCTGTTCGTCAGATGAATTAGCCATATTTGCCATTGATTTTGGGCAGGATGCCTTGGGCGCCGCGCAGATTTTCACAGATATTATGATTTCCGTTTACGGATGCACGGGACACGAAACCTGCGAATGTAAAACTTGGAAAGAAGGTGAACGCCGCCAAACAGCAGCGGTAACCACCCAACCGGCAAATTTTGCACAGCCGGTAGTACCGACAGTAACGCCGGCGAAGACAGGTTTTATTCTGGGTTTGCTTTCGGTATTATTTGTCGCGTGGATTCCATTTATTGGACTTCCATTGCCAATCTGCGGGCTCGTTTTTTCCAACAAAGAACTCAAAAAAACACCCAACAATCTGTCGCGGGCAGGAAAAATAATGTCGATTATCGGCATTGCCATCGGCGCTCTTATGTTTTTGCTTACGATTATCGGCATCGCGGCAGAAGAATAAACGACGGCTGTTCTTCCACCGATTTTCAAAGCCCCCGAATATCAGTATTTTATTGATTTCGGGGGCTTGTTAATCGTGATAATCAAATAAATCATCCAAAAATCACAGTTCAAAGGTTAATACGTTATTCCGAAAATTTTATGTATCTTTGCGTTGCATATATCACTGATTAAGTGTTATTGATTTTTTAATTTAATACTTTAAAATTAAGCATTTTATATGAGATATGCAATATTTTTTTAGAAATTTAAGTAAACGATATTGTTAAGGTTATAATATGCGTTCACATTGTGCTCTTGTTGATATAGATCCTTGGCTTAAGCCTTATGCCGCGAATTTGGAACGGCGGTATAGGCATGCTGTGCTCACCGGGTTGTTGCTAACCAATGGCGAGCAAACCTTGGGGGAATGGGCTAACTATCATTTATATTATGGGTTACATCATGATGCTAACGGGTGGGTTTTTCGCGAGAAAGCCCCGCATGCTCGTCGTGTTTTTTTATATGGCGATTTTTCGTCGTGGCAAATCGAAGATTGCTACGCACTTACCCCGTTGGGCAATGGCGATTGGGAATTACATTTGCCGTTCCATGCTTTAAAGCATGGCATGTTGTATAAAATGTGGATAATCTGGGACGGGGGTAGCGATGAGCGATTGCCATCGTGTTGTACGCGGGTAGTACAAGACCCCGATACGCGTATTTTCTCGGCACAAGTATGGTTTCCCGAACAGCCCTACGCGTGGAAACATCCAAATCCACCTCGCCCGGCATTCCATTACATTTATGAGGCTCACCCCGGCATCGCCTCCGACCAACCTCTTGTGGCTACCTATCAATATTTTCGAAAAATGATATTGCCGCGTATTCATCAATTGGGTTACAATACTTTGCAACTCATGGCGGTGCAGGAACATCCATATTATGGTTCTTTTGGCTATCAGGTATCCAATTTCTTTGCTCCCAGTTCGCGGTTTGGAACTCCTGAGGACCTGAAATGTCTGATTGATGAGGCTCATGGTTTGGGAATTGCCGTTTGGCTCGACCTTGTTCATTCTCATGCCGTGAGCAATGCCCGCGAAGGAATTGCCTACCTTGACGGTAGCGACAGTCTCTATTGTTACGCGGGAAAACAAGGACAGCACCCCGTGTGGAACTCCCGCTGCTTTAACTATGGAAAACCCGAAACCCTCGCCTTCCTGCTCTCTAATATCAAATATTGGCTACACGAGTTTCGATTCGACGGGTTTCGTTTTGATGGTGTAACCAGTATGTGTTACCGTGACCACGGGATTGGGGTAAATTTTACGGATTACAAACAATATTTTGATGCACGAAACGTGGATAATGATGCCATTGCTTACCTAACCCTTGCCAATCAACTCGTGAAAGAACTCAATCCAACCGCGGTGAGTGTTGCCGAAGACATGAGTGGTTTACCCGGTCTCGCGTTTCCGGTATCTTTGGGGGGAATAGGGTTTGATTACCGTATGGCAATGGGTATTCCTGACTATTGGGGAAAATTGATTAAAGAATATCCTGACGAAACATGGTCTCCGGGGGACATTTATTTTCATCTCACCGACACGCGTCCCGAAGAACAAACCATCAGTTACGCGGAGAGCCACGACCAAGCATTAGTAGGAGACAAGACTTTTATTTTTAGGATGATTGATAAAGAAATGTACGACAAAATGTCCATAGATATTCCTTCTTTACCCGTGGATAGAGGTATGTCGTTACATAAGATTATACGGTTTCTCACACTAACCTTGGCACGAGGCGGCTACCTTAATTTCATGGGCAACGAGTTTGGACACCCCGAATGGATTGATTTTCCTCGAGAAGGAAATCAATGGTCGTATAGTCATGCCCTAAGACGTTGGGACTTGGCAGATAACCCGCATCTTAAATATCGCTATCTGAAAAACTTTGACCAAGCCTTGTTACAAGCAACACAGCAGGTGTGTTTGTCGCGTACGTTGCCAAAACTATTGTGCGCGCACGAGCACGACAAAGTGTTGGCTTTCGAGCGAGCGGGGGGTGTTTTCGTGGTTAACCTAAATCCAACCTATTCATTTACAGACTATGAAATTCCTGCATCACAAGGCATATATGATCTTTTATTGAATAGTGATGCTCCCGAATTTGGGGGTTTTTCCCGCCTCGCTACCGGACAAGAATTTCATTCATACAAACGACAGGACAATGATTATCTTAAATTGTACTTACCTACGCGAACAGCCTTGTTGCTTTTCTCAAAATAAAGATGTAACTTTGCAGTCCGAAATTTTTAACAAAAATTCATGAATAATTTATTGGAAAAGTTAGAGGCAATATACCAAAGATGGTTATCTATCGGGGAGGAAATTACACGTCCCGAATTGATGAACGACATGAAACGGTATATCAAACTCAACAAAGACTACAAAGATTTGCAAGCGGTAGTAGATGCATATAAGTCGTACCGCAATATCTTGGAAAACATTGTCAATACCAAAGACATTATCGCGATTGAGAAAGACGATGATTTTAGAGAAATGGCGAAGTCGGAATTAGATAATTTCATCACCGAGCGCGACAAATTAGAAGACGAGATACGGTTATTGCTTTTACCGTCTGATCCCCAGGATAGCAAAAATGCACAAGTAGAAATACGGGCAGGCACGGGGGGCGACGAAGCCAGTTTGTTCGCGGGCGACTTATTCCGTATGTATCAACATTATTGCGACAAGAAGAATTGGAAAATAGAGACTGTCTCGATGACAGAGGGTACCGTAGGGGGATTTAAGGAGATTATTTTTAACATCACGGGAGAGAGCGTGTATGGCATGATGAAATACGAGTCAGGGGTACATCGCGTACAGCGTGTTCCACAAACAGAGGCTCAAGGTCGCGTACATACCTCGGCCGCCTCTGTCGTAGTATTGCCCGAAGCCGATGAGTTTGACGTAGAACTAAAACCATCAGACATCCGTAAAGATACATACTGCTCTTCCGGTCCCGGCGGGCAGTCGGTAAATACAACATATTCTGCCGTGAGACTTACCCACATCCCTACCGGTATCGTAGTAGCCATTCAAGACGAAAAATCTCAACTCAAAAATCTCGACAAAGCCATGCATGTTTTGCGTAACCGTCTTTTTGAATTAGAATATAAAAAGTATCTTGACGAGGTAGCCTCAAAACGAAAAACTATGGTATCTACCGGAGACCGATCCGCGAAAATCCGAACTTACAACTACCCCCAAAATCGAATTACCGACCATCGTATTAATTTAACAAGTTATAACTTAACATCGTACATGGACGGCAATATTCAAGAAATGATAGAAGCATTACAAGTCGCCGAAAATGCCGAGCGATTGAAAGAAGCCATAGAATAAATACCTGAAAATCAATATCGGCAATTAAAACAATGCCAATTGTTCGGCATCATCGGTTTCAGTATGTGGGGAGTTCGTGCTCTTTTCCACCTGAATACTTTTGAATAGTTCTTGCGCGATGGCATCGTCAATGCTAGTATTTTCATTTTTCGGCATCTTCTCGTCCCCGTCATTATCCGGTTCTTCTTCCATGTCATCATCGGAAGGTAACGGCTCTATATTTTTGATTTCTTTAATATTATCGAAAGGAACTCGTTTGCCTCGTGCTTTCATATTCATTACTTCCACAAATTCGGCACACGATAAAATTTCGTGCATTTTTTCCTTTTGCCGATTAAGGTAAATCACTTCTACCTGAGGTAGGGTATCCAAAGAAACAACAATTAAGGATATATGCTTTTCTGTCGGCAAAAAATCCACTTTTTTATCGGTAATTTCCGGCTTAAAGCGTTTCATGAAAAACTTGTTGTCTTGTTTGTTATAATAGACCACGGTGAGTATCTGTCTTTGATTGAATTTTTTAATCAATATTAAGTCATCATCGAAATGGATAGAAGTATCGAAACCGGTAGTTTTATAATATCCTGATTTATAAATAGTAATAATTTTATTATTTTCTTTGAATGAGCCAAGCAACACGCCGCGGTCTTCGGTATTGAGTCTGCAGACTGTATCATCAAAATAGATATTGATAGCACCGAGTGTGGAATATCCTTTTTCTAACAATTCTACTTTTCGCACAGCATTTCGCGTGACGATATTTCCTTGAGACGAGCGTCCTTTGATTGCCAAAGTTCCAAAATCATATTCAAATTGCAATTTCTTTAATTTGGGTTTGGGTTTAAGCCAAATCTTGATAATTTCCGATTCCCCGTTGGCGTTAGAGGTTAAGTGTAGTACTTTCGACCCATCTTTCCCTTTGGTCAGGTCATATTCCTTGTCGCGCGTAACGCCACCAATAGCAAATCGTTTTGCCATTGCCGTACCATTTGCTCCATCGGAATATACCATATTGTAAATAGTGCGGTCGTTATTGCGACGAAATACATCTACATGAATAATATTTTTTCCAAAAAACTGTTTATCAGAAACTTTGCTTACCATAAACTTACCGTTTTCATGAAAAACAATAATATCGTCAATATCTGAGCAGTCGCATACATATTCCACGTTATCATCTTTTTTAAGGTTGGTACCCACAAAACCTTCTTTCTTGTCCACGTAAAGTTTTTGATTGGCAACAGCCACCGCGTTAGCCGCGATAGTATCAAAAAATTTAAGTTCG
Source organism: Bacteroidales bacterium (assembly GCA_031272025.1). GTDB lineage: Bacteria > Bacteroidota > Bacteroidia > Bacteroidales > WCHB1-69 > JAGVVH01. Next base: position 9,246 of record JAISUP010000027.1, read on the forward strand.
GTTTGTCGTTCCCGACCTTTTCCATATTTTTTCTTTAACTGTTTGAAATAGTTAATGGCGTAATCAGTAATATGTTCAAGATGATTTTTCACCTCTTCCATGTTAACTTCTATGTCTGTAATTTGTTCTTCCGCTTTTTTGATGTCGAATTTTGATATTTTTCTAACCGGTTTGTCGCATAGTTTTAAGACATCTTCTCTCGATATTTCCATTCGAAACAAGGAACGGTAGGGGTCAAAAGCACGTTCTATATTGGTAATTTGGGTTTCCCACGTGTCGGTATCTTTTTCTAATTCTTTATAGATACGATGTTCGAAAAAGATTTTCTCTAATGAAATCCAATGCCATTGATTTTCGAGTTCTTGGAGTTGAATTTGCAACTCTCTGGTTAGTAAACTTACGGTATTCTTCGTGTTGACACGCAAGATGTCTTTGACGGAGAAAAAAACGGGTTTGCCCTCGTGTATCACGCAAGCATTGGTAGAATATGACATTTGGCAGTCGGTGAAGGCGTAGAGTGCATCCATGGTTTGATCCGGTGAGACCCCGGGCTGCAAATGCAGGCATATTTCTACTGTTCCAGCCGTATTATCATCTATCTTCCTGATTTTTAATTTTCCTTTTTCTATAGCGGGGGTGATGGATTTTTCTATGAGTTGTTGAGTTGTTGTGCCGAATGGAATTTCGTTAATCACGATAGTCTTCTTATCCACGATGGTCATGCGCGCCCGATTAAGCACTTTACCGCCTCGTGCCCCGTCATTATATTTGCTCACATCGGCATAACCTGCCGTGGGAAAGTCGGGGTATATCTCGAAGTCTTTGTTTTCGAGAATCGCCACGGAGGCATCTAATAACTCGTTGAAATTGTGTGGTAAAATTTTCGTAGAAAGTCCAACAGCAATACCTTCGGCACCTTGGGCAAGCAAAAGCGGAAATTTAACTGGCAAAACCACAGGTTCTCTATTCCGTCCATCGTAAGAACGTTGCCATTCAGTGGTTTTATGATTAAAAAGTACTTCTAACGCGAATTTGGTTAGTCGGGCTTCAATATACCGCGGGGCGGCGGCACTGTCGCCGGTAAAAATATTCCCCCAGTTTCCTTGCGTGTCTATCGTGAGCATTTTTTGTCCCAAGTTTACTATCGCATCCCCGATTGCCGCATCGCCATGCGGGTGGTATTTCATCGTGTTACCAACAATATTGGCGACTTTATTGTACCTGCCATCTTCCAACTCGTCCATCGAATGAAAAATACGCCTCTGCACCGGTTTTAATCCATCAATTATATCAGGAATCGCCCTATTGAGAATGACATACGACGCGTAGTCAAGATACCAGTTCTCGAACATAGTCTGCACGTGTATCACGTTATGCAAATCGCTTTTTTCTATTTCTGTCCCTTTTTTTTCCGAATCTTCCATGAATGATTTTATACCTATAATAATTTGAGTATTCTATTTTTAATATTTTATATACTAAAGAAAAAACTGCCCGTGTCTTTCTACGAGAAAATGATTAACTTTTTCATAAAAAATGTTTTTATTTCGAGATGACTACTTTTGTATAAAAGACTTGGTCTTTTTGGGTAAGATGCAAAATATACATTCCATTCGGTAGCACGGGTAGGGTACATTGTATCTCGCTACTCGCGGGTAAAATAGCATGAAAAACTTCCTGCCCCATGAGGTTAAAGAGCGCGCAAGTAACGGTTTTGCCCGTGAAATCTCCTTGTAAAGTTATCTTGTCGGAGCAAGGATTTGGGAAAACCGTACAATGTATTATTTTTCGTTCTATATGACTGATACCCAACGATGTGCCATCTACGGTCATGGTTCCCGTGTTGTCAGGGTCTAACCATGGTTGCAATTTCTTCGCGTCATCACTTTGGCTCCCGTTGGTCCACGAGTAGCCGATACGCCCGTAAGAATCTGTACCGGAGGCATAGTTGCACGACGAATTTCCCCCATACAATTGACCCACCAATAGCCCGTTGGCATCAAAGAGTGCGCTCCCCGAGGACCCTGCTTCCGTTACTCCCTGATTATAAATTCCTATTTTCCAAGATACTTCCCAGAAACGGGTTCCCCCGCTTTTGACAGATTGTGGAAAACTCACTTTTTTGAAGTCGCCTCCGGGGTGATGAATGCACGCACCTGCGGTAGGGGGCGACGAAGTCGTGTAGGTTCTGTTCCACCCTGCTAAGTATATATTAGAACTCACGCCGGCAGTCAAAGTCCCCGTGAGTTCTAACAACAAAAAATCCGAAGATTTCGTGTAGTTATCACGTGCCCTTATGACTACGGTTTTATTGTAGACATCGCCACCATAGCCCTTTGTAGAGTTGCACGACGTTGATTGATAATTAAAATACACTCTAAAAATGCCTTGACCGGTTACGGCTTCGCAATGATTTGCCGTGAGCAGGAACAGACGTTTGTCGTTTCTCGCGTTGTTGAGCATGGTCCCGGTACAAAGGTAAGTTCCCGCGTCGCTACCTGAGGGGATCGTGATTTCCAAGTATACCACCGACTTTGCTATCGTCGTCCATGCCGCCGCGTCGGGGCAGTTAATGTCTATATGACAACTGCCCTCTGCCGAGCCATGCGTACCTTTATCTTCCTTATACTCTGTATCGTTATCAAACATAGGCGTATCTCGGTAAGCGTGCAAAAGATTGGCGATAAACAGTTCTCCCTGAAACGAGGCATGAGAAGGTTCTCGATATTCTACGACTATCATTTCTCCGGGTAAATTAGAGGATAGAAATGGGTCTGTTTCGTTTAGGTCTTCAGACGTGTACGTTACCACGGTCATGTGGTCAGGGGTATAAAGCCAAAGTTCGGCACCCTCCGGCACGCGGGTATATGTAAGGTGAACTGCCACGGCAAATGCCCCTGGGGAGATCAATACATGACGATATACTACCGTTCCATCAGGCAAAGTGTCTATCGTTGCCGATGCCTGCAATGCAAGATTAACCGGCTGCACCGTGCCCACCCGCAAAGGATAGCCCTGCAACAACCTTACCGAATCTGCCTGCAACAACGCTCTGCTATCTTCAGCGGGCATGATTTGACACGGCAATGACTTAACATTCCCGTCTAAATCCACAGAAACAACCGCTGATTGTGCCTGCACGTACTCCCAAAACAACACGGGAAACAAACCCGCGACAACAATAAATTGTTTTATTTTTGCTGTATATTTATTCATTTTTATCGCACCACGAGTTTGAACGTTCTCGTCGTTTTATTGTTGGTATTGGTGAGACGGATAATGTACAATCCTGATTGCATAGTATTGGTGGCAATGGTATTGGTACCGGCGTTAAGCCGCTCGGTATATACACGTTGTCCCACAAGATTAAAAATATCTAGTTGCATAGGAGTTCCTGTTTCGATGAGCACGTAGTCGGTTGCCGGGTTCGGAGCCAAGCGAATTGCCGCTTCGCTACCTACATTTTGAATTCCCGTGCCATAAATGTCGTCATCGGGAGCCAAGCGGTTGAGCGTAGAAATACCGGTTTGTCCGCAAAAATGTAGTATCCCGTAAATATCTACGGCAATAGTAGGAATAGGCTGCCCAATAATGGGGGCATCGGCATCATTTATCACGAGTACGCTATCTTTGCTGCTCCCGTCTTTGGTTAATTTGTAATATCCTCTGTCGGCGAAGTTGCCGGTAGCGTCAACACGCGCTTCCGCGATACGCACATACTGGCTTTGCAGCGGGTGCTGATAATCGGTGGTGCCAAGGTCGTCAAGCGTGATGTCTTTTGCCGTAACCGAATTTCCCATCGAGGTAACGAAAAGCGTTGTCGTGGGCACGATTTCAATACTGCCAAAATAATTGGTAAGCGTACCATAAATGCCGGTAATTGCATCGCCCCGACTAATACCGGTAGTGAAAGTTTTGTCTTTATCAAAAACAAGAATACCGCCGGTTTCGTCTTGCAAGAAAATGTCGTTGCCTCCCCTGTATTGCACTGAGGTAACTATTGCTGTTCCCGTGTATTTGTAAACCACGGTACCGGGGGCATTGCCTCCCGTGTAAGCGGGGGCTAACTTTTTGAGCGAATCAAGCGTGGGTACCCCTTCTGCCAAAAAACCTTTACCGGTAACGGATAAAGAGGCATCAATCTCGTTTGACGTGAAAGCGATACTGCCGGTATATTCCTCGGCAGCAGTAGGGGCAAACGTTACCGCTATATCAATACCTTCTTCTGACAGAATATCATTGTTGGCTATTTTGGCAGGAGACACACTAAAATTTTCGTCTCCGGCAATGGCAACACTGTCGCCCGCGGTGAGCAAATAACCTTTCACGTTGACGGATTTAACCGAAGTCTCTCCTACTTCTACATTGCCAAAACTTAACGCGGCAGGCGAGCAAACAATGCTTGGAGACTGTGGCACGTTAATTGATATGTCATCAAGGAAGAACCGTCCTTTGCTTGCTTGGGCACCTTCAAAGCGAATTTTGGTAGTTGCCGTACCCCCGGAAAGGGGAATGGAAAAAGTTGCGAACTCGTAAGCAGTAGTAGTTCCCAAACCGGAAACCTCGGTGGGAGTACCATCATTCACGATAATTTTCATGGTCGCGGCATCACCATTCCATGCCATCGCCTTAAAAGTGAGAACGAAATTGCCACCATTGCCCGATAAATCGATGGCAGGGGTAACGATGTACCCCAAAACAGAAGCAGTGCCCAACTTAATGGCACCACCTGCTTGATAAACTTTTGTTCCTGTCCAACCCGGTTGTTGGGTCAGGGTATCAAGACCTGCACTAACATCCGTGCTGCTGGCAGAAGCATTAGGCTCTCCCGCCGTGAATTGGTTAAAATCTTCGGAAAAAACAACCTGCCCGTTCATGCCCGCGGCAACAAATACAAGGGCTAATAATATCAAAATCTTTTTCATACGATTAAAATTTAAGGTTAAAAAATAAAATTTGAATGTGCAAAAGTAAGAAAAAATTTTATGATACACCAAAACTATCGGAAAAAAAATGATATTTAAAACTTAAAGTTCCATGTTATAGAAGGTAAAATGGGGAACAAACTCATCTGGTATCCCTGCATGTTGAGTGAGAATTCTTTTTCTTGAGGGTTTAAAACGGTTTCGGTTTGAATGTATATAAAGAATGGATTTTGACGGTTGTACACGTTGTATACTGATAAATTAAGTCCTGTTTCGAAGCGTTTTTTCTTCACGATGGTCCAGTCAATAGAGAAGTCTAAGCGGTGGTACGGGGGCATGCGATAGGCGTTTCTGTCGCTATATTCGGTAATAATGGTACCCGCGTAAAAGTAGAGTCCGGTAGGTACAGTCATGGTGTTGCCGGTAGAATATACCCACACAGCCGATGCCGAAAGTTTGTGCTTAATAATCTCGTAGGTCAAACTAATGGAAACATCGTGCCTGCGGTCGTAGCGGGCAAAGAATGGTTTTCCCCCGTTGAGCGCGTCAAACTGTCGGGTCGTGTAGGCAAGCGTGTAACCCGCGAACCCTATAAAACGTCCCCGCAACTTTTTAATAAAAAATTCTATCCCGTAAGACTGCCCTTGCCCAAAAGTATAAAGTTGGTCGGGATTCATGGTTACGTTACTTAAATCAAGTCCATCTTTATATTCCGCTAAATGATTCATTTTCTTATAGTAAGCATCTATATAGGTTTCGAACATGTTGTCGTGAAAATTGTAATACACCCCCAAGGAAACTTGATGGGCGGTTTGTGGGTACACGAGGTCTGTAGAAGGCATCCATACATCGGTAGGCAACGACACCGTGGACATGGAAATCTGGTGTAAATACTGGTAATTGAGCGTGTAAGAAGTTTTAATCGAGACTTGTTTATTCAAAAGGAAACGGGCAGAGAGACGGGGTTCGAGCCCGTTATGTCTCGACACGGGTTTCCCCGGTTTGTAGTAAATGCTATCTACGACATGCCCGGTGTTATCTTGCACGTAGCGGGTAAAAGCCCCTATATGCTCGAAATGACTATACCGTAGCCCCGCGTTGATTTTGAGCCATCTCGTGATGTCAAATTCGTCATTCGCGTATATTCCCAATTCGTGGGCATAATAGTTGGTCGCTACCGGCATGGCAAATTGGGTCTGTTCGCCCGCGGCAATCTCGTATGTATTGGGATTAAACCGATGAAAAATATAGTGAACCCCAAAAGTAAAGCGGTGAGGAATCGCCGGTAAATAGGTCAATTCGCTCTTTAAAGCATAGTCGCGCACCCCCGACTTAAGTTTAAATCCATAGACACTCATTTTCATGTCCGTGCCAAAATCATAGTCGCTAAACGTGGCAGAGGTATTGAGAAAAAGTTGAGCGTTAATAATGTAATTCCAACGCAGCGAAGCCGCCGCGTTTCCCCAATGCATTTGCGCGTTCATGCCTCCCCCGTTTGACTTAAAGCCGTACACATCATTGCCATAATAGCCCCCGACAAACAACCGGTGCTTGTCGTTAAGAATGATATTAAATTTAGCATTGAGGTCGTAAAAATAAAAACGGGTACCTTTCATCGGGCTATTTTTGGAAAGAAAGGGCTGTATGAGCCAATCAATGTAAGTGCGTCTTCCCGAAATGATAAACGAAGCCTTGTCTTTCTTTATAGGACCTTGTATCGTGAGATTGGCAAAAATGAGACCAATGCCGCCTTGTCCTTCAAATTTTTTCATATTGCCTTCTTTTTGATGTACATCAAGGATAGAAGACATCCGTTGCCCGTATTGCGCGGGCATTCCCGATTTGATAATATCCACGTTTTTGACGGCATTGGCATTAAAGACGGAAAAGAACCCGAAAAGATGGCTGGCATTATACACCGTGGCTTCATCAAGCAAGACCAGATTTTGGTCGGCACCGCCTCCCCGCACGTAAAACCCTGAATTTCCTTCTCCCCCTGACTGTACGCCGGGTAGCAACTGCACGGCTTTAATGACATCTGCCTCGCCCATGAGCGCGGGAATAGACTTTATTGCCTCCACGGTCATGCTCATCTTGCCCGTTTCTACACTGCTCACGTTATAGTCTTCCCGTTGCGCCGACACGGTTACCTCTTTGGTCAATATCGGGTTCGGCTCCATGTCAACATGATACGTGTAGTTAGAAGTCAAAAAAAGAGTATCTTCTATGGTCCTATATCCCATTAAACTGATTTTGAGATAGTACTTGCCGTCAGGAACGGTGAGAGAATAGAACCCCGATATATTAGAAAAACTGCCTTTTACCTCGCTTTTTTCCGAGACATTCTGCAAAAAAACATACACGCTGGCAAGCGTTTCGCCATTGGTTTTGTCTTTAATAATTCCCGACAAGGTTACTTGTTTACCCGACAAGGATAATGGCAGCAAGAGAGCGGGCAAACAAAACGCTAAGAAAACGCGGGCGAAGGTTTTCACCTTCCTACCGGTTTTGCTGCTCGAACTCTTGCATGCAAGCGACTAATGCTTGTACGCTTTCCATGGGACAAGCATTGTATAACGATGCACGGAAGCCTCCAACCGAGCGGTGCCCCTTAATTCCCACCATGCCTCGTTCTTTGGCAAGCATCATGAAAGCCTCTTCTTTGTCTTTATATTCCGGCGACATCACGAAACAAATGTTCATGATAGAACGACTGTCTTTTTCGGCGGTGCCCACGAACATCGGGTTCCGGTCAATCTCTTCATAAAGCAAATTTGCCTTCTTAACATTACGTTGGTTAATGGCTTCTACTCCACCCTGCCGTTTGAGCCATTTTAGCGTCTCGTTCATCATCATGATAGAAAATACCGGAGGCGTGTTAAACATCGAGTCATTGTCTACATGGGTTTTGTAGTTAAGCATGGTCGGGATATAGCGGTCTACTTTTCCTATAGCGTCTTCTTTCACGATAACAAAAGTAACCCCTGCCGGTCCTACATTTTTTTGGGCACCCCCGTAAATCAGGACATATTTGCTCACATCTACCGGGCGACTCATGATGTCGGATGACATGTCGGCAATGAGCGGGACCGGACATACCATGTCTTCCCTGATTTCCGTGCCGTAAATCGTGTTGTTGGTCGTGATGTGAAAATAGTCGGCATCTTCGGGAATCGTGTACCCTTTAGGGATATAGTTGTAGGTGGTGTCGGCAGAAGATGCCACGACAACGGCGTCTCCTATTCCTTTGGCTTCCTTCCACGACTTTTTTGCCCAAACGCCGGTTTCGAGATACGCGGCTTTGTGTTGGAGAAAATTCATCGGTACCATGAGAAATTGCAAAGAAGCACCGCCCCCTAAAAAAAGTACTCTATACCCATCAGGAATATGCAATAACTCTTTCCATAAAGCCTCTGTTTCGTGCATCACGGCATCCCATTCTTTGGAGCGGTGAGAAACTTCAATCACCGACATGCCTGTTCCTTTGAAATCATTCAGGGATTCTATCACAGCGTGTATCGCCTCTTGAGGCAACACGCAAGGTCCCGCGTTAAAATTATGTACTGCTTTCATTAATAAAATATATTTTAATAAATAATGACAACCTATTTTTTCCGGTGCGCGAAAATACAAAAAAAACAGCAACCCGAATACATGATTTTTTGTCATTTGCTAAAAACATTGTATCTTTGCAGCCTGAAATAAAACAAACATATATGATGTATCCTAAAAGCATTCAATGGTCTTACGATATTTTAGACTCGTTTTGGTCGGTAGTCAGGTTGTTGAAAGAGTCTCGTTTTGTTCGCGTAAAAAAGATAAACCGGGAGCACGAGAGTTGTATCATCATGGGCAATGGACCATCACTAAGCAACACGCTGAAAGCAAATGCCGACAATTTACAGCACCACGATTTGATTGCCGTGAATTTTGCCGCCTTAGCGGACGAGTTTTTGCTATACAAACCAAATACTTACGTACTGTGCGATCCCGCTTTTTGGTTTCAACCCGACTCGGAAGATCCTGAAAGTTCCCTTCAAAAGGTAAACCGTTTTTACCGGCATTTAGCAGAAAACGTAACTTGGAACATGCAGTTATTCATTCCTTTTCAAGCCAAGAAAATCGTCACCGAGATGAACGTTCTCTCGCGAAATCCCCGCGTAAGCGTGTGCTATTTTAACCGAACCAAAATAGAAGGATTTAAATGCCTGAAACACGCCATGCTAAAAAGACAATGGGGAATGTTTAGAACACAGAATGTTATTGTCGCCGCGTTGTTGCTTGCCATTTATTCCAATTATAAAGATGTTTATTTGGCAGGACTTGATTTCGATTGGACAAAAAATTTACGGGTTGACGAGAATAATGATGTGTGTTTCAGCGACAACCATTTTTATGCTAAAACAGATAGAAAAATGTCGCAGGCGATGTATGAAACATATTATTCATTGTATTGCGCGCACGCGAGTTTTTATAACATCAAAAATTACGCGGAAACGGCAGGCGTGAACATATTCAACTTGAATAAACAGTCTTTCGTGAATTGTTTTGAGAAAAAAGATAAAATATTATGAATAAACAAAAAATTGCTTTATTGGTGATTTATAATCATCGTTATGATATAAATATGTCAAAAATTGAGAAAATCTTATCGTGTAGACAAGAAAGGGGTTGAGGTGAAAAACATTTTACATTCTTTTAATGACGCTTGTCAAAATATAATAACTGAAAAGAAAACTAATTTATCATCCATAGTCTATCATGTAAAAGGCATTGAAACACAATACAATTTTGATTTAGATAAATTAATGGAGAGTTTCCCGACCCATGCTCTTTTTATACATCCTATAAAATTTACAAAATGGAAATCAAAAAAAAATATAGAACACTTCATGAGAAAAATTCAGCCGATAAGATATTTTACTATAGCATGATATATCCTGTTTCATTTGAGGAAAAAACGGGGTTCTCGCAGGTGCGACAGTTCGTGAGCAATTATTGTATTAGCGCGATGGGTAGGGAGAATGTTTCGCGCATGTCGCTTTCTGTTTCGCGTGAAGATATTTTGCATAGCCTGCAACAAGTGTCCGAGTTTCGCCACCTTCTGTTGTTTGACGACCCGTTCCCCGCACGCGACTTTCACGATTCGCGCCCCGTTTTGCAACATTTACGCGTAGACGGTACCTATATCGAATTGGAGGCATTAAGACTATTGCGTGATTTTATTCAGGCAATCATTCAAGTATTTCATTATTTTCAGTCTCGCGAAGAGAAAAAAAACTATCCCACCCTTTGGGCATTATGTGAAACCGTAGTGCTTGAAAAAGAGTTATTATCTTCTATAAACAAAATTTTAGACCCGAAGGGGAACCTGCGCGACAACGCCTCCGAAGAGTTAAGAAGAATACGGTCGGAGATGATTCGGGTATCTTCGGAAGCCGATAGACGCCTGCGAAGGCTGTTGCAGCAAGTCAAACAAGAAGGGATAGTAAAAGAGGGTACGGAGATGACCGTTCGCGATGGCAGGCTATGTATCCCTGTCCCGGCAATGTTTAAACGCAAATTGCCCGGTTTTATTCACGATGAATCTGCCACGGGACAAACCGTATTCATAGAACCTACCGAAGTTTTTGACGCGAACAACATGCTCAGGGATTTACAAAATGCCGAGAAACGGGAAATCATTCGCCTGCTCACGGTACTAAGCAACGAAATCAGGCTTTCTATTCCCAATCTACAAGCGGGGCACTTGTTTTTGGGAGAAATAGATTTTATTCGTGCCAAAGCCTTATGGGCAGTAGAAATCAACGGGATACAGCCGCGTTTGCATCCCTGCCCGCTCATAGACTGGCATGAGGCAAAACACCCGCTTTTGTTGCTCAACGCCAAGCACACGGGCAAAACCGTGGTACCTTTAAACTTAACCCTACATGAAAAACAGCGTATCGTTATTATTTCCGGACCTAATGCAGGGGGTAAATCGGTATGCCTTAAAACCGTTGGACTTTTGCAATACATGCTACAATGTGGTCTCCTTGTCCCCATGAAAGACAGTAGCGACATGGGCATTTTTACCGATTTTTTTATCGATATTGGGGACGAGCAATCCATAGACAATGATTTGAGCACGTATAGTTCGCACTTGCTCAACCTGAAAAACATGCTCGAACATTTAAACGAAAGTTCCCTGTTCTTGATTGACGAATTTGGTTCGGGGACGGAACCCGCGTTGGGTGGGGCTATGGCAGAGGCTATTTTGGAGCGAATATACGAGTTGCAGGCTTTTGGAATTATTACCACCCATTTTGGCAATTTGAAAGCCTTCCCCGACCACCATACCGAGGCGGTAAATGGGGCAATGCTCTTCGACACCCATGCACTCAAACCTCTTTTTTCTCTTAAAATTGGAAAGGCAGGCAGTTCGTTCACTTACGAGATTGCCCAACAAACCGGACTCCCCCCTGACATTATCGCGAACGCTATCGCCAAATCGGGAACCGCGCAAATTGACTACGAAAAAAAATTGGAAGAAATTGAATTGGAAAAAATAGAGTTGGAAAAAACACTCAAAAACGTGCATAATGCCGATGAAGAACTTGCCCGTATTGTACAATCGTACCACGAGAAATATCACCTGCTCGACAGCCAACGAAAAGAAATTCTTCAGAAAGCCAAACAACAGGCTACTGCCATGATTGATAATGCTAATAAATTGATTGAAAACACGATAAGAGAGATTAGGGAAAGCGAAGCCGATGCAAAGCGCACGAGAAACGCGCGGCAAGAATTGTCGTTAGCCAAGGATCGAATTTCGCGACAGGAGATTCCCCCGTCAGAGTTGCCTGTTCCCCCCGCACCATCTTCTCAGGCGTCAAAAACATCACGAGAAGACACGGGCACGGGAAGCCCTTTGCAAGTAGGCGATGCCGTGCTCATGCCCGAAACCCAAATCATTGGTGAAATATCGCACCTGAAAGGCAACGAGGTTACACTCTCTTTTCATTCGGTTACTTTGCGCACAACGACAGACAAATTATTGAAAATAAGTAAAAAAGAAGCGAGGGCAGTGCAACGGGGCAAAGCCAAAATCGGGGACACGAGCATAGGAGAGGTTATGAACCGCGAAGCCGCCTTGTTTCAACAAACCTTAGATTTGCGGGGCGAGCGGGCAACCGAAGCCCTGTCGAAAATGGAGACCTATATTGACAAAGCCATTTTTTTGGGAATAAAACAAGCGCGTATCCTGCACGGGAAAGGCAACGGGATATTGCGACATGTTATTCGCGAGGCTTTGAGCAAACGAAAAGAGATTCGCGAATTTCACGATGAATCCATTGAACGCGGGGGCACGGGCATCACCGTGGTAAAAATGTAACCCATGAATCATATAATTCATTTTTTTATACTAACTTTGTCCCGGCAATTTTAAAGCATCATATATGTGCAGATTTTTGATAATTATCGGGATATGTTTCGCGCAGGTATCCATGTCGGCTCAAATTGGGGGCAGTAGGGTTTACCCTTTTCTCAATTTCAGTTATTCGGCGAGGCAATCCGCGCTTGGAGGTAGTTTGATTTCCGTGAACGATGACGACCCTTCGCTCATCATCTACAACCCGTCTTCCATATCAGAGCAGCATCATCATTCTCTTTTGTTGCATTTTACTGATTATTTTACTACGACAGGGTATGGCTCCGTGCTATATTCACATACCTTTAAGCACGCGGGGAGTTTTGCTTTTGAAGCCCGTTGCGTGCAATACGGCACCTTTAACGGTATGGATGAATGGGGGTACGAGACCGGACATTTTACCGCGGGCGACTGTGCCCTAACCGCCGCGTGGGGCAGAACATTGAGCGAGCATTTCTCTATCGGGGCAAGTTTAAAACTGCTCTTTTCCGGATACGAAAGTTACAACTCCTTCGGGTTCGCGACAGATGTCTCAGGAAGTTTTTTTAGCAAAGAAAAACAACTATCGCTAACTTTATTGTTCAAAAATTTAGGCTCCGAACTGAAACCATTTAGCCCCGGGCAATATCAAAAAATACCGTTTGATATTCAATTGGCTTTGTCGCATCGGTTTAAATACATCCCGGTGAGGTACCACATTTCTTTACATTCTCTCTATCGCTGGGAAATGGGCGACAATAGTCTATATACCCCCTTCTATCAAACTGATGTGCTTACGGGAGAGATAAACTATCCTACACGATTTGCTCATTTCGCGGACAATTTTTTCCGGCATATTATTTTCGGGTTAGAAATCGAACCTGTAAAATATCTCGCGTTGCATTGCTCTTACAATCACGACATGCACCAAGAGATGAGAATACCACAGCGCAAAACCATTGCAGGCTTTGCCTACGGTTTTACCGTGAATATCTATTCTATTCGTGTCGGTTTTTCGCGGGTACATTATGCCGCGGGTGCCGTACCCAATTATTTTACCTTTTCCGCGAACATAGACGAGTTAACAAAATTGTACGCGAAAAATAAGAAAAAGAAATTACAAAGAATAGAATAATTGCACGATTATTTTTCGTATCTTTGCACCCCCAAATTTTAAGCAAGTGAAACACAAGCAAAAGAGAGATGAATTTAAATTGAGAGTATCCGGAGTTTCTCTCGGGAAGCATTGTTTTTCAATTTGTTGTGATGATGAGTTCTTTGAAATTGCCGAGATACAGGAGAAGAAAAGCGACGGTTTGCAAGTGGATATCGTGTTGGAGAAAAAGGAAAAAATGCTGCTGTTAGATTGTCATTTTCACGGGAAGGTGATAGCCCCGTGCGATCGTTGTTTGGATCTCGTAAGCGTGCCTCTTGATTTTTCCGAGCAGGTTGTAGTACAACTCGTGCCCGAAGTTGAGCCTGAAGATACCGGAGACGATGAAATCTGGAAGGTGAACGAGAACATTTACGAGTTAGACCTGTTTCATTTCGTGTACGAGGCTATCGTGCTCGCGCTACCCGCCCGAATCACGCACCCCTACATTGATAACGACACCCCGGAATGTAACCCTGAGGTGATACAAAAATGGCAATCCCTATCATCATCTACAACAAAAGAAGACGCTCGTTGGGACAAATTAAAAGATATTAAATTGAATTAAAGTAAAATATAATATAGTCATTAATCAAAAAAAAGACAAGTTATGCCGAATCCGAAAAGACGTCACTCCTCGACAAGGAGAGATAAAAGAAGATCACACGATTTTATGGTTGCCCCCACGCTAACCATTTGTAGTCATTGTAATTCCGCGATACTTCCCCATCACGTATGCCCCGAATGTGGTTACTATCGCGGAAAACAAGCCATTGAAATAGCAGGAAGCGAGTTGAAATAGTACCCGCTTCCTGTATATCGCGCTTAAAAAAAATATAAATGCAATGACTGTTTCGAATGAACTTAGTATTTGCTACACATAATATTCATAAAACAAACGAGTTGAGAGATATGGTTGAGGGTCGTTTTACCATATTAAATCTCAAAGATATTGGTTGCGAGGAAGATATTCCTGAAACATCGAGTACCTTAAAAGGCAATGCTTTACAAAAAGCACGATTTGTGCGGGAGCATTATGGGTTGGATTGCTTTGCCGATGACACGGGGTTGCTCGTAGATGCCTTATCCGGGCGACCGGGCGTGTTTTCAGCACGATACGCGGGCGAAGGCACAACTTACGAAGACAACATGAACAAAGTGCTGCGCGAGATGCAAGATAAGACTAACCGTGCGGCGCGTTTTATTACAGTCATTGCCCTGATTTTAAACAATGAAGAGTATTGCTTTGAAGGCTGTATCGAAGGCGACTTGCTCGCCAAACCGCGAGGCAGACACGGTTTTGGATACGACCCCATTTTTCGCCCAACGGGCTACACGCAAACTTTCGCCGAATTAGGCGATGCCGTGAAAAACAAAATCAGCCACCGTGCCTTGGCTGTATACCAACTCCTTGATTTTTTGTTTAAAAAATTATAAGATCAGTATATTAGGATAAAATGTTTTTTGAATAAATAAATAAAGTAGAAAAGAGGCTACCCCGAAAGTTTCGAGGTAGCCTCTTTTCTTTTTTGTCTTTTTTTGAGATTATTTCACGTCAAAAGTCGCGCTAACGGCTTCATCTTCAGAATGCGTTCCCGCGAAGATGCTGTATTTTCCCGCGGGGACTACTTGTTTTCCTGCGGCATTGTCCCATTTGGCTAACGCGGAAACAGGAATGCTCACTTTCAACGAATAGTTACCCCCTTGAGCAATATTTTTCCGGTCAAAAAAGCGTAACTCTTTTAACGGTAACATTCTTTGTCCATCTTGGGGATATTTGATATAGACTTGCGTAACCGCATCGCCCTCGCGATTGCCGGTATTTTTTACCGTGAGCACACATTCTATCGTTTCTTCAGGGGCATAAGATGTCTTGGGTTGTTTTTCCCATTCATAATTGAAAGTAGTATAAGACAGTCCAAAGCCAAAAGGATACAAAGCTTTGCCGGTAAAATATTTATAGGTCCGGTTTTTCATCGAGTAGTCTAAGAAATCGGGCAAATCTTTGTCATTTTCGTAGAAAGTAACGGGCAAATGACCTGAGGGGTTGATATTTCCCAGTATCAGGTCAGCGATAGCGTCTCCGGCGAATTCGCCCCCGTACCATGCCTCTACGATAGCATTCAGGTTACGGGCTTCCCAAGGCAATGCCATCGCGCAGCCGTTCATGAGAACTAATATAACCGGTTTTCCTGTATTTTTCAATGCTTTTAGGATATCGGTTTGCACTTTTGGTAAGAGCATGGTGGTACGGTCTCCCCCTTTGAAGCCGGGCAAATCCACGCCCATTTCTTCGCCTTCCAAACGCGGGGAGATGCCTCCCAAGAACACGATAACATCGGCATCTTTCACTTTTTCGGCAACCAAAGAAGCGGGTATTGCCTTTACCGAAGCCAATTGCAGAGCAATACGACCGCCACCAAGTTTTCCTTGACGATGCTCTAACTTAATATGGTATTCTTTTCCTTTGATTAAAGTAGTACGATATTTAGCATCGGAAGCCACGTCGTGATTCCATACCGATTCAGATACTTTCTTGTGATCAATGAATAAGCGATAGGCATCATCGTAAGCAATTTTAAAATCTACCGTCCCCGATACCGGGGCGATAAAACTACCTTCAAAACGAGTGGAATAGTCTTGAAGATTAACTCCTTTCGCGATGGGGTTTGCATCGCCTCCGGAAGTAAAGTCTATGTTTTTCGTGGTCGCGGTATAAACAGGTTTGCCTTCCAAATGGTCGTTATTAAAACAAGACATGGCAAAGCCGTCTCCGGTAACGAGATTTTCGAGGTGTAAGTCTTCCCAAACTTCGTTTTCGGTATAATTACAGCCTTGTTCCGCGATAATTTCCACGTTTGGCAATAATGCTTTCAAACTATTTAATGGGGTTTTGGCGAGTTTGGGGTAGCCGGTATAATTGCCCAATTGCATTTCAGGGTTATCCATGTTGGGACCCATGATAGCGATTTTTTTCAAATTTTCTTTTTTAAGCGGCAATATCCCGTCATTTTTTAAGAGAACCATAGATTCGCGAGCCATTTTCAGGGCTTGTGCTTTGTGGTCTGCATGATTACAAATGGACGTATCTATTTTAGCATAAATGTCTTGTTCTATGGGGTCGAACATACCGAGACGGAAACGAATGGTAAAGAGACGTTTGAGGGATATGTCAATTTGGGACTCGGAAATCAGTCCTTTTTCTACCGCCTCTTTTAGCCCGCGATAGGCTTCGTTTCCGCAATCAACATCGGTACCATGATAGACGGCATCGGCGGCGGCGGCAGGGGCATCGGGTTTGTATTTATGCGTTTTATAAAAATTGTCAATCGCGCCACAATCTGAGGTTACGTATCCGGTAAATTTCCAATCTTCGCGCAAGATGTCTAACATAAGATGGTCGCTACCGCAGCAAGGTTGTCCTTCATAGGCATTGTAAGCGCACATTACTCCCGCGACTTTGGATTGGGTTACCAATTCTTGGAAAGCCGGTAAATAGGTATCCCATAAGTCGTACATAGATATATTTTTAGCGTCAAAGACATGACGCAAGGGTTCGGGACCGCTATGGACAGCATAATGTTTGGCACAAGCGGCGACTTTCAGTTTCACGGGGTCGGTTCCTTGCAATCCCTTAACGAAAGCAGAGCCTATTTGGGCGGTAAGGAAGGGATCTTCGCCATAGGTTTCTTGTCCCCGTCCCCAACGCGGGTCACGAAAAATGTTGATATTTGGAGACCAGAAAGTAAGCCCGTGTCCTATCCCCATCACGCTGTCTCTTCTCGACACGTTGTATATCGCCCTGCCTTCTAACGCGATATAGTCGCACATCTGTCTTACCGCAGACGTATCCCAGGTGGCTGCCAACCCTATTGCCTGTGGAAAAACCGTAACATGATAATTTTTCATGCTTACCCCTACTCCATGCAATGCCTCACTCCACCAATTGTACTCAGGGATCCCCAAACGCTCAATTGCCGGTGCCCCATTGAGCATTTGATCAATCTTCTCTTCTAAGGTAAGACGTGCAACCAAATCCGCCGCACGCTCTTCCGGCGACAATGCCGGATTTTGAAACGGGTATGTGTATGTTGCCGCTTCTTTTGGCTTGTTACCACAACTCGCGAAAAACAATAGGCATGCTACCACACCCATGAAAATGAAATTTTTTCTCATCTTATTCTAAATTTTAAATAAAAAAAAATGTTAATGAATACAATATTCATGTTCGCTAAAAAGCGAGGCAAATTTACTAATATTTTCCGAGATACACACAAACTCCAAAAATACGAATTAGTTTTGAAAAAAAAAAATGCGTTATTGTCTGAACCACGATTTTCATAAGATTTTCTTGATTGCCAAGATTTTTTCAGCACACGGATATATTGCACTCGACAATAAAATTTTCTTCGTGTAACTTCGAGGTTCTTCGTGAACCTTCGTGTAATTATTTTAGCTACACGAAGTTACACAAAGAAGGCACGAATAACCACAGAGAGTTACAAAAGTAAAAAGTGAAAAATATTTTCGCGTTAATTTGCGGACAAAAAAAAACAGGCAACGACACCACCGCTGCCTGTTTCTCTTTCTTTGCCGTCATCGCGGGACCTAACCCGCGATCCCCTTGTCTGAACTGTGATTTTCGTATGATTGAGGTGATTACTATGATTTTAAAAATCACACAAATCAAATGAATCACTCTAAAATCACAGTTCAGACGAATTATTCCTTCACCACCTTCACGCCCGCGCTTGCCGTGCCGTTTTCCACGATGCGCAGAATGTAGGTGCCTTGCGCGAGGTGCGCGATATTGATGGTTTCCCGTAGAGACGTGGCGTGCCGCGTCTCTACAACGCGACCTGACAAATCGAACAGCGCGAGCGTTCCGTTGGCGGCGCGTTCCAATTCCACGTTCAACTCGTTTTTCGCGGGATTGGGATAAACTTTCATCGGCGCGGCTGCTTGAACGCTACGTATGCCCGTTTCGGTGCAGGTAGCAAAATTTGCCGTGAAAGTAGTGTCGCTTGCAACATTGACTGTGCGCGGATTGTCGAGATTGCCGTCTGCCCAGCCGAGAAAGACAACGCCGCCTTTGGGCAAGGCAAGCAATGTGATATTACCGCTGTGATTTGCCGAAGTATTGTCGGGCGTGGTGGTTACAAAGCCGCAACCCGCAAAACTGTAAGCGTGTCCTTTGGATACATCGCTCGAAAGTACCGTTAAGGTGTTCAAACATTCGGCTTCTACAAGATTGGCAGTTGTCCAAAATACCACATTACTCCCGTAAGTAAGGTCTCTATTCCAATACTGCGGATAATTTGTCATCGAGAGTTCAAACAATTCCCTTGTTCCACAGGGAATAATGATTTTTGTAGTTGTCGGGTTATTGCCAAATGTTTGTTGTTGATTACCATAGGTATTGCCTGTTGCCAAATTATAAAAAATGGCTGTTCCTTTGAAAATAACGCTGTCTAATGGGTAACCTTGAAACGCTTCCCCTCCAAAATACTGATAATATTCCCCAAATGTTACTTTGGTTAAATTGGGAAATTGTCCGGTCCCAGAAGGAGTTGCATTAAAGGACTGAAATTGTCGCATAAAGCGTGGCAAAACAAGTTCTGTCAGGTTACTGAAAACATAGCCATCATTATAACCTTCGCCGTGAATTACACCGCCATACAGACGATAGGTAACGCCGTTGCCATCAACAACAGTTTCGGGTAAAACCCATTTTGTCAATCCAGCAGGGGCGGAAATAATGATGTTTGCCAAACTGACCGTTTGCATTGTTACGCCATCGGGAAAAGTAACGCCGCTATTACCGTCAACTTGGTAAGTCGCCGTCACACCGCTTGCATCGGTGTAATTGAATGTTTGTGCCATCGCGCTGCTCGAAAGAGCGATTACTGCGAGGAGGGCTGTTGTTTTTGCCACGTTCCTCAAAAAAATACTTTTTGATAACATAAAAATAAAAATTTGTGTCTGAACTTTGATTTTCAAATGATTGTTTTGATGTTTTTGATTGAAAACCATTGTCTTCGACGGTTAATATTGAATTTAGAATAACTTTCTGTGTTAGGGGATTGCGGCTTTGGCTTACGCCGATTTTCAATTCGCCGCAATGACGGTGGAACAGGCGGGGATTGCGGTGTAGGGGCGCGATTAATCGCACACGCCCCAAACCTGTCAGGTTTTCAAAACCTAACAGGTTTAAATTGAGAGTCTGAACTGTGATTTTACTATGATTACAATGATTGATATGATTTTTAATCACAGCAATCAAAAAAATCAAGCGAAAATCAAGGTTCAGACAACGTTTTTCGGGGGGGGTAAATGTCAAAATTTTCGCGAAAGCGCAACACAGGGGCTTTAAAACGCCAAATAGAGGCATTTTATTTGCGGGATGCAACCCCGTGGCGGGCGATATGTAAAATTTTGTTGGCATTTTAGTTGGGT
>JAISUP010000049.1 GCA_031272025.1 Bacteroidales bacterium
ACCATCCCATGAACCGCGAGGCTTATGATAATCTGTTCCCCAACAATATCCATTAGGCGGGGCATCGTCTCCAATGGGTAATCGTTGAAAACCTCCGGATTTACCCATAGATAAAATTCCCACCATGCTATCATTCAGGTGACAATAACATTCGCTATCCCAACGGGATAATGGAACTACCAAACTCCCACGATAATAAATGAGGGGAAATTCGGCTGCGCAAGCAAAGCCTCACGGTAGAACGTGTTCAGGTAAAGAAACGCGGTGTGTCTGCTCTTTTTGATGCCTTCAAAAACATCCTTGATGCCGACCGTACCTATATGCAAAATTTGCAAACCCTTGAAGGATGGATGTTTATCAATCTCGTTGCCCTGAAATGTTACTACACTCTGCTCAACCTGCTGAAAAAGCACGAACTTAACCGAAAATACGCGACTCAGGATTTTCTCCTGTTTCTTGCCGAGTTGAAAAAAGTCAAAATCAACAACACGTGGCACAACGCCGAAGTAACCCGCGAAGCAGCCGAACTGCTCGGGAAACTCGAAATATTACCTGTTACGTAAAAAGAGGAAAAGTTAGGGATTAATTCACATGTAGCAGTAGCCCTTTGAGGTATGCTCCTTCCGGGTGAAATATGCTAACGGGGTGGTCGGGGGCTTGCTGTAGATGAGCAACTATTTGTAGGTCTCTATGGGCAAGTGCCGCCGCCGAAAATATCATGGTTTGAAAATCATCATGAGACACGGCTTGCGAACAGGAAAAAGTAAACAACAGTCCCCCGTTTTTTATCTTTTCCATTACCTTTTTATTCAAATTTCGGTATCCTTTAATTCCTTGTTCTTTAACTTTATGATGTTTGGCAAAAGCCGGAGGGTCTAAGATAATGATGTCGTATTGTCGAGGGGGCATTTTCTCTATAAAATCGAAGACATTATCTTCAAAGGCTTCATGTCGGGCAGCAACTTCCGGGGAAAAGTGTTCTATGTTTTTTCGGGTTTGTTCCACGGCACGAGACGAGATGTCCACGGAATGTACTCGTGCGGCACCACCCGCCAACGCGTAAGTTGAAAAACCCCCGGTATAGCAAAATAAATTGAGAACCTGCCTGTCGCGGGCATGTTCGCCAAGTAACCGCCTGTTTTCCCGTTGGTCGATAAAGAATCCCGTTTTTTGACCCCGCGAAATATCAATATAAAAAGGTAAACCATATTCCACTCCAAATACTTCTTCTTCTTTTCCAAACATATAGCCATCGTCTACCGGCAGGTCATTCGGGTTGAGCAAAGTGCTACTACTTTTGTCATATATAGATTTTAAGTGGTTGCCAAAGATTTCTTGCAACGCGCGGGCAAATGTTTCACGAAGACGATACATGCCCATGGAATGAAACTGCATAACCGCGCATCCTTGATACCAATCAATGATGAGACCCGGTAGAAGGTCTCCTTCCCCGTTGACTAATCTAAAAATAGTAAGCGGCTCTTTGCCGGTAATGCCAAGCGTTTGTCGGTAGTCCCACGCTTGAGCCACGCGGTTTTTCCAAAATTCAAAATCCGGTTCTATCTTCTCAAAAGCAAATACCCGAACCGCGATCGATGCTTCGTGATAATGCCCCATTGCCAAAAATTGACGCTGATGGTCAAATACTTCTACTATTTCCCCATCACTAATTTGCCCGTCAGCCCGTGCAATTGCCCCCGAGAAAACCCACGGGTGTTTGCGCAACAGCGACTTCTCTTTGCCTGCATGCAAAATCACTCTTTTTCTCATCATTAAAAAATTCAAAAGTAAAAAATTCAAAAACGAAGATTAAGCCCCATCGTACCGGTAGATGTAGGTGACCAATGAAGGGCTATTTTTTTATTGATATCTAATATTTTACCGGCTTTATAGACATTGTTCCATGCCAGCATGAGAAAAAAAAGCGAACCGGCAGAGACTATGCTACCCCCGGCAATCCAATAAGGCGATGACCGGTGATCTTTAAACACACTTATCCCCAAGACGATTGCACTACTTCCTACCAATCCTAAGCCGGTAGCCCAAAACGCGTGAAAGGCTGCCGAACGAAGATAGGCACCTGCCGTATTGGCATTGTCAAAATAATCTTGGGTAACCTGATCTATGCCCTTAAACCGGTACAACTCCATCGGGGTCATCTCCCGGGCACATTTTTCTACTTTCGCTACCACCGTTTTCGATAACGTACTTACAAATTGACCATTATCGATGACGTATGAAAACTCATCTTCGGAAAGAATCTTGCAAAACAAAGTGTCGTTACGGGCATTATAATGTTCTATATGATTGTCAAGCATGACATAATCAATACAAGATTGCGCGTATAGCGAGCACGAAAGCATACTCATAAATAAGGCAAAGAGAATTTGTTTCATAAGACGATTATTTTTGAACTGCAAATATAAGTTATTTTTTTGAAAAAAAACAAAGATGCTGTTGTTCTCGTTCTTTTTTGTCGCGACATACCGGTATCTTTTCTCCGGTATAAGGGTCATAGCCGAGAAAATAAAGGGCTGTAGAATAGGTCATAGGGGTAGGCGTAAACGTTTGTACTTGTTCTGTGAGTAAGTGTGAAGCACGGGTTGCTTTCGCGAGAGCCTGCATGTGCTCACGCGTACAGCCCGGGTGTGCCGATATAAAATAAGGTATCAATTGCTGTTTTTTACCTGCCTCACGCGAAAAACGATTAAACAAAGGAATAAATCGTTTGAAAGCATCAAAAGGAGGCTTTCTCATAATTTTGAGCACAGGGCTACAAGTATGTTCGGGGGCTACTTTGAGTCGTCCCGAAACATGATGCGACACCACTTGTCTCAAATACGACAATAGTCCGTAACGGGCATTGTCTTCTTCGTTTTCGGCAAGGAGCATCTCGTAACGAATTCCACTGCCTATACTTACTGTTTTTATCCCGGGGATATTTAAAACCGACCGATATAAGGCAACGAGTGGGTGGTGGTCTATATTGAGATTGGGGCAAAGACGTGGAACAAGGCACGAGGCGCGGGAACAAACCTCACACCGTTGTCGGTCCTTACCTCCCATGCGATACATGTTAGCAGAAGGTCCCCCTAAATCACTAATATGTCCCTTAAAATAAGAACGGCGGCTCAAGTGCTTTGCTTCGTCCAAGATAGAGGACATAGACCGTGAAGCTATAAATTTGCCTTGATGTGCCGAAATAGTACAAAAACTACACCCCCCAAAACACCCCCTATGCACCGTGATGGAATTTTTAATCATCTCGAAAGCCGGTATTGTCCCCCTTTTGTCATATTTCGGGTGCGGTGCATTCATCATGTTGTCGTACAACGCCCACGAATCCATTTCCATTTCTGTAGCAGGCAAAAAAGGAGGATTGACCACGATGCCCCCACAGTCGGTCATATTCGTACTTCCATCCTCCGATAATGGGACAACAGAAAAAGGACGACAATGATAGGGCTGAACCAAAATTTTAGCCTTCAACCGGTTCGATTCTCGCTCGAAAACCGTGAAATTCTCTCCATAATATTTTTTATTTTGCAATTCTTGCTCGTAAGCGTGTAAAACAACAACCCCTTCTTTTTGCTTATACGAAGATATATCTTTTTGATAAAAAGACACTTGTGGTATCTTTCTCACGATAGATTGCCAGTGAGGTTCTTGTAGGGCATGGGCGACTTGCACGACAGGTTTTTCTGCCATGCCATAGATGAGCAAGTCGGCACCACTCTCGATGAGTATCGAAGGTTTGAGGCTATCGCTCCAGTAGTCATAATGAGAAAGCCGTCTCATAGAAGCCTCGATGCCCCCGATAATCACCGGCACGGTAGGATATAACTGTTTAACAATACGGCAATAAACGCTTGTAGCATAATCAGGGCGAAACCCGGCTTTGCCTCCCGGCGTGTAAGCATCGTCATGACGGAGTCGTTTTTGAGCAGTGTAATGATTGACCATAGAATCCATGTTACCGGAAGTAATCGCGAAAAACAGTCGCGGGGGACCAAATTTCTTAAAATCACGAAGGTCGTCTTGCCAATTGGGTTGCGGTAATATGGCGACTTTTAGTCCCTCCCGCTCTAAAAGTCGCCCAATGATGGCTGCCCCGAATGAGGCATGGTCAACGTAAGCATCGCCACTCACGAGTACTACATCCGGCTGTTCCCAGCCCAATGCACTCATCTCTTTAACAGTAATTGGCAAAAAATATTTTCCCATGAAACAGCCTTTTTTGAAATGATTTTTTGCAAAAATAAAAAAAATTTACAACTTGTTCTCAAAAACATTTTTTTTTGTATCTTTGCACACGCGAAAAAAGCCACTTTAGCTCAGTTGGTAGAGCAACGCATTCGTAATGCGTAGGTCTGCAGTTCGAGTCTGCAAAGTGGCTCTATTGTTTGAACGCGGCGAGTTCTACTAAGGGTTAGGTAACCAGTTTCTCAATCTGGAAATAGGGGTTCGATTCCCCTACTCGCTACAAAAATGGATATGAACAAGCGTATCTTACAACTTACTTTTCCTAATATTATCACCAACATTACCGTTCCTTTGCTGGGAATGGCAGATTTGGTTATCGCGGGACATTTGGGAAATCCTGTTTTTATAGGAGCCATCGCCATGGGAACCACTATTTTCAATTTCATTTATTGGAATTGTGGTTTTTTACGTATGGGCACGAGCGGGTTCGCGGCACAAGCTTTTGGAGCAAATGCCCCTGCAGAAGCCGTAGCCGTACTTGTACGAGGGCTACTCATCGCGGTAACGATTTCCACAGTAATTATTGCTCTACAAAATCCTGTCTTAAAAATATTTCTGCATTTTATAGACGGCAGTAATGAAATGAAACATTTTACTACCCAATATTTCGCGGTGCGGGTATGGGCAGCCCCGGCAACTTTGTCGTTGTATTGCTTTAAAGGATGGTTTGTCGGGATGCAAAATCCGCGAATCCCCATGTTTATTGCCATACTAATGAATGTGTTAAATATCGCGTTCAGTTGTTTCTTCGTGTTCGTGTGTCAATTGAACATCGCGGGGGTAGCACTTGGCACCGTACTCGCGCAATATGGTGGACTATCGCTCGCTATAATATTTTGGTATCGCGATTATTATCACAAATATAGCATGTCGTGGAATTGGAAAAAAATGGTGCGATGGAAAAAAATGAAAGTCTTTTTTAAAGTCAACACCGACATTTTTTTCAGGAGTTTGTGCCTCTCGTGCGTGTTTGCCTATTTTCCTGTTGCCGGAGCAAAAATAGACGATAATACATTGGCAGTAAATACTTTATTGCTTCAATTTTTTACTATTTTTTCATATATCATGGATGGCTTTGCTTACGCGGGAGAATCGCTTGCCGGTCGTTTTATCGGGGCAAAAGACGAGCATTCGCTACGGCAAATGATACGACTAATTTTCAGGTGGGGGTTAGGAGTTAGCACGGCATTTACTATAGTATATGCTTTGTGGGGAACCCGTTTGCTTATCCTTTTCACGGAACACGAGCAAATAGTACATCTTGCCCGACAATACTATGGATGGGTTTTGTTGGTGCCCCTTGCCGGGTTTGCCGCCTTTTTGTGGGACGGCATTTACGTGGGAGCAACCGCTTCTCGTGAAATGCTAATATCTATGCTTCTCGCTACCGCCGTCTTTTTTGCTACCTGCTTTTTATTAGAAAAAACATACCCTAACAATGCCTTGTGGATAGCATTGCTTCTATTTTTGTCTTCTCGATCAATCATACAAACTATCTTCTCGAGAAAATGCTTGAAAATTAGTGAAACGAAAGTAGCATGGGATACTCATAAAAAAATAAAAGACGGTTAACCGTCTTTTATTTTGACTACATAAGTAGTCTCCCATGTGCGCTCCCCCTTCAGGACTTGAACCTGAGACCCTCTGATTAACAGTCAGATGCTCTAACCAACTGAGCTAAGGAGGAGTGTTGTTTTAACGGGTGCAAAGATACAAAAAAAATAATATATACAACCATGCCTGATATAAAAAAAAATTTTGAAGACTTTTGAGAGAAAATTTCAAAGGGATACACATAATTGGAAAATTTTATATAACTTTGCCTTTTAAAAAATTAGTGTTTAAGTCATGTTTAAAGTACCTGTTCTTTTAATATTGTATAATAAGGTAGATAATACCCACGATCTTTTTCAGATTCTTCGGGAAGTTCAACCGGCAAAGTTATATGTTGCTGCCGATGGGGCGCGTCCTCACGACCGGCTTGATTACGTTCATTGTTTGCAGTCGCGGTCAGTGATTTTACCGGAATGGGCTTGTACGAAAAAGACCTTTTTCAAAGAAGAACATTTGGGAAAGGCTCGGATGCTATTGCAAGCCATGCAGTGGTTCTTTTCGCAAGAACCGGAAGGAATTGTCCTTTTTGATGATACCTTGCCTCATCTTGACTTTTTCTTTTATTGCGAAGAGTTGTTAGAAAAATACAGAAAAGACAAAAGAGTGGCACATATTAGCGGGACAAACCTTGCACGTTGCCGGAACAAGAAAAATGATTCTTATTATTTTTCGGCGTACCCGCAAACATGGGGTTTTGCTTCTTGGCAAGACCGTTGGGAGGGATTTGATTTGCAAATGTCAGGATTAGACGAGCCGGTTTTTAATCAAGTATTAGAAGAATACGTGAAAAATCCTGCCGAAAAAAACTATTGGTTAAGACGCTACGAAATACTGAAAGAACACGAATTAGATATATGGGAATACCAATATATTTACCACGTGTGGCATCTAAGGGCGTTGTCAATTATCCCGCGAAAAAATCTTATCATGAACGTGGGATTAAAAACCAAAAAACGAGGCGTGAGACGGTTGGCAAAACAGGCTTACCCTATTCTCCCGCTTGTTCACCCACAACAAGTGGAAAGAGATACTGAATCGGATAATCATTCATTCAAATATATCTATAATAAAGCCTTTATAAAGATGTTTGCCGACTGGTTTAATCAATATTTATTAGGGAAGAAAACCGTATAACAGAATACTATAACCGAAGAATGCCGACAAAATAAGCCCTTTGTTCTTAATGGTTCCGCGAAAATGCAAAAAAAAGTGTATCTTTGCAGGCGTTTTTTGAGCAGATGTGGCGTAATTGGTAGCCGCGCCAGACTTAGGATCTGGTGTCGAGAGACGTGGGGGTTCGAGTCCCCCCATCTGCACAAGAATTTATTTTTAGTAAAAACGAGTAAAAATGAAAAAAATATTTTTGGCGCTCTTGTTGTGCATAGGTTTTTTATGCCCAATGCAGGCAGCCTATTTAGAGAATGTTCCTCGCGAACTTCATCAACCCAATGGAGACATACTCCATTGTTTCGTTTCCGGAGATGAGTATTACAATTATATTCACGACGAACAAGGATTTACCATCGTGCAAAATCACGAAACCGGTTATTACGTGTATGCCGACTTAATAGATGGCAAATTGGTACCTACTTCTTATGTCGCGGGGAAAGTAAATCCCGTTTCGGTAGGATTGCGTCCCCGACAAAATATCTCTGCCGATGAATGGCTATCGAAAAGAGAAGCCATGCTCAATGCCGTACCCGTACAAATTCGCCAAAAAAGCGCGCAAGCCAAAGACAAAAATATCGGGACCATTAACAACATCGTGATATTTATACGTTTTGCCGACGACTCTCTTTTTACCGGTAATTTTCAAGATGTGAAACAGATGTTTGTGGGAAATGCAACCGATACAACTTCTCTGTATCATTATTACAAATATACGACATACAATCAACTTTTTATTAACTCTTATTTTTATCCTGACCAAAACGGGACCACCATTTTATCATATCAGGATATTTTGCCCAGACGTTATTTTTTACAATATGATGCAACAACGAATCCTGATGGCTATACGGATCAAGGAGTAACGGAACATCAACTTTTGCGGAGAGCCATTAACGCGGTAAAGTCTCAAATTCCGGCAAGTTTGAATTTGGACAACGACAATAATGGAGAAGTAGATAACATTTGTTTTATCGTGCAAGGTAGCACGGCAGGGTGGAGCGACTTACTATGGCCGCATCGCTATTGGCTTTTTACCGGAGAAGAGGTCTTTATCAATGGAAAAAAAGTAAATGATTACATGTTTTTGTTGAACGACAACGGGTCTTATTTTCAAACCGGTGTAATTTGTCATGAGATGAATCACGTGTTAAGTGCCCCTGATTTATATCGTTATACTTATCCGCAGGCAAGCGATTCGCCTGTCGGAATTTGGGATTTGATGGGTACTACACAATCAAACCCTCAACAAATGGGTGCTTACATGAAATGGAAATATGGGCACTGGATTGACCCTATTCCTGAAATAAAAGATGCCGGAACATACGTACTTTATCCTATTAATTCTGCTAAAAAGAACAATAAATTATGTTACAAAATAGCATCGGAAAGAAGCGATGAATATTTTGTATTGGAATATCGTACTAAAAAATATCCTTACGATAACTTTTCTTCGACGGGGATTTCCGCGGCTTCGGATGGGCTTATTATTTATCGTATTAACACGAATTTTGAAGGAAATGCAGGGGATGCATCGCACCCTATCAATACCGAAGTGTATGCCTTCAGACCTAATGGTTATATTTCTCATTCAATCGCGGAGGGGTTAAGATATGTAGATGGAAATATTTCTTCCGCATCGTTTATCGTAGGAACACAACGCCGTAATTTTTACTATCGTTCCGAAGACGATAAAAGTAATCCTTACCCGTTTTATTCGGACGGGACACCTTGTCCCACGATTGATATTACAGTTGTTAGTAGGGTAACAGATTCTCTTGTCTTCACACTCAACAAATCGGTATTGGCAGTGAATGACCTGAAAACAGCACGAGCAGGGGCAACCATATTTCCTAACCCCGTTTCGGGAAATATCCATATTCGCCTTGACAATATGGATTGGCTCGACCATACACAAGCAGAACTATACGATCTCTATGGACGATTAGTGAAAACAATAAGCATCAATAACCAAGTTTCGGTCATGCCAGTGAATGAATTCTCTCCCGGGTTGTATATCCTGAAATTAAAAAATCAGCAGGCTGCGACTTTGCAAACTTCAAAAATTATTATCCAATAAATTATGAAAAATCATTTGTCAATACAGGCTACAGAAGCAGAGATTATTGAAGAATTCGCTCTCTTTGAGGACTGGATGGATAAATACAACTATCTTATAGAGATAGGAAAAGAACTGCCTTTGATGGACCCTAAATATAAAATACCACAGTATCTTATCTCCGGTTGTCAGTCGCGAGTTTGGCTTTATGCCGAACTGAAAAATGGAAATGTCTATTTTACCGCGGACAGCGATGCCGTGATAACAAAAGGTATTATTTGTCTACTAATTAGAATTCTATCAGGACATACCCCGAAAGAAATTATAGACACTTCTTTAAATTGTATCGAAGCCATCGGGCTAAAAGAACATTTATCCCCAACCCGGTCTAATGGGCTAACTTCCATGATCAAACAGATGAAAATGTACGCGCTCGCTTTTCAAAGCAAACAAGAAACTGAAATGTCTGTTTCATGAATTTTAGTGAGGCACAGATAGAACGGTATAGTCGGCACATCCTGTTGCAGGAAATTGGTGGCGAGGGTCAGGAAAAAATATGTCGCGCTAAGGTATTAGTCATCGGTGCGGGCGGTCTGGGGGCACCTGTCATTTATTACCTTGCCGCAGCCGGAGTGGGAACTATCGGGGTCGTGGATGGCGATAAAGTGGAATTGAGCAATTTACAACGACAGATACTCCATTTTACGAGCGATGTCGGTACCGATAAAACATTGTCTGCAAAAGAAAAAATACAACTATTGAATCCTGATACACGGGTAGAAACGTTTCACGCCTACCTGACCGCCGGTAACGCCCGCGACATACTTAAAAATTATGATTTTGTGGTGGAATGTACCGATAACTTCGAGGCAAAATACCTCGTGAATGACACTTGCATTTTGTTGAGAAAACCATTTTCTATCGGGGGCATCTCGCGTTTTGAGGGACAGACTTTGACTGTTTTATCGGGGACAGCATGTTACCGGTGTTTGTATCCAGAGCCTCCAGACCCTAACAACGCACCATCTTGTTCGCGAGCAGGCGTCCTCGGTGCGATTGCCGGTATGTTGGGCACGATTCAGGCTACGGAAGTTCTCAAATACATCACAGGAACAGGAACACTGCTTACCAATCGCTTGCTTACTTTCGATGCCAAAAGAATGGCTTTCCTTACCCTTAAACTTGCCCCAAACTCTCATTGTGGCTGTGGACACGAATGATAATAAATGAATTATTTATTTACGAACAAATACTAATCACGGCAAACAATTTCATCAAGAAATTCTTTACAATTAAAAAATATTGTATCTTTGCAGTGTGAAATTATTCAAAAAACAAACATCATCACAAAACCATACAAATAGAAATACAAAATTTAAGAAATGATGGGAGACACGAAAAAGAGTTCCAAACCGGCATTAGGTAAAGGGTTAGGGAGTATATTAGGGGGTAACGCGGACACGGTGTTGCCTGAGACTTCGCGGGCACGGGTGATGACAGATTCCGTGTCAATGATTCCCGTGTCGGCAATTGATGCCCGTACCGACCAACCCCGGAAACATTTTGACGAAGCATTATTGGAAGAGTTGGCAAATTCCATTCGCAACATGGGAGTCATTACCCCGGTTACTGTGCGCCCGTTAGAGGGAGGTCGCTATCAACTGATTGCCGGCGAACGAAGACTGCGGGCAAGTAAAATAGCCGGATTACAAGAGATTCCATCTTACGTGCGCACCGCTAATGAATTAGAAGTCGCTCAAATGGCATTGGTAGAAAACATTCAACGAACAGACCTCAACGCCATAGAAATTGCCGTTTCTTATCAACGACTGTTAGACGAGTTTAACCTTACCCACGAATATTTGAGCGAAAAAGTAGGAAAACAACGCAGTACGGTAACTAATTATATACGGCTACTCAAACTCTTCCCCGAAGCACAAGTAGCTCTTCGCGACAATCAAATCACCATGGGACATGCCCGTGCGCTTATCCCCATAGAAGACCGTGACCTGCAAGCCAAAATCGTGCGTAAAATTATCAAAGACGGGTTATCTGTTCGACAAGTAGAACAACTCATTTCTAAATATACTGCCGTTCCCGAAGATACAGCCAAAACCAAAAAAATCAATATCTTACCCCAAGAAATAGAGGCTTTTAAAAATCAATTTTCTCAAAAACTACATGTGCAAGTAGCCATTGATCAAGGGCACTCGGGTAAAGGTAAAATTACCATTCCATTCGCTTCGGAGAGCGAATTACAGCATCTTATTCGCACTATCGCGGTTATGGTAGATTAAGCCTGCCACGCGATTTTTACAACAAAAGACCCTTGTCTCATGAATCCCGTCAAACCCTTTTTTAAGTGCTACATCAAAGGGCTATTACAGTATCGGTGGGTACGGGTGATTCGTGTATTTTGGACTAACTTAGTGTTACCCGGGTTCGAGGGAGTTCCCTTTGCTACGGTGATGAAACTCTTTCTTGATTCGCTCATTAATGGCATTATTTTTCAGCGTGCCGCTGCCATGACTTATCGTATCTTCGTGTCTATTATCCCTATATTCATGGCTCTTTTTGCCGCGATTTCTTTTTTAGACTTGTCGGTTCGAACCCAAATCATGAACACGATACAAAATGTAGTTCCGGGTTACACGTGGCCAGCGATTCGAGACATGATAGAAGGGGTAGTACTCATTCAAAATGGAGTGCTACTATACACCTCCTTTGCTACCGGTTTGTTTATGACAGTCCTTTGTGTTAATTCTATTATTACTTCTCTCAATATCACTTATTTTAAGATACCTGCACGCGGTATCTTACAGCAATTAGGGGTAAGTTTTTTGCTCACGCTTACCTTCGGAGCAATTATTCTTGTCGCCATCGGCATCTCTATCGGTGCTACTTATGCTATTCGGCACATTCACTTTTTAACCTCACCCTTATTCGCGACATGGACTATCAAAGTTGCCCAATGGGTTTTACTATTAATTCTGATATACAGTTTGTTATCTGTGCTTTTTTATTTTGCTCCGGTCAATAAAAAATATTTCCGGCTTTTTTCGGTTGGTTCTACCTTTTCCACACTCATGTTGGTTATCCTGCTCTACGCGCTCAACCTATACTTTTATTATTTTCCAACCTACAACATGATATATGGAACTATTGGGGCATTGTTCGCGGTATTGATATGGCTATACTGGAGTTCTTTTTTGGTTCTTTTTGGGTTTGATTTAAACGTGAGTATCTACGCGGCACGACATAAAAAATCGGAGAAAAAACTTTAAGTTATTGATTTATAGTATTTAAAAAAATTTTGAGGTCTGTGTTTTTGTATTAAAAAAAAGTGTATCTTTGCAGTCGAATTTTAATGGTTATTGGTGTGGTAGTTCAGTTTGGTTAGAATACGTGCCTGTCACGCACGGGGTCGCGGGTTCGAGTCCCGTCCGCACCGCGAAAAGGGTAACAAATGAGAAATTTGTTGCCTTTTTTTATTTCACAAAAGACGTGCCCTAGTTTGAATAAAACTGCTCTCTAAAACACCTCTTTTCCCACAGGTTATTTTCCCTTTTTTGGAATAAAATTTTCCGATTGTTCTAATTTTTCGAGTATTGTTTTTTCTTCTTTAGAGAGATGCTTGGGTGTCCAAACATTGATTTGCACGATGAGGTCTCCTTTGATTTGTCTTCGCAAATCGGGGATTCCCTTTCCTTGTACCCGCAATACCTGTCCTGACCTTGTCCCCGGTTCTATTTTTATTTTTACCCTTCCTTCGAGCGTGGGGATTTCTATTTTTGCACCTAAGGCTGCTTGTGGAAAAGAAATGTCGTGATTGAGATAGATATTATTCCCGTCGCGGTCAAAAATATCGTGTTCTATTTCTTCAACAACAACGAAGAGGTCTCCATTGATACCGCCATTATGGGGTGCGTTTCCTTTTCCTTGTAGGGTAAGTTGCATACCTTGTTCCATGCCGGCGGGGATATGCACGCTCACGACCTCTTCGCCTCGCACGATGCCATTTCCTTTGCAGGCTTTGCAAGGTGTGCTAACAATTTCGCCTGTGCCATGACAACGGTCGCAAACTACCGTTTGTTGCATGATACCGAACATACTTCGGGTGGTGTGCATTACCTGACCCGCGCCCTTGCAGGTCTCGCAGGGTTTCACGTCTTCCTTCGATGGGGCTCCTATCCCCTTACAGGTCTCGCAAGGAACATATTTTTGTATTTTCAATTTTTTCTCACAGCCATTCGCGATTTCTTCGAGCGAGAGTTTCACGGTAACACGCAAATTGGTTCCTTGTCGTACTTGTTTGTGAGAACGATGCCTCCTGCCTTGTCCCCCAAAGTTGATATTAAAGCCATGTCCAAACCCGCTAAAACCTCCAATGATGTCTCCAAACCGGTCAAAAATAGAGGATAAGTCAAAATCGGCACCACTAAAGTCGCTCGCGCCGCCTACCCCGGCATGTCCAAATTGGTCATACCTGCTTTTTTTCTCGGCATTGCCCAGCACATCGTAAGCCTCTGCCGCCTCTTTAAACTTTTCTTCTGCTTCTTTGTTACCGGGGTTCCGGTCGGGATGATATTCCATCGCCTTCTTGCGGTATGCCTTTTTTATCTCTTCGGCGGTAGCATTCTTATCTACCCCCAAAATCTCGTAATAATCTCTTTTTTGACTCATTTTTTCTCCTTACTTCAAACTAATTATTGACCCACGACTACTTTCGCGAAACGGATAACCTTATCTTGCATTTTGTAGCCTTTTTCGGTTACATCGAGCACCTTCCCTTGCTCGTCTCCCGTCGCGGGAATACGCGTAATTGCTTCGTGAAAATCAGTATCAAAATCCTGATGCATAGACACTATCTCTTCTACATTATTTTTCTTTAATAATTGTAGTAATTGATTGTAAATTAAGATAAAACCGTCTTTAATAGCCCCTTGGTCGGTGGTGTGTTCGTTGGCTTTAATGGCTCGTTCAAAGTTATCTACCACCGGGAGCAAATCTACAATTACCCGTTCGGCTGCCGTGCTTAACAAGTCTAACTTTTCTTTTTGTGTCCGTTTTTTATAATTGTCAAATTCAGAATACAATCGCAAAAAACGGTCATTAAGTTCGGATTTCTCTTGTCGCAATTGCTCGTTTTCGTTTTTCAGTTCGGCAATTTTTACTTTATACGCGTGTCTCGATGACGGTTTCCTTTCTCCTGCCTCGGATTCAAAATTATGATCTGTCATTTTATTACATTATTTTTTTTTCTGTCAAATTAAAAATCATCATGTAATGATTTCTGTTTTTTTTTATTGCAAAAATGTTGCCGTACGTTATTTTTCTGACAAAATGTCAGTTTCCTATGACAATTTGTTGAACAAAGACGGAAAAAACTACCGGTCTTCGATTTTGGTCAAGTCGTCCAAACTATAATTTACTTCATCTTCTTTATCTTGGTTGACAATAGCAAATTCCTCTAACGATTCGGGGTATTTTCCGGCTTGATTCATCTTTATAATTTCGTTGGCTTTTTCCAAGGGGATAGCAAACATGGTATTATTGTCGTTGGCATAAGTGTACCAAATGATATTTTTAAAGATGTCGATTTTGCAATAAAAGCCTTTCCCTTTTTTGGTTTTGAGATGGATATTGGGTTGTGGAAATTTTTTCAGTTCTTCGAGGTAGGCGGCTTGTTCAAAATTGAGGCAGCATTTGAGTTTTCCACACATACCGGCGAGTTTTTGGGGGTTGAGCGACAGTTGTTGGGTACGTGCGGCGACAGTGGATACAGATTGAAAATTGACTAACCACGAGGCGCAACACAATTCGCGTCCACAACTGCCAATGCCTCCCAAACGGGCGGCTTCCTGTCTAACCCCTATTTGTCGCATTTCTACCCGTATCTTAAATTGCTCTGCCAATACTTTAATCAATTCCCTGAAATCGACCCTGTCTTCCGAAGAATAATAAAAGATAGCCTTTGTCCCATCTCCCTGATATTCAACGTCATTTACCTTCATTTTGAGGTTTAAATCCCATGCCGTATAGCGCGAAGAAAGCATGGTTTTATATTCTTGATTAATCAGGGAAATCCATTTTTCGATGTCTGCCGGACGGGCGGTACGATACAGTTTTTTTGTAACCGCAGATGGACTTACTTTCTTGTTTTTTAATTGTTTGTGTACCAAAAGTCCAAGCATGGAGATAATGCCGATGTCGTGTCCGGGTGAGGCTTCCACGGCAACAATGTCTCCTACCTTAAATACTCCGTCTTTGGGTAAGATATAAAAATCCTTATGGCTATTCTTAAACCGCACCTCCGCGATAGGGTACTCTAAATAATCTAACGAGATATTCATTTTCGACAGCCAATCGGTAGATGGCAATTTGCAACACCGGTGGTCGTATCGCGAGCAATTGACTTGTTTGGGCGAAGGGGAGTTATTGAGTCCCCTGCTCAGGAAAGGGTTATCTGACCGAGCCGCTGCTTCTGGCTCTATGCCACTCCGGATATCCATGTCCAAATAGGCATCCCAGTTCTCCTCTTCTAAAAGAGAACGTGATATAACTTCTTTGTTCTTAATATTTTTTTCGTTATCCATTTCCAACAGAATTAAAGTGCAAAGGTACGTGATTTTTTAGAACTGACGTGAAGATAGCCGATTTTGTAAGTCCACTTTTCGATATAACCCTTGTTTTTTCCCAAAATGATAACCCGCGTAAGCACACAAATAGAATGGTTTGGCTTTGTTAAATGCCATTTGTTGAATATAAGGGAAGACCATATCTAACGACATCCCGGTTTCTACGGCATGAATAGTCCTGCTATTTTGGCTAAAATCGAAATGGAAACCGGTTTTGACATAAAACCCCGGTCTGATTTTCGTGTGAGCAATACCGTTGAAAAAACCTGCCCTTTTGAGAATATAATTGATAGTATGATATTCGTTGTCGGGATCATATTGTTGGTCTTCGATAGAATAGCCGCCAAAGTTATCGGGCACGAGTATTTTGAGTACCACGGGGAGTCCCATTCCTAAGGCAAAGCCGCCCGAAAGCGTGTAGCGTACTTGCACTCCTCCCCAATAGGGCTTGTGATGTAAAACCCGCTGATACCCATAGCCACCACGGAGAAAAAAAAGATCTACCATTTTGCCGTAACAATAACTGCCCATATCGCTATGTTGTACCCGTACCGATTTAGGGTGCATATTGTACAAAAAATCAATTTCCCAAAAGTGTTTGTTAAAATGATTGGGGGTTCTGCCACGCGAAAAACCAATACCGCCGCCACTGGTGTTGAGAAATAATTTGAACTCCCATTCTTTCACTGTAACACTCTCGCCAACAACTTCTCCTACATCCTGAGCATGGGAGGAAAACAAAATACCAAAGCAAAACAAAATACAAAGCAAAAACCGTGTTTTTTTTGACACAAAAAACACGACATATTCTTTTATAGAATCACTTGTCGCGACAAGCATAACCTCTTTTTACCCGACTTAAACCCGGGGCATGTCGGCAGGGACTTCTTCTCCCGCGGGAGAATGGTACCCGTAAGCCGGACATTTAGGACGCGACGAACACGAAACAAGCATAGACAAGCCCGTGCAAACAAAAACAACCAAAATGAAAATTCTCTTCATGAATATTAACTTTTTTATATCGCGTTAATTTTCTTCATCAAACCGGATTTCAGGTTGCCTGCTTTGTTTTTGTGAATAATGCCTTTTTTGGCTAATTTATCAATCAAAGAAGTAACCGTTGGTAATTTTTGCATTGCCGCATTTTTATCTTCGGTCAAGCGAAGATCTTTTAACGCGTTGCGCATAGTCCTTGCATAATAACGATTTTCTAACCGTTTCTTGTCATTGGTTCTAATTCTCTTTAATGAGGATTTGTGATTTGCCATTGTTATACCGTTTATTTCTAATACTTTTAAATTTAAAAAATGGGGCTGCAAAGATAGTAAAAAAAAAAGAATTATCGTTAAAAAAAAAAGATTTTTTTTAATGCTTCAGAGGACTAAAAAAATCATGTACATTTGCAGTAGGGGTTTTGTTGAATAAAAGCAAACGAAATATTATAATTAACATCTTGATTTACAAATACATATTATATGAAAACGAGGTTTTATTTTTTGGATATGGATGAAAAGTTTACCCGTTTGGAGTCGTCGCGTTACGTTCTTTTGCCGGTAGCCTACGATGGGACAAGTACCTTTATGAAGGGTGCTGATCATGGACCGCAAGCCATTTTAGACGCGTCAGACAGTTTGGAACTTTACGATCCCGTTTATGATTTGGAAGCCTATATATCTGGAATTTATACTGACCATTACACGTACGATTTTCGCACGCCGGAGACCATGGTAGAGAGCGTATATCATAGGGTGCATTCTTTTTTAGAGCAGCAAAAAACGGTCGGGTTGCTTGGTGGCGAACATTCTATTTCCATAGGAGCCATCAAAGCCACCTCCGAATTTTTTCCTGATTTATCTGTACTTCAAATAGATGCTCATGCCGATTTGCGCGAGGAATACATGGGTAGCATGAATAATCATGCCTGCGTGATGCGTCGCGCACAAGAATGTACCGATGTTGTACAAGTAGGAATACGTAGCATTTGTAAAGAAGAACTTCCTTATGTTGTGGACGATAATATTTTTTATGCTCATCAAATTCAAGATAATGAAGCATGGATGGACAAGGCAAGTCGCCGATTGAGCAGGCATGTTTATCTTAGCATTGATTTAGACGGGTTAGACCCTTCCGAATTGCCCGCCACGGGAACGCCTATGCCGGGGGGACTGAGATGGTACTCTTTACTGTCCTTTTTAGAAAAGGTTATCAAAAACCACACGATAGTGGCATTTGACGTAGTAGAACTTTGTCCGCACCCACACGACAAACGCTCTGATGTCTTGTCGGCATTGTTGGTATATAAAATTATCACGATGATACAATTTTACGCGAATTGCTTTTGAATTGAAAATGGTCAACTGTCCTCTTTGCATTTTCCTGTTTAAAACCATGTGGCTGCTGCCCGTGAAAATGCATACATGGCTGTAGAACAAATTCACTGCAAAGACATCTTCTATCGCCGAGACATGGGGATACAATCTCTATAATAACCCTTTGTAAAAAGCAATCAGTTTTTTGGAAATTTCACGATTGTCGTGACGAAGAAGAACATATTCGCGGGCATTTTCGCCCAACATTTTGCAAATCTCCGGCATTTGAATACATTTTTCTATCAATTGGGCAAACTCACGGGGGGTATTAGCAATAAGAATATTTTTACCATCTTCTACATGTAGACCTTCGGCACCAACCGGAGTAGTGATAATGGCTTTGCTTAAAGCCATTCCCTCCAATATTTTAACACGAATACCACTGCCCGAGAGCAAAGGAACAAGCATTAAGTCGCGGGCACGCATGTATTCTTGAGCATCGGCAACCTCACCTTCTACTTTGACATTTGGTATTTGTTGCCAATGAGAAGGAATACCCCGCCCCGCGATGGAAAAAACAACAGAAGGATAACGCTCCCTCAATAAGGGAAGTACCATTTTCAAAAACCAGTCTACTCCCTCTAAATTGGGAAACCACTGCATACTCCCGATATAAAACAGGGACAAATTTTCGGAAGGAATATTGTTCTCGTCAGGCACATAGTTTTGTATATCTAATCCCACGGGAATCACCTCCCCCGGCAAAAAAGGAAAACAAGCACGAAAATATTGGTCATCGGTTTCAGAAATAGATAGATAGGCATCTATTTGTTTGAAGACTTCTAACTCAAATTTTTTAAGTTGTCGAGCCATGACCGTGAGTGCCCACTTTTTCATTCCTTTTACCCTATGAATAAGAAAACGACCCCAAATCCGGTGTTCGATATTGTGTGCCCTAAGCACGATTTTGGCATGGGAGTGTTGCCGGATAAGGTCAATATAGGGTGCGGTAAATATGGATTCTAATTGGATGATGTCGAAGGTCTCGGCGGCTAAGATGTCTCGCAACCGTTGTGCAAAAGCACGAGAAACAAAACGACGAACGTGATAGGAACGACAAAGACAGATGTCTCGAATGGCTTTAAAAAAGTTAAACCGGGTATTAACGTACACGCATTCAAATCGTGTTTTTGTTCGATAATCTTCGGGAATACGGTCGGGGTACTCCTTATGCTTTGGGGTAGACATGGATAAAACCTTAACCTCGTGCCCCCCGCGAATCAGCCCCCACGTAATGTTATACATCGCGATACACCCCCCATCTATTGCAGGAAAAGGTGGCTTATGCGTGATTTGAAGTATTTTCATCAAAAATATCCTGTTTTTAAAATGCAAAGGTAGCATAAAATTTTCAATTACACACAACCGAATAAAAAATGTCTCGCAAAATTTATAGGGAAAAGAATTAACCAATGTAAAATGTAAAATGTAGAATGTAAAATGTAAAATGGAAATTATGGAAAGGAATGGGATAAGGAACC
Source organism: Bacteroidales bacterium (assembly GCA_031272025.1). Taxonomy (GTDB): domain Bacteria; phylum Bacteroidota; class Bacteroidia; order Bacteroidales; family WCHB1-69; genus JAGVVH01. The sequence goes on from JAISUP010000049.1 coordinate 19,592, forward strand.
GTCATTGCGGGAACCTGACCCGCGATTCCCTGATAAAGCAGGGGATTCCCGCTTTCGCGGGGGGCTGGCAGGAAACAATCAGGGAAGCCGTAAACTGGATCGCTTCAGGCTTCGCCTTCGCGATGACGGCACGACCTTCAGGCTTTGCCTTCGCGATGACGGCACGACCTTCAGGCTTCGCCTTCGCGGGCATGACGGGATAAGGAACCGTCATCGCGGGC
>JAISUP010000057.1 GCA_031272025.1 Bacteroidales bacterium
TTTTGCGGACAGGAAAAATTGGATACGGGGAGAATGAGGATTGGGTTTTGTGCATAAAACATAGAGTGTAACAATAATAAAATAAAGAAGTTATGATTACTTTCAAAAAGAACGCCACTCGTGGCATTTATTTCGGCGAATTGGTTCGCCCCGACGCTGTGCGCAAAAGTTTTTTTGAGCAGTATTTTGAACTGTTTTTGAAATACCGCGACTTTATAATGGCGGACGAGTATTACCGCAACGTTCTGGCGCTCGACGATTTTTGCGGGTTTATGTACGCCGCGGTTGCCAATGCCCGCGTTACTTTCGGCGAACTGTTCCGGATGTGGACAGACCACGCCAAAATGTCGGGTTAGTTGGAAAACGGCGAATTTGCTTATGTAACGCATTTTGGCGGCTCTCCGCTGTCGGGCAGCATTTACGGTTTTCGTACTAAAAAATCTGCTATTGGCTTGAATAACAAGAAGTTTGTCCGACACAACAGTTTGAGCGAATATTGGCAGACCCGCCAAGAATATAAAGCCGACGGCGAGGTTGATAAGGACGTCCGCGCGCTGGTTGCATTTGCTATCGGACTGCAATATAACGAAGACCGCGATGACAAAAAGTGCGGCGCCCGCAAACAGATTCTCGAACAGGAGCAACTTCCCCCCGCTCGAAGATTGCGTGGCGGCATTGAAAGAAAACGTTTGCTGGTTTTTCTTTATGTGCGAGCAGCAAACGCCCGAACTTGCGCTCGAAACCGTGAAAATCGCGCCTGATTTTATTCAGTATATCAAGCCCGAAAACCGCACGGAGCAAGTTTGGAACACGGTTATCAACCGCGATGCCAAGTTGCTGTCGTATGCAACGAACGGCGAAAAGCATATCACAAAGGCGATTATGGAAAAGGCTATCCGGCTACACGGCAACAATATTCAATATTATCCCAATGCGCCCGAAGAACTCGGCCTTGCGGCTGTACAACAAAATCCCGACAGCATCCGCTTTATCAAAAATCCGACACGAAAAGTGCAATGGGCGGCAATAAATGCCGATAAATCAAGCAGTTTGCAACATATCAGCGAGCCGACCGAAGAAATGTGCATCGAAGCCGTAAAGAAAAACTGGACGAACCTTCGTTACATCAAAAATCAGACGGAGGAAATGTGTAATATCGCGTTAAAACAGGACGGTTTAGCGATACAGTTTGTAAAAAATCCGACCGACGAGATGTGCAGTTTTGCGTTGGAACAGAATATTTTGGCGATACAGTACATCAAGAAGCAGACCGAAACGATGTGCTTGGAAGTCATCAGGAAAAATCCGAAACTGTTTACTTACATTCACGTCCGCACGCCTGAAATCATCGAATTAGCCCTCGAACTGCACCCGAAAAATCTGGGAGTTTTGAGCAAAGATGAACAGACCTTTGAACGGTGTATGAAAATGGTTGACAAAAATCCGAAATTAGTAAAATGTATCAAGGATGTGCAACTGAAAGAGCAGATAAAGGAATATGTTTTAAAGGCAAATAGCAATGTTTAAAGACCTCAACAACGATTACCGCCTGAAAATTGCTTTCGATTTCGACGACACGCTGACCAATCCGGCGATTTTGGATTTGGCGCGACATCTGATTCGTTGCCGACACGATGTTTGGATAATGACCGCCCGCACAAGCGACGAGCAGTATCTCGAAATTTGCAGGGAAATGAATCTTGACCCGTCGCTGACGGAACGCAATGCCGATTTGCTCGCCGTTGCCGGCGAACTCGGCATCGCCGACAAAATCATTTACACCGACTGCGAAGACAAAATCACGTTTTTCTTCGACAGTAAATTTGACTTGCTGTTTGACGACTCCGAATGGCACTGCAATGCGATTTGCGAGGCGGAAGGAATGGCGATAAAAGTTTAATTAATAAAAGTTTATGACAAAAACTATCCATACAACTACTGCGCCCAAAGACGGCACAAGAGAGCAACTGTTCAAGGCAAATGTTTCTCTTTTCGCAACTCCCGATTTCCGTAGTTTTATTTTGGAAAATCCCGATTATCGAAACATTGTGCTGACAAATCATTTCAGCACAGGAATGTGGGGCGCTGGCTCTGCGCATATTACTTTGGGAGAATGGCTGCAAGCCTGTGAACACGAAGAGTTTAAAAGCGTTTGTCCGCACTGTAAACAAAAATTCATATCAGGCAGATTGGTGTTTTTCGGCGGCAGTCCGCTCTCGGGCGCAGTTTTCGAGCAGGAGTTCATTTGCACCTATTGCAGTAAGGAATTTCGTAAAACCAAACAAAACCTGTTCGGCAGCCTTTTTCGCCCGCAAAAAGATACGCAAAGCAGTTTTGGCGCTCTCTGGAAAATCATCCGTCAATACCGTACAGAAGAAGCGGTTATAGATTCGGAAGAAAAACTTCGGGAATTGATTGAAATTCTTAAAGAAAAGATGCGCCGAAAATATGAATAGTTGGCTTGGACAAAAGAATCAGTCGCCAACTTGCTATGGGTCAACAACAAACTTAAAGAGGCATTTGCAAAAGCAAAAACAGAAAAGGAAAATCAGTATCGGCAAATTGAGCAGAGAATGTCTGCCAACAACCCTTTTCTGACGTCCTACAACCTTGATGCGAAAATAATTGGTGTTACGGTATGCACGAACTCTATTCGCACAGCGGTTTTATGAGTTTGCCCGATATACTGAAACTCAAAGCGTTTTGGATTGATGTAAATGTCAGTTTGCAGCATTTATGATTTTAATATCAAATTCCCTTTTTCCCCCTTATATGTCCGCCGTTTCTCAAAATATTCAGTAATAAACGTTTCCACTTCCGATTGCAAATAAAATGTTTTCTGGTTAATCCCTAACTCCTATTTTGGATATTCAATGTGTTGTGAAAAAAAATCGTAACTTTGCGAACGATTATAAATTCAAAACCTTTAACTAAAATGAACTTTGATGCAACAGCGGGCTACCGCTATTTAGATTCGTGGGTGCTGGCAAGTATCGTGCAGTTTGCCACTTATCGTTTTTGCGAGCGATTTTTTACTCGCAAACTCGACCCAACCGGTCGCCAATACGACCAAATGACACAAGCGGCACGGTCGGGTAAGGTCAACATCGTTGAGGGTTCTTCGCGTTCGGCGACTTCCAAAGAAACCGAAATGAAACTTACCTACGTTGCCCGCGCAAGTTTAACCGAACTGCACAGCGATTACGAGGATTGGCTCTTGCGGCAGGGGCTTGTTCCCTGGCTAAGAACTCGCCCGAAGCGCAGGCAGTATTTTCTGTTCGTCTTGCCCGTCCCAATTATGGCGACGATTTCATTCACGGCTCGTGTGTGCATTTGCTCACAGAGCAGAAAAAATTTGCGCAATGGATTGATCCCGAAGATTCTGTAACTGTTGCCAACTGCCTGCTGATTCTTCTGCGGCGTACTATCAAAATGCTTGGCGGGCAATTGCAGGCGCAAGGCAACCAGTTCGAGCAAACCGGCGGTTTTCGCGAAAAACTGACCGAAGCCCGCATAGAAGCCCGTGCCAAACAAACCAACGCGCCACTCTGCCCCGACTGCAACCGCCCAATGACTCGCCGCAAAGCCACTTCCGGCAAAAATGCCGGCAACGAGTTTTGGGGCTGCACCGGATATCCGGCGTGCAGGGGCATGAGAAAAATTGAGGAGGGTTGAGTTTTTTCGGGCAATTACTCTTACCCTTTTTGTAAGAAAAAAGTTGTATTTTTGCACTTTAAAATTAAAACGCATGAAAATTACCGCTTCTACAGTACAAGTAAAAGTATCTGACAGGGAAATTTTTTCTCGAATAAGTAATTGCAATCATTTTGGGGAGGCATTGTCTTCGCGGGTGAGCGGGTGGAGCAGTACCGAAGACAGTTGCAGTGGCGAGGTGCCGGGTGTAGGTCATATTTCTTTGAATATCAAAGAAAAAATCCCATCTTCTAAGGTAGTGTTTCAAGTTGTAAATAGTCAAAACATGCCCGTGTTGCTTACTATTGACATTGTTCCATTAGAAGAAGCGAAGAGCGAATTGTTGGTAGTCATAGATGTGGAGGTGCCCTTTTTTCTCGCGGGTCTCATTAAAAAGCCCTTACAACAATTTGCCGATACCCTCGCGGACAATATCAAATCACAAGCCGAAAAAATGACAATTTCATGAACTTGAAAATCAGGACAGACCATTTGGTTAAAAAGTACAAGAACCGCACGGTAGTTAATCAAGCCTCTTTCGAAGTAGAGCAGGGCGAGATCGTGGGTTTGTTAGGACCTAACGGGGCGGGTAAAACCACTTCTTTTTACATGATAGTAGGTTTGATTCAGCCCTTTTCCGGGGATATCTATCTCAATGAAGAACGGATTACCCCGTTACCCATGTACAAACGTGCCCAACGCGGTATCGCTTATTTGCCACAAGAGGCTTCTGTGTTTCGGCAACTAAGCGTGGAAGACAATATCAGGGCAGTGCTCGAATTTACCAATTTGAGTAAAGAAGAACAAAACGAAAAAATGGAAAGCCTGATAGAAGAGTTTAATATCGGGAAAGTTCGTAAAAACTTAGGCAACAACCTCTCCGGGGGAGAGCGAAGACGCTGTGAAATCGCGCGTTGTCTTGCCACCAATCCCAAATTTATCCTTTTAGACGAACCTTTTGCCGGGGTAGACCCTATCGCCGTAGAAGACATACAGCATATCGTGGCTAAACTCAAAGATAAAAATATCGGTATTCTCATCACCGACCACAACGTGCACGAAACCTTGTCCATTACCGACCGTGCTTATCTTTTGTTTGAAGGGAGTATTTTAAAATCAGGCACTCCGGAAGAACTTGCCGCCGATGAGCACATAAAAAAAGTGTATCTTGGCAAAAATTTCGAATTACGGAAAGGGCTGTAATCGCCTGTTACACGATTTCACCACTTCCCACGCAAAGACAACGCGCTTTGTCGTACACCACCCCAAACTGTCCGGCGGCAATCCCTTGTATCTTTTCTCTCGACACGATACGAAAAAGATCGCCCACGCGAGACAGTACCCCTTCTGCAAAATCGGGGGTGTGCCTAATCTTAAACGAAATCTCTCGCGTTTCAAAATCTCCCCATATATTTTCGGAAATATATTGAAACCCGGTCATATTTATCAAAGTACCATATTGCAATTCCGGATCATATCCATTAGAGACATACAAAATATTCTCCTCTATATTTTTGGCAATCACGAACCAGGGTCCCCCGCTCAGTCCCAGCCCGCGACGTTGTCCAATCGTATGAAACCAATAGCCTCGATGGGTACCTACAATTTTTCCGGTTTCCCATTCCACAATCTTTCCGGGCTTTTCTCCTAAATATCTTTTTATAAAATCGTTATAATGTATTTTTCCCAAAAAACATATCCCTTGGCTGTCTTTCCGGGATGCACTGGGTAAACGCGCTCGCGTTGCAATTTGACGCACCTCGCTTTTGAGCAAATCCCCAATGGGAAACACGAGTTTGGAGAGTTGAAAATAATTGATTTGTCCAAGAAAATAAGTCTGGTCTTTCACGGTATCCTTGGCGGTAGAAAGAAAGATCTTGTCCCCAACACGGGTGGTTGTTGCATAATGTCCGGTAGCAGTGATGTCAAAATCTTTACCCCATTTTTCCTCGAAACAGCCAAATTTGATAAGTTTGTTACACATGATGTCGGGATTAGGGGTCAACCCGCGTTTGACGGCTTCGATAGTATAACTGACTACTTTTTCCCAATAGTCTTCTTGCAAATTCACTATTTCTAAGGGTAAGTGATAATGTCGGGCGAGATGGGTAATGATTTCGAGGTCTTCTTCCGTGCTACACAACAAATTTCCTTTTTCATCTTCCATTCCTATCTTGATATAAAAAAGGGTAGGCGTGTAGCCGGCTTCCACGAGCAAATGCACGGCAACCGAACTGTCCACTCCGCCGGACACTAACACCGCGATATGTTTTCCCAATCCTTGTAAATTGCTCGTTTCTACCATTGGTTAGTATGTATTTTCGCGGGGTCGTACTTATCTTTGGGTCGCGGGTTTCCCGATGGGTAACCGACCGGGATAACGCAAAGCGGTAGCACGTGAGCCGGCAAATGAAACAAATCATCTACAACAGCCATGCGGTCTTCATAGGGATAAGAGGCTGTCCACACCGCGCCCAAATCCATCGCTTCGGCGGCAAGTAGTATGTTCTCGGCTACCGCGGCGGCATCTACCTCCCAATAAGTAGAGCGGGTGGTGTCGCCACACACGATAAAGGCTACCGGTGCCCGCGAAAGCATCCGGGCATTGTGCAACCGTTCTCCCATTTGGTCTAACAAATTCCTGTCGTTCACGACCACGATATGGCAAGGACGCGTATCTTTGCCCGAAGGGGCAGCCAACCCTGCCCTAACCATCGCATCTACCTTGTCCGCTTCTACCGACTTAGGCAAAAATTGTCGCACGCTCTTGCGCCGGTAAATCACCGACAGCGCCACATTGTCGGCAAGTGCTAACTCGCCTCGCGAATCGCTTTGCCCTGAAGACGAGCAAGACAAAAAACAGGGAACTAACAACCCCGATAAAAACACTAAAAACAGTCTTTTCATGCTTATTTGATGTTTAATTTTTTCCTTATTTCTTTGGGTATCGCATCTTTATGTACTACAATATTGATGGTTTGCATCTTAATAAAAGGCTCGGAGGCATAAAAATATCCTTGATACGGGTTTGACGATTTTTCTCCCCACGAATTTTTCACCTTAAAATAAGGTGTCCCGTTTTGGTCAGTGGCGGTACCCACGATGAGCATCCCGTGGTCATCGGTAGTCGTGTAATTATCAAATGCATCTTGTCTATTTTGTTGCGTGATATTTTTTTCTTTTCCCGGTTTTTCAAAACTATACAGTTCTTCATCTTGGTCTTTTTTGGACAACTTTTCCCAACGTGCTCTGTCAGACCCATCATCGGTGTCAAAATCTTTTTCCGGCAAAACGGCAACCCCTTTGCCCCAATTAAAGCCCTTGTCGCTCACATCGGCTCCCCATGCCACGGTATAGCCATTGTCTATGGCATAACGAATCGTTTGCAACAGTTCGTCTAAGGTAATATTCCACGAAACCTCCTGTGCCCAATTGTCAGGAATTTCTATGGCAAAAGAGGTATAAAAAGGATGATGAGTAAAGGATGTCAAACTAATATAGTCATCTAAGGGTAAGCCAAGTCTTTGCGCGAAAGTCTGGGGCGTGTATTCTTTTCCCTGAAAAGTAAAATTCTCCGGTGCAATTCCTAAATAACTTTCTATTACTGCATTATATCCTTTTTTCCATGCAAGCGACAGTTTTTTATTGGGGTTCGACACCACGGCTTTCACGTAGCCCTCCAATATCGCGTCTAACTCCCCATGCACGGGCAATACCTCTCCATAATTGTTCCCCGAGTATACCGTTTCAGGAACAATACCGTATTTCTTGATGGTATTGATAACATCGAAAAACGCCCCTCCCCCCGAAAAATTATAGTTACCGTGCATACGCACGTATATGTCGGCTTTGTCGTTATACGATTTGTTCACTACCCACATTTCCGAGAGGTCATACTCGCCTTTGCCCAACCGTAGCAGTTCGGCTTCCATTAAACCCATGCCCGAATAACTCCAACACGTCCCCGACCGGTTTTGATCTTTTACCGAAGTGTGTTTTACCTCCTTTTCAGAGGTGAAAATATAACCTCCTTCTTTGTTTTCTTCTTGCGCGAAACTGCTGTTTAGCCCCACGAAAAGTGCGAGCATAAATGTCAGTGATAATTTTCTCATAATTTTATACTATATTTAATAAATTTCTGTTATTTAGGTTTATAACCCGATTCTTTTAAGATATAGCGGGCGTCCTCCATTTGCATCAATTGTTGCAAAGAGACCTCGGTATGTTTTTTCATGAACCCCTGCACGATTTTCCACCCGATAAAAGTTCCTATCCGTCCCGGCGATTCGTGAGAAAAACGTTTGGTAAATGGCGATTCTTCAATATATATTTGCCGCTCTTTATCGCCCGTAGAAAAAAGTTCATTTTTTGAAATTAAATAATTCCAAACATCGAATTGATGTGCTTCCGCCCACGAATATTTATTTTCGTTATAGCCTATGATGTCTTGCCGCGGACGGTCGGGGAAGTTCATCTCGGTGAAATACAATTTCTTGCCTTCAAAAATCATGGCATCGAGCAATGTCTTTGCAGGAGAATCCGACAAATGCCTGTATACTAATGCTTTTTTAAAACAATCTATCGCGAGAAATTTAGGGTCGCACCTCTCGCTAATGTATTTGGGGAGACCGTACTTGTCGTAAAGTTTGGTTTGACTGCCCAAATAAAGGTCAAGATGTATAAACAGGTTATTGTCAATCATATATACCGATGGCATATCTAAGACAAGTCCGGGAACTAAGGTATATATTTCAGGAATCTCGGCATCGGGGAAATAGTACAGGTAACGTGCTAACGCCGGTTTCATCTCCGCCAGAAAAGGGCTAAGATCGGGAAACACGGTCATCGTTTTTTTCACGATTTCCACGATACCAGAATCTTGCAAATAGCCGCGCAATTGAAAAATCATATCCGGGTTTTGCCATGCCGCTTCCGCGATAAGATTTTCGGGATAAACTTGTGCCAACCGCTCTATGCCCTCCGACAAACTGTCTAACGATAGCGCGAAAAGATCTTGTTCGTAGCGGTGCACGCGCAAAACCATCTGTTTTTCCACCGGCTTCAATTCCTCGCGGGGCAAATCAAATTTACGACTATTGTCTTCGGGACTTTTCTTAAAAAAATAATAAGTCGCCCCAACTATCGCGAGCAGAAGGACAAATACAACGAGACTATAAAGATACTTTTTTTTCATGATGGTTTAAAAAAAAACGAGACTGCAAAAATACGTGAAAAAAATGAAAAATCAGCAAACTCCAAAGAGTTCCGACCCCGAAACCCGCCAAGATGTCCCCGGGATAATGCACCCCCAGATATATACGGCTATACGCGATAAGTAATACCCATAACAGGAGTAGCCACATACAAACCTTCTTTTTCCGGATAAAAAAAACGAAAAAAAAGAAAACGGTACAAGCATTGGCGGCATGGGCGGAAGGAAAACCGTATTTACCCCCGGTATAAGTATTCCCATCGGGTTGAGTGATCAATTGCACCTGACCAACGAGCACTGCCTCGTGACTGGGTCTTAATCGTTTCACGCTTTTTTTTAATAAATTACAACTTTGATCCGTGCAAAAAACAGCCAAGACCCATGCCAACACGACCCATATAGTTCGTCTTTTCCACGTGAAGGCAGCCCAAACGACAAGAGCAACATAGAGTGGTATCCACACGGGAATGCTGCTCATCCAATAAAATAGCCGGTCGCTACAAGGCTGATGTGTTCCTTGCAGAAAAAGAAATAGCGAAGTATCTACATTTTGCAAAAAAGACAACATGATATTAAATCTTATTTTTCTTTAGTCCAGCCAAAGATAAGATTAACCCAAGCACTATGCTACAAAAGGCGGCAAAGAGCACTTGCAGGTTTTGCGGCAATATAAATGTAATCGTATGTGCCGGGATCCAGAAAAAAGGAATGCTTTTTTTAAAGACAAAATTCCACTGCACGTCCCAATTCAGGGTGGTAATAATTTGTCGTACCGGTAGAGGTTTGAACAGGCAACTTATTTTTCCCCCGTTATTCAAAATGTGGGTATCGGTAATTTTGTGTACTGTCATAAAGACGGGAGCAAAAGCAGTGTTCATCATAAGACTAATAAAAAAAGCCCCCCATAGTTTCAGGCAGGAAAAGGTATTGCCCATAGCCACGGGCAAACCTGTAAAAAGTTCAAAACGAGTTTCTAAAAAAGCGGGTACCCCTTTACTAAAAATACCCATCGCGGCAGCAATCCATATCCCCAAGAACCCCCAAACAATAGCACGCGGGGCAATGCCAAAGCCTTTAGGATGGTATGTCCCGGTTTTAACGCGCGAACCCAACATCTCCCCAAATGTGGCTAAAATGCCAAATTTAAAAAATGCCATAATAAAAGGGTGGGCGGTATTAAAAACCTCATAATTTTGATATACTTGATGAAACAAAAAAAACGGCATCAAAATCATTGCAATAATAACAAGTACCAACAAGTCTATTTTCTTCATTTTTTATATTTGTTACAATTTTTTCGGTATTACTCTTCGTGATTTTTTTTTGCAAAGGTACAACTTTTTTTTATATAAAATAAAGCGGGGGCAACCGGATTGGATTGCCCCCGCTTTATTAAAGACAACGATTTTATTTAGATTATTTCGTGATAATCAATTTCTTGGTAATCACGTTGTCGTTGTTTGACACTTTGAGGAAGTATATCCCGTTAGAGAAGTGTTCTACATTACGTTTCACGACTCTGTTGGAAGCGTTCGCCTCGAATTGGTCAAGTACTTTACCGGTGATGTCGTAAATAGACACCGTGGTAGCCCCTTCCATGCCGTCCATGCTAATTTGAATCTCGTTTTTCGCGGGGTTCGGGTAAATGGTTACCGAAGGCTCGCCAAGATGAAGGGTTGCAATGGAGTTGGGGTTAATTCCGGGACTCTGAATCGCTGCACCTGTTACATGAACACGAGCAGTAGCAGCAGTAACATTACTCAATTCTGTTGCCGTACCATTTTTACCACCAATTTTATCAGTAGCGTAACCGTTACCACAGAATTCTTGGTCTGTATAAGTAACATTAGTTACACTGGCACTACCGCCTACAGATCTCAAAACATATTGAATTTCATAATCTCCCGGTTCCGAGAACGTATACTTAACCGTTATAGTACGCCCCTGGATGTAATGCAAGGTGAAGAAATTGTACCAATCGGGGTTAGCACCAAATTGATGACCTTGACCATTGCCATCCCCCGTTGGAATAGAAGTTGCAGCATAGGCGTTATAAGTATCGTTGAAAGAATAGTCGTCTTGTACCAAGGCACCAAAAGTATAGGTAACCCTATTTGCTGATACATAATCTTGGAAACTGGTTATGCTGCCCGTAGGCTTACTATCTGTATTGCTAACCGTAGCCTTAATCGCGATGTCATAGTATCCACAAGGTAAGTTTTTACAATCATCAACCACTTGTAAGGTATATTGATATGGTGTGCCCGTAGTTGCAGTGTCTCCATCTGTATATTGTTGTGTAACTACGATATAGGGGTTAGGATCTACTATCACGTACACCGAATCCGACTCTTTCGAGCAACCGTCAAAATTGGTTGCCGTTACTTTGTACCAACCGGTGCCTCCTGTAGCATTAGCCGTATCCGCAAAAAGTGTAGCAGGTGTGGCGTTTGCAGACCACGCGTAAGTGTCAATGGCAGCATTTGCAGGTGTTCCTACTTCATCTGCTTCCGCAGTCAGCAGTGCACTCGCGGGATCGCAATAACGGTCGTTAGCAATAATCTTCACGCTATCCACGCGATAGTTGGCATGGAATTTAACCGTGTCGTTTGCCGAGCAGCCAAGGGTGTTCGTGGCAGTTACTACCGCCGTGTAGTCTTCTCCTTCCTCAAAGTTAATCACGTAGGCAGGATCCGTAGAAACATCGGTATTGATATCGTTTTTCCAAGCGAAAGTAAATTCGGCATTGTCAGCAATGAAAGCGGTGTCTTTTAAGGCGCAGAGTTCGTCCGGGGCAACAGCGGTACCGGCAATTTGCGGTAAGGCTTTCACTACTGCAACAGCCGAATCCGTGGCAACGCAAGTCACCGCGTTGTTGCCATAAACGGCACTAACGGTTACTTTCACTTGTGCAGAATCTTTTTGTGCAACAGTAGCAAATAACGGGTTAACTTCTACACTATACACGTTGGCAACAGTATTGTAGTCAACAAACGTACCGTTCGCGTTATAATCGTTAACGTCATTCCAAGAGTAAGTTATGCTTGTCGCGTTCGCAGAAACCTCGCTATCCACAGTTTCCGTGAATACAACAAAATCGGTTCCTGTTTCAGGGGCACATTTGTCATTGGTTGCAATGGCAATCGTTCCCGTGGGATTGGGCATAACATGTATCTTCACGTAACCCGTGTCGGTACAGCCATGAACAGAATCTACTGCTATCAATGCCAAACTGTCAATCCCCGCGGTATTAAAGGGTCCGGCGGTAAAGGTCGGTTTCGTTAGCGTGTTAGAAGTATCACTATCCGTCTTATAAATCCAATAGTAAGTGTTTCGAGATTCAAAAACAGGATCATTCTCGTCAACCTTTACATCAACCGAATTGCCAACACAGAGTGTATCATTGGTGGAGAAACTAATTCCACTGGGCAATTGTGGTAGCGGGGCTATAATAAACAAGGAGGTGTCTATAACGGTACAACCCAATATATTGGAAACCGCTACAAAAATACTATCCGTGGCATTATCAGATCCCAAGTTTCTCGTGATCGTTACCGTATCTTTATCGTTTACGGTAAAAAATGCACCGGTTTTAGAGTTGTTATCATAATTTGTTTTCCACGCGTAACTAACCGCCACGTTATTGGCATCTTCCACCACGAATGTCACATCTCCGCCATTGAAACAGAGTACTGTATCGTCAGGAGTGATAACCGGAGCCGGTAACGCGATAACCCAGAAGGGAATAGAATCGGTTACGGAGCACGAAGTACCTCTGCCTTCAGCCTCAATCTCTACCACACCATAGCCTGCTACTGCCGCGTTAGTAGTTACTTGCAGAGAATCATAAGACGCTCCCACTGCCGTACCGTAGGTGATTTGCCAAGAATAAGTAATCGTTCTGCCATAGTTGAAAACAGCAGTATTGGTATCCGCGGCGATCAGGTACATGGTTTGGTCAACGCAAACGCTGTCGTTAGGATCTGCCGTCAATTCGTATTCCGGGTAGGCAATACCATACACGAGTGCCGTATCTACAATAGAGCAATAGGTACCGCGTGAAGGCATGAAGATGTCAGGATTTTTAGAAGACACTTTCAAAATATAAGCCACAGAATCGTCTGCCACCGTGACATTCACGCTATCCGTGAAATTAGGTTGGATTGCCGCGGGAGCCTGCCAAACATAAGTCAAAGCATCGGTAGTAGTAGGAACAAATCTTACCACGATATCCGTGTTGTAGCATACAATAATGGTATCTTCTTCAAAATCACCCGTGATTTCCGGGTATTGTTTTACCCAAATGCCGGTATCGGCAGCGCAAGCCGTTTCATTGAAACCTGCTTTTTGATAGGTATCCGTAACCGTAACCGTGTAATGCGCGGTGGGTTTCCCGTAAATGTTTGCACCGGTTTCACCATTATTCCATGCATAAGTTAAAGTACCCAGACCCACAGCCGTGTTAGGAGCCGTGCCGGTAAAGCCGATGATGATGCTATCCGTGGCATGACACAGCCAACGGTTGGTATCCAAACTCAAAGTCGGCAACGGGTTTACCAAAACTTTAAATTTAAGGGTATCCGTGCAGCCGCCTTTTGCCACAGCCACTACATTATACGGGTATTCTCCCGCGGTAGCAGGTGTTTCTATTTTAACGGAACTTTGTGTAGTACCTGTTACTTCTTGTCCATTTGACCATTTCCAAGCATAAGTATTGCACGCAGCATTTTTATTCAAACTGGCTGCCGACAGAGATATCGTATCACGGGGGCATACCGCCGTGTCGTAAGTTAGATGTGATGTTTTTTCAATATGCGGCAAAGCATAGAAAGTTAAGTTCGTGTCTAAGGTAACTTGACATCCCGTCTTCGTATCCTTCACGATTGCCGAGGCAAGAATAGTAGAATCGCATGCCACATCTTTCAACACGTTAGTAAAAGTAGCCGTAGTATCTTTAGTACCATCGTGCTGCCATATAATATCATACTTGGGATCGCTACCTCCTTTAATGGTTACTGTAACAGATTGTCCCGAGCAAAGCGTGTCCGCGGTGCTGAGTGTCAGTCCTATTTGCGGAACTAAGGCAGGATATACTTCAATGGAATCTACAAAAGTGGTATCGCAGCCATAGTTGCTAATAATGTTTACAAACACGTCATACATCACGTTTTCACCGGTGGTATTCAAGAAGGTGTAGGTCATGGTGTCGTTTTGTGCCGTGAAAGTTTTTATGGTATCTGCCGTCGCGGGGGCATTTGATCTTTTCACGAGTGTCCACGTGTAAGTATAAGATGCGCTGTCCACGCCTGCCCAGAAGGTAACTGTTTCTTGATGGCAAGCCTGTTTTTTATCGGTAGGCAATACTTCAATGTCGCCTTGCGGCATAGGATACACGGTAATAATGGTATCGGCGATGGTAGTACAAACGTTATCGGAGAAAGTAACTGCAACGGTGTAACTCGCGTCGCCGGCAGGTGCCGATGCTACCTTAACCGTATCGTCTTCTACATCAGTATCGGGAGTCCACGTGAATGTGGTAGGAGTTCCACTCACAGGTACGGCTGCCAAAGTATAAGCAGAACCGCTACATACCGGGGGAGTTTGTAAGTCAAAATGTACTTTTATCGTATCTTGTATCAAGACAAAAGTTTCGGCGGTGCCACCTTTACAACCAAAAGCATTGGTCGCGCTGTCTACCTTAGCCGTGTATTTACCGGCGGCTTGGCTTAAAGTAATCGTGTTTATGGCACCCATAGCCGAAGACACGGTGTCTACATCGCCGCTCCAACTGAAAAGGGCAGCATTCGTGAGGGTATCTTCTACCTCAACGCGGAAATAATTGGCATTATTTCTGCAAAGCGTATCCGGCTCGGTGATAACCAACGAAGGCAGTGCCGCCACTGAAACGTATGCCGTATCATAATAAAGACAACCCCACTTGTCTGACACTATCGCGATGTAACTGTCTACCCGCGGGGTAGCAGAAGTCGTGTTCGCCGTGGGAACAGAGTCCACGGGGTAAGTATCAGAGGGATTTTGAAAGGCTATAGTATCTTTTCCCCATATAAGTTGACTAGTGAAGTTATCCTGAGGTCCGTCAAGAGTAATGGTGAAATGAGCGGTTTCCCCGGAGCATATCGTGTCGTGGGCAAGTAAGGTATGCGGGTTCGTGGGATCATAAGTAAAAAGAGTAGGAGCATGAATGGTAACATCAATGCTGTCTATCATGGTGCAGCCCCCGTTGGTTGTCGCGGTTACATAGAACCTGTAAGTTCCCGATGGGTAATCGGGGGCATTGATCGTGATGGTCTCATCTGTAACAGCACTGATGTCCAAGGAGGGATCCGGCATGGGGTTAGGACCTGCCCATACATAAGAAGCCATGCCGCCCAAAGCGGTTACTTCGGCTTCCGAAAATCCCAATATAGCCGTGTCTCCCGGACATACAGACGTGTCGCTAATATTGTTTGCTTTGCTTATCACGAGCAGTTGCAGTTGGTCGGGAGAATTGAGTTGTACAACAACCAAGTTAATCGTACTGTCGTACTCGATGCAATTGATGAGCGTGGTATAGTGATAAGAACCGTTAAAAAGGGTATCTTTCGTATTGGGTATCGAAGGGGCAGTTTTCCAACCAGTATCAACTAAATTTTGATCTGCATCTGCATGATAATAAGTGCTGGTATCGAAGTGCCAAACTTTGCCGTCGGGGAAAGTATAGGTATAGCCGTTGTCGGTAGTGCAAAAATCCACGGTAACGTTTTCGGTTCCGGTTTGGTGAGCATCTGTGGTCAGTTGGGCAGCGTTATAAGTAAGGATAGCAGAGCCATGACCGCCGATGCATCTTTCCGGGTGCGCGTTGTCGTAGGTAAGGGTAGAGAATTCCGTACCGCCGGTGCGCTCGTTAGCGAAAAGAGTGATCTCGTAGTTACCGGTTTTTTTCCATGTTACCACGAGCAACATTTTGGTAGTTGCCATGAATTGACAATTGAGGTAGTCGAGTTTGTTGTAGCCGAGGTTAAGGTATCCTTCGGCTTGGTCGGCGGCACCGGGGAAGTCGGAATAGACTTTCTTCTCGTGTATGGTACCGGCGAACTCTGTGGTGTAGGGTTCCCCGCTTTGCAAGGTTTGCCCCAGTGCACCTAACTCCCCATAAATCAATTTCAGGCTCACATCCGCGTACTGACTAAGCGTATGCTGTAGGTCGCTATTGTCGAGCACCGCACTGTTAGCCTTAATTTCCCAACCAATAGAGAGCCTTTTATCAGGAGTACAATCGCCACAAAAGACTTTTAACTCTATCGTGTCGGTTGTCCCTTTCACGCCATTAAAAGTCAGGCTACTTGCATCCGTGGTAAAACAAATCCCGCAGTTGGACTGTGCCTTCGTTGTCCCTTGCATAAGCAAAAGCCCCAAAAAGAGCATTGTCATGCAAAATGATACTAATTTTTTCATAATTTTAATTGTTTAAATTTATTTACTAATATCTTTTAATTTATTTATTCTCAAACACATACAACACAAAAATCCGAGAGAAAACCCGTTTTCTCATGTTTAAGTTATGAATTTGCAAAAATACAATAATTTTAATATAAAACGTGCTTTTTTTACGAAAAAAATAAAAAAAAAAAAAAAAAATGTAAGTATTTTTATATCAATGAATTATTTTTTGTATTTTTGTTGTCTCGAAAAAAACGATTTTTTTATTCACATGAATCTTGTTCAAAAACATGAAAGATTATGCTTTTCGTTTGGGGTTTTCGGGCATAGGTATTGCCGGGGCTGGGGCATTAGTAGAGGCGCGACAGCAATTTGAACAAAGTATAGCCCTTGGTTTTCACGCTGACATGTTGTATCTTGCCCGCGAGACAGGACACCGGTTCCTGCCTACGCGACTTCTTGCCGGCTGTCAAAGTGTGATCGTGTGTCTTTACGACTACCGGCTTCCCCTCGAACTTCAAAGCCGGTACAAGGTAGCCCGTTACGCGCAACTCAAAGACTATCACATTTTCATGAGAGAAAAATTGGAAGCCTTGGCAGCATTCGTGCACGCGGGGACCACCGGGGAGCAATACAAGATCACGGTAGACACGTCTCCCTTGTCGGAAAAACAATGGGCAGTACAGGCAGGATTAGGGCATTTGGGCAAAAACGGGCTATTGCTCAGTTCTTCGGGATCTTATTGTTTCATTGGCATCATACTCACCACGTTACATTTACCTACCACGGAACCTGCCGCGCTTGCCGAGCGACAAGACCCGTGCGGGTCTTGTCGTTTATGCGTAGAGGCATGTCCCGCGGGGGCACTACACGAACCTTACCGTGTAGATGCCCGCCGCTGCATTGCCTATCACACCGTAGAATATAAAGGTACGGGCGAACATTTTCCCAAAATACAGTGTAGCCCGTGGATATTTGGGTGCGACCGTTGTCAGGAGGTATGCCCGCGCAACCGGGCTCTCTCCTACCCTACCGATGCTCAACGCTATCAAGCACCCTTTCTCCACTTCACCGACAGCGACTGGGAAAACCTGACGAGCGAGCAGTTTCAACGTTATTTTAGCGGCACGTGTTTGCAACGACGAGGCTACGAGAAAATCAGGGTAGCCATTAGCAGGGACAAAGAATAATTTTTTTGAGGTGCTATTTTTCCCGCGGGGAAGACACTTTAATAAGAGGCTGTCTCAAAAGCCCGTCATGGCGTCCCGTGCAGCGACACGGGATCTCTCCGCCATCTCCCGAAGACCGTCAAATACTAAATGATTGTATATTAATCTTTAACAATTAGAAGGGGATTCCGGCTTTCGCCGGAATGACGCGGCTTTTCTACTTTTGAGACAGCCCCTGATGATGCTATAAAATAAAGTGGCTACTCGTTTGTCGCGAGTAGCCACTTTCACCATTATTATGCGTAAATCGTATTTCAGCAGGATTACATTTCCCAAAGGTCGCTTTCTAACGAGCGTATTTTATTGGAAATTTCATCGGCACGAATCATTTGGTCTCTAGGGTTGGTAATGTATTCGCTGGTACCGCGATTGTTGTAAACGTTTTCTTGTCCCGTGATATAACTCGAAAATTGTCTTTTCCAAGTAATCATGTCGTCATACGACATCCGTTGGGCGTTGTTTTTAACGTTAAATGCTTCTTGTTTTGCCAAATAGGGGCGCAATTGGTCGTAACGAATCCAACCCAAAACCATTTTTTGTTTTGGTGCTGCAACTACTTCTTCTTCAAACTCGTTATTGACATCGTAAGAAGAGTTGGTTGTCGGTCTTTCCCTTTCTATCATGGGTGCGATGCAAAGGATTTCCTGTCTCATCTCGGAATGGCGGGCATCGAAATACCATACTTCTTTCAACATATAAGACATAATATGTCTTCCTTCCATTTTTTCCTCAATGGTTAGCACATCGGGCAATACTTCCCCTGTTTCAGGGTCAATATTTTCGCGAGTAGAGGTTTGTACCATGGCGGCTTTTAAATTTTCTTGGCTTTTTAGCACGTTACAATTTTGGTCGTCATAAATCGCGAGCGCCTTAGGGTTAGCGGGATTTTCCTCATCGATAGCGTCTAAGATGACATTCGCGAGCGATCTCATGATTCCTGCTCTATCAGATTCGGTGGGAAAATAGAGCGGGTGATTCATTTTTTCGCGCAAGTCGATAGTACGCCACACGTAGCATTGATAAAAGACATCGCTTTCTCGTTGCGGCTTATAGGCAATGTCGTCAGAAAATTCGCCAATATTTTCCTTTTTCCATCGGGATTCCAATGGAGCGAGGGGTTGAGCGGGCTGCTCTAACGTGGTACCTTCGGCACCAAAATCATCTTCTTCATCATACACGGGTTGCGCGAAAGCAAACACGCCCAAGCAAAGAAACATGATGGAAAGACTGAACTTTTTCATATCGCAATTATTTTTTTATTTAATTCTAACGGTAACATCTCTCAAAACCCGTTCACCGGCGGTTGATGTTGCCCTGATTTCAGAGAAAGTGATAACCGTACCCGGGGGGCTTTTTTGTATTTTACTTTTCAAATCTTCGCTAAAAAGGTTGGTACAAACCACAATTTCATCTAAGCCTCGAACCGTGATCGTTGCCCGGCACGATTTTACTTTCCATTGCAGGTCGTACACGAAATCTTCACCCATTTTTGCCAATAAGAAACCTCCTGTAAGCAACTCTGTTTTGGAGTGTCTGCCCCCTTGAATGTTCCCGTTGATATAGGGTTCGGGGTTCGGCACTTTTTTCACGCGGAACTTAGTAGTACCGAGGGGTACAACTCTATTACCGCCCATGTCTGCACTGATAGAGGCTTCTACTTGTTTGCCTATCAACGAAGCGGGCACGTCCACGTCCCAACCGGCATCGGTTTGTTTCACCGTGCAGCCCGGAACGCTTAGTCGGATTTTCTTCGGGTCCACGGGGGCGGAAGCGGAAAGCGGGTTCGCGATACCGGCATAAAGCACGTTCATCTTTTCGGCGGCTACCGTACCGGCTTTCTTTACTACCGAATACTTATCTTTAAAAGCATAGAAACCATCCGAACCATCGGGTTTTTTAATCTTAATAATCCCGGCATATTTCTGGTCCCCGGTCGAAGAAGCATGTAATTTCAGTTTCACCATACCGGATTCGCCTTCCAAACGGGTAGCGGAACTGATGTCGGTAAGGGTGTCGGCACCCATCCGGTAATACACTTCGGGCGACTGTTTGGAATCAAATGCCGCCACGATAATATCTGCCTCATAATCTTCGCCTTCAAAAACCATTTGCGACTTGGGAATCGCCCTACCCGATACGTTGTCAAATTTAAAGTCGTTGGCACTAATCCCACTAATGATATTTTTCAACACCATTGATTCGGCATTCTTTATCTCACCCATGGTTTTATTCAACAAAGTAACACAAGCAATTAAAATCGTGTGGTCAAAATTATGGGTTTCCCACGACTCTTCTTGTCCATTATTATTATAATATTTGCCTTCCACATCAATCCCGATGTTTTTGCTGAAATTTTCGCGTTGCATAGGATCTTCTATCAAATTCAAGACAGAATTTCTATACTTTAACAACTCATCTTTCAATTTTTTAGCATTTCCTTCCACCATAAAAAAGTTAGAGGCTTTGCTATAGTTGTCCTTGCCCTCGATATCTCGTGCCGATTTAGGTTTGCCATCTTTTGTTTTAGAACTTTTATCTACCGTATTGAGAAGAGTTTCTTTCATCTTTTCAATATATTGTATCATATCATTGCTCTGTTTTTGCAATTGATTGGCTTTATTCATCGCGTTAGCGACTTTATCTTTACCAAGAATCATTTCTTGATTTTTCAGCAATTGATAATCGTAACTTATCGTGGATTCTATATTCGCGTTAGATCTCACCAATGTTTCATCTACCGTAACGAAAGCATCTAACATATCTTTCGACACGTTCAACGCCAGCATGGCGGTTAACACGAGATACATCATCCCTATCATTCGTTGCCGCGGGGTTTCCGGGCAATTTGTTGCACCCATAGTATCTTTGTTTTATTTCGTTAATACTTAATTTATTACAAGAACGTATGTGTTTTATTTACTCAGGTTCATGGCGGCGACCATGTTGCCATACACGTTACTCAACTGCGAGATGCTCCGGGTTAATCTTTCTACCTCATCTTTGTATCTTTGCGTGTTCTCGGCTGATGCTTGCACGTTGGCTTCTATTTGTTTGAAACTTTCTGCCATTGCTTGCGTATTTTTGCTTTGCATCTCGTAAATAGCATTCATGGATCCTAAATATTGATTAAGTTTTCCCAATTGCTCGTTATACAAGGCAGTATCTCCTTCAATATTTTTGGTTGTAGCCTCATAAATATTAGCGAGGTTGCTCACGGCTTGACTTGCTCTTTGCATACTTTCTTGGTAAGATTCTGCGGCTCCGGAATCTTTGGATAAGGCTTCGGAGGTTTTGTCGTATTGTACCGAAAGGTTACGTACCGATTCCGCGGCTTTTGTTAAATTGCTGGCATACACATCCGTCGCGGCGGTAGCATCCGCGGCTCCCGACAATTTTTGTGCATTTTCGCTCAAATTGCGCATACCCGTTGCCAAACTCTCCAACAATTCGGGACCTATCTTGGCTTCCTCCAACATGCGGTCTAATTGTTGGGTAGGGGTACCGGAAAGGATTTTCTTGTCTTTCTTTGACGTGTGCTCTTCGTTTCCTAATGCCAATTCAGGATACACTAACGACCAATTGTATTCCACGTGTAGAGGTTCAAATGCCGAGAAAAAGAAAATAATAGCCTCTGTTCCCATGCCTAAAATAAGCATTTGATCCGCACCGGTTAAGTGCAAAATTTTGAACAAAGCACCCAAAATAACAACAGATGCTCCAATACCATACAATTTCGACATGAAATTTTTGTAAGGTTTACTTCTTACCAATTGATAAAGACCCATAATACTTTAAATTTTTTTAGGTTAAATTAATTTTTTTGTTTTTTACTGAAATATGATAAATGTATTGATTTTAATAAACGTGAGATTCTGTTTTATAAGCGTCTTCTCTGTCGTGTCCCATATAAGATTGCACGCAACGGAAGCCGATAAACGAAGCACATGTATCTTGATACTCGAAGGCTTTCGTGGATACGTTACAATAATAACTGATATCTTTCCACGAGCCGCCGCGAATCACTTTACGTTTTTTAGAAGAATGGTCATCTTTTTGAGCATAGTAGCGATATTGGGGGTTGAGGTCGTGCGTAAAGTTCACGGAAGATTTATCGTAAGCATCTTCGCACCACTCTGACACGTTACCTGCCATGTCGAAAAGCCCGTAGTCATTAGGATGGTAATGAGCCACGATAGCGGGGTAGGTATGACCGTCTGCCCTATAATTTCCGCGTTGTGGTTTGAAGTTAAGCAAGAAACAGCCTTTGGCATTCGTGGCATAAGGACCTCCGTGCGGGTAGGGGTTCAAAGACATACCCCCGCGGGCGGCATATTCCCATTCTGCCTCATTAGGCAAACGAAAACGCATCTCTTGCGGGTGCCCTTTTGAGGCAAGCCACGCGTTGCGCAAAAAAGTTCTCCAATGAATGAAAGCCTTGGCTTGTACCCAATTCACTCCTACCACCGGATAATTGTCAAACTTTACATTATTAAAGTAGTTCTCTAACATGTCTTCGTTAAAAGAATAAGCAAAGTCGTGTGCCCAGCAAAGGGTATCGGGGTATATATTGACCACTTCGTGGCGGATAAACCTTTCGGCACCTTGCCCCAAACTGCTTGGACGATTGGCATATAACCCACCATATTCGTACCCTTCCTTGTCAAATTCTTTGGTTGCTGCCCCAAAGATTTCGGGATTTTTCGGATCACGGTAATTGCGGTAGTCGAAGTCCCAATATTCATAGTTAAACATAGAGGTATTGGTACGCGGTCCGCGATAGTGATAAAAACGGGTAGAGATTTTGGTATATAGCGGGCTTAGCGCGGCTTGCACCTCTTCGTTATCGCTGTCCCAAGGAATTTTCTCGTTCCAATTAATTAACTTAGGTTCAATAACTTCTCCAATACTTTCACCTTTTTCGTATTTAAGATAATGACCACCTTTGTCGCCCTCTTCCGAGATATCAGCCTCTCCGAGCAGGACATGAGCCAATGAATCGCGTACCCAATTCACGAATTGACGGTATTCGTTATTCGTGATTTCGGTCTCGTCCATCCAGAAAGGACGTATGGTAACCGGTTTTGACTGATTGGTATAAGCGTAAGGCACGTCTTGTTCGCCCGCGCCCATCATATAATACCCTTCCGGGACAAAAACCATACCAAAGGGTTCTGTTTCCAACATTTTAGGGCGGTCTTTCACACCTACCAACTGACCATCGCCTTTATTGCTACAGGCAGTCAACACTACGGATACCACGATCATTGCGAATGCTATCTTTTTCATTTCTGCGAATTTTTGGTTTCTTTGATAACGTATATTTATTTATTTTATTTTACAAAGTAATAAAAATTATTCTTTTTTTTATATTTTAATACTGATTTTTGTAGATGTAGCGGTTATTTCCGTAGCCGGAATAGGTTTCTTGTCGGTATATGTCAAAGCAATAGCGTATCATCACCTCCACGTTCCCGCCACTGTATCCTTGTTTGTAGCGTCCTATTCGGGTTAGGGGGAAATCGTAAGCCACGCCGATATCTATTCCTTTGAGGTAGTTGTTGGAGGAGTTAAAGAAAGGTCTCGCTCCAAACATGATATTCATCCCTCCTTGATAGCGATATGACATACCTGTCCACAAGATTCCATTATATCGTGCCAGCACCATCACATCGAAGCCAAACGCGCTGGGGGTATTTAATTTAAACAATGCTTGTGGTTCGATGACCCAACTGGGGAACCAGGGGAGTATCCATTTATATCCCCCGTGCACGTACAAATGCCGTCCGGGTTCGAGGTAGGTATTGCCCGACAAGGTAATCGGGGCTTCGGGACCGAGTACGTGAGAGAGCGACACCCCCGCGTACCATGTTTCGGTTTTATAGAATGCTCCCACGTTAAAATCGAGGTTCATCATAGATTCGGTAATTTCGTTTACCAACGGGTCTTCGGCAACTTCCAATGACATTTTGGATTTATCCACGGCATTATTCACGAAGGCGACATGCGCCCCGATACCTAATTTCCCGGGTCCGGCGTTCATCTTAAAGGCATAGCCCAAACGTACTCCTATATTATCGTGAGGCAGTCCGGAAGAACGATTCACGGCATCTTTTAAGAATGAAAGGGTTAATGCCCCATGAATTTTACGGGAATAGAAGTCTAAATTTGCCAAAAACTGTTGTCCATCGCTATATTTGCTTCCTTTATCTGTTGAACTACTGCTACTACTGTTAGATGTCGTGGTAGAAGTTTCGGAGGTTTCTCCGGTTTGGCTACCATTTTGGTCTTTATAACCCATGTATTCCTGTCTAAAAAAGCCGGTAAAACATATCGTGTTGTTTTGTTCACCGGCGGCACCGGGGTTATAATAAGACGAAGCCCACGGAAAAAGCGTGAATTGGGCATCGGCTTGTCCTATATTTTGTCCAAAAAGCGCACAACTCATTCCCGCGAAACATAACCAGAAAAACAAAATCTTCTTCATCTCTATGGTCTTCATTTATATTGATTCTCCATTCATTTATTTACTTTACAAACAACATTTTATCACACAAAAACTTTTGCTTTCACGGACAAGATTTTTCTTCAAATTCTTTTCTGTTCCCGGCATAAACTTGTTGAAAAAAATGCTTTCAAATTTCAAGCCCCAAAAATACAAATAATTTTAAATTAACAAGCACCTTTTTCAAAAAAAAAACAAGTTTTTTTCATTTTATTGTTGATAATTTTATTTAAAACGTTTATAATTAACTATTTGTTTTTTCATTTTTTATAGAATAACGCATAGAGTACGGGGATTACGAAGAGCGTGATGCAGGTTCCGGCGAGTAGACCTCCCATGATAGATACTGCCATCGCGCCAAAGAGCACGTCAGAGAGCAGGGGTATCATCCCGAGAATGGTAGTTCCTGCCGCCATGGTTACGGGTAGCAGTCGCGAAAGCGAAGCCGTTACTAATGCTTCTTGCAAGGGTGTTCCTTCTTTGATGAGCAAAGAAATTTCGTCAATGAGCACGATCCCGTTTTTTATCATCATGCCTATCAGTCCCAAGGTACCCACGATGGCGACAAAACCAAATTCGCGGTCAAAGACCAGCAAGCCGCTCACGACTCCTATCGCGGCTAACGGGACACAGAGCACGATAATAGAGGTTTTGCGAAAATCTTTAAACAGCATAAGTAGGATAGTTATCATGAGCACGATAGCGAGCGGGATATTAGCGAATAAGTATCGGGTTGATTCTTTACTGGCGGCTACTTCACCTTGCCACGACATGGTGTATCCGGCGGGCAAAGGAATGGCTTCGATGCTATCTTTGATTTTGGCTCGTGCCTGTTCCGGGGTAAACCCAAATTGATTGTTGCAACGCGAACGAATCGCGCGCTGTCCGTTATAATGTCTGATGACCAAGTCTTCCCATGCTATGGTAGGGGAATTTGTAACTTGATTGAGCATGGGCTGTTGCAAAAGGTCGGTAATAAAACGGGTTGTATTTTTTGTTCCTAAGGCGAGGTCGAGTAAAGATTCTCTGTTGATGGCACGGGAAGATGGCAACGCGGGCAAGATGGGGATATTGTCGAGGTCTTCTATGGGTTGGCTTTTGGCATTGAGGCTTCGCAAGTATACCGGTTCGGGGGTATCTCCGAAGTAGAGCGAGGCGATGGGGATACCGTCTGTGGCGGCGAGTGTAGAGAGGGCGATGTCTGAGCGCGTAACCCTGTAAGCACGGGCGGCGGCGGGTTCATATTGTATCGTGTATACCGGGGCAAGGGGTTCCCAATCGTTACCCGCGAGCATGAGCGAAGGCTCTGCCCGCATGATTTGCTCTGCCCGTGCCGACAGTTTTTTCAATACCGCGGGGTCGGGTCCGGTAAAGAGTATCTCGATAGGAAAAGGTTTATACATTAAATTATACTTTTTCAGTCTCACGAAAGCCTGCGGGTACCTTTCGGACAATATTTTTTGCAGTTGTGGCAAAGCCTCCTGCATGGCTTCGGGAGATTGAAAGTCCACGATGATCTCGCCATAGCCTAACGAAGGCTCTGCAAACGAGCGGACTAAGTTATAGCGAAAAGGGGTTCCTCCCAAACTGGTTGTTACGTGTTTGATGTCTTTTCGTTGCATGAGTAATTTTTCCATATCTTGCAAATCGGCACGCACTTTTTCTATTCTCGTGCCTTCGGGCATCTTATACTCAATATAGGCTTGCTCGTATTTGAAGTCGGGGAAAAATCCTTGTTTCACGAAACGGAATCCCCAAGCACTTAGCAGTAAGAGTAGCACGACTACGGCGATGGTAGGGGCTTTATGATTGAGCAGGGCAACAAGCACACGCCGGTAAACGCGATAAAATTTGCCGGAGAAGAGTTCGCCTGTTGTTTTTTTCACTCGTTTTACCAGCAAACGGTCGGCTTGCATAGGGACGAGCGTGAGCGCGAGTAGCCAACTGATGAGCAAGGAAACCGTAAGGACGATAAAGAGGTCTCTGACATACACGCCTGCCATGTCGGGAGATAGAAAAATGGGGAAAAATGCGAGAATAGCGATCAGGGTGGCACCCAAAAGCGGGAGTGCCGTTTTCTTTGCCGTATGGGTAAGTAAATCGGGATAGGGTAGCCCCCTGCGCGTATCTATAAGTACCCCATCTATCACCACGATAGCGTTATCTACCAACATTCCCATGGCTAAGATGAGCGACCCCAACGACACCCGTTGCAGGGTACCATCAAAGAGATTGAGCACGAAAAATGACCCTAAAACAATAATTACAAGATTGATTCCCAATATAATGCCGCTACGCGCTCCCATGGTAAGCATAAGAATTGCCACTACAATAAGAACCGATTCGAGCAAATTGAGCAAGAAAGTGTAGATAGCCTCTTCTACCCTTTCGGATTGGAAAAAGACTTTATGGCATGTTATTCCCACGGGTATCACGCCTGAGTCGAATAGATTTTTTAACTTATGTTTTACGTTTTTTCCCACTTTGGTAATGTCGTGTCCGGGAGCCATGGAAATAGCCACACCAATGGCAGGCAAAGTATCGAAACGCATACTGTTTCGCACGGGCATCTCTACCCCTTCGTACACGTGAGCAATGTCTTTCAAAGACAAACAATCGTCTTCATGCCCTCGAATTAATAGATTTTTTATATCATTGATATTATTATACTTATCTGTAATATTTACTCTCACACGGGCATCTCCGGCATTAAAATATCCCGGGTATACCATTTGATTTTGTCCCCTAATGGTGAGCAACAATTCATAGAAATGCACGCCCCTGTTTTTCAATTTATCTTGTTGAATATCAATATAGACGCAGGGTTTTTGTTCGCCATAGAGTGCCACTTTGCCTACTCCTTCCACGGTTTGCAATTCTTGTTTGAGCACATCGGCATAATGATTGAGTTCTTTGTCTTGAAAGCCGTCCGCGGTCATCGCGTAAAAAAGCCCGTAGACATCTCCAAAGTCGTCCATGACTATAGGGGTTCGGGCTTCTTCGGGCAATTGAGCGCGCGTATCAGAGACGGCACGGCGCAAGAGGTCCCAACCTTGCGGGATTTCTTTTTCCGGCAAAGTAATGTTGAGAATTACCTGAATAATAGAAAGGTCGTTGCAAGATTTAGAAGACACCTCCCCTACTTCGGGGATTGCCCTGATTGCTTTTTCGAGCGGGAGGGTAATTTGTTGTTCTACTTCTCGCGCAGATGCCCCCGGGTATATTGTAACAATTTGTGCTACACGTACTTTTAGTTCAGGGTCTTCGCTTTTTCCCATTTTAAAAAACGACCACACGCCCCCGCAAAGCAAAGCGATAACCAAAAAATTGATAAGCAATCTGTTTTTTAAGGCAAAATCAGAAATATGCATGATATTTTTTTGCAAAAGTACATTTTTTTTCCGAAAAAACAATTTGTTTCTTTACAATTCAGAAATTTCACGTATTTTTGTCCGCTCTTTACGAAATACATTTTAAGTTTATTTAATATATAAGGTAAGAAATATGGCAATAAAACCGTCTATTCCGAAGGGGACGCGTGATTTTACTCCCGAAGAGATGCTTCGTCGGGGTTATATATTTGACACGATAAAGCGGGTGTTTGAGAAATACGCGTTTTTGCCGGTCGCGACCCCTTCTATGGAGAATTTGAGTACTCTCATGGGCAAATATGGGGAGGAGGGAGATAGATTAATTTTTAAGATTTTAAATTCCGGAGATTTTACGCGGGGTGCAAATTTGCAAGATGCGCCTGTCCATCTTGCCGGTCAAATTTGCGAAAAAGGGCTTCGCTACGACCTGACCGTTCCTTTCGCGAGGTTCGTGGTCATGCACCAACACGAACTCACGTTCCCTTTCAAACGCTATCAAATGCAACCGGTATGGCGTGCCGACCGCCCTCAGAAAGGACGTTATCGCGAATTTTATCAATGCGATGCCGACATTATCGGGAGCAATTCACTCTTTAATGAAGCCGAATTGCTCAAAATTACAGACGATATTTTTGAAAAACTGGGTATCCGTGTTTCTATCAAAGTCAATAACCGCAAAATATTGTCCGGTATCGCCGAATACATTGGTGCTGCCGACAAAACTCTCGACATTTGCACGGCGATGGATAAGTTGGACAAAATAGGATACGAGAATGTAGTTAGCGAATTGTACGAAAAGGGTTTGTCGCCGGAATGTGTGAATAAATTAGCACCGGTTTGCCTGATGAAGGGGAGTAACGAAGAAAAACTCTTGCAATTGAAGTCCTTGTTTGAACCGGGGTCAACCGGAAGTCTGGGAGTAGAAGAAATTGAGACAGTTCTTCACTATGCCAAGCAATTAGAGGTACTGTCAGAGATAGAGATTGATGTATCTTTGGCACGGGGGCTGAATTACTATACCGGGGCTATTTTCGAGGTTAGGGCATTAAATACGGCGATGGGTAGCATCTCCGGGGGCGGTCGTTATGACGACCTCACGGGCGTGTTTGGTCTTAAAAACCTGTCGGGGGTAGGCATTTCTTACGGGGCAGAGCGCATTTATGACGTGATGGATACGTTGAATCTTTTTCCTGCTTCGATTTCTGCTCCCGTGAAAGCCCTATTTCTTAATTTTGGAGAAGCAGAAGTACGGTATGCTATTCCCGTGTTGCAACGGCTGCGCGACAAAGGCATCGCCTGCGAATTGTACCCCGATACCGCCAAATTAGGAAAGCAACTTAACTATGCCAATGCCAAACATATCCCGTTTGTTATTATGGCAGGAGAGGAAGAAATGAAAGAAAACCTGTTCACGCTCAAAGATATGGAAAGCGGGAATCAGGAAAAAATGAATGTGGAAGATATTTTAGAAAAATTATGGAAAGCATTATAGAGATTCCCCCCCACGCGGTGGTCGGGATCTACGGACGACAAAATGCCAATATAGAGTTGCTGAGACATATTTATCCCAAAATTAAGATCACGGCGAGAGGTAATGAGTTAAAAATAAATGGAGAAGAACAGGAAATTTTTCTTTTTAGCGAACGATTT
This sequence comes from Bacteroidales bacterium, assembly GCA_031272025.1. Classification (GTDB taxonomy): domain Bacteria; phylum Bacteroidota; class Bacteroidia; order Bacteroidales; family WCHB1-69; genus JAGVVH01. Next base: position 29,098 of record JAISUP010000057.1, read on the forward strand.
CATTTGTTGTTACAGCATTATGATCGTTTTGAGCAATTGACTGAGACCGACATACTTAATATCACGAGTGCCGAAGATGATTCTTTTTATCGCATGGACCGGCAGGCGATGGACAATGATATTATTTTGCACGGGCGCGAGGGGAAGATGATTAAGGCAATTACTCCTAATCAGCGGCGGTTAGTAACGAGCGCGGCACACAATGACATGGTTTTTGCCATTGGACCGGCGGGCACGGGAAAGACTTACACCGCCGTAGCCTTAGCCGTGCGGGCACTCAAAAACAAGCAAATACGCCGTATTATACTCACACGTCCCGCCGTGGAGGCAGGCGAGAATCTCGGCTTTTTACCCGGGGACCTTCGCGACAAATTAGACCCCTACCTGCAACCTCTTTATGATGCCCTGTGGGATATGCTCCCCATGCAAAAACTGCTTGCCTATCTTGAAGATAAAACCGTGGAAATCGCACCCTTGGCATTCATGCGCGGACGAACCTTAGACCACGCTTATGTCATTTTAGATGAAGCCCAAAACGCCACCGAAAGCCAACTGAAAATGTTTCTAACCCGCATGGGAAAGAATGCCAAATTCTTTATCACGGGAGACATTACCCAAATAGATTTACCCCGACAACAACGATCGGGACTGATACATGCCTCTCGAGTACTCAAAGATATACCCGGTATTGACTTTGTCTTTTTAGACCAAAGTGATGTAGTACGGCATCATCTCGTAACCAAAATTATTCAACGCTACGAACAATGGGAAGAAGGGCACGAACCGGCAGAAAAAACAAATTGATTTTATGGATATAAAAAAACTTTTTTTATGGATAGTATGCTTGTGGGTTTCGTGGGGTGCCCGTGCCCAAAAGAGCATAGAACCTTATCCTACGGTGAGTGGTTTTTATACCGGGGCAAAGGTTGCCGCCTCCCCCGACCCGTTAGTTGGTTACCGGTGGGCAAGCCCCGCGGCAAGTGATAATCTCGAAATATACACTCTTATCCCGGAAAGCATTGTTTCCGAGCCAGCCCATGCCATCGACATTAAAGACCTAACTACCCTGCAAGTGAAGAGCGACTGTAGTATTCGTTTTGATTTTGGGAGAGTAAGTGCGGCATGGTTTGAATTTGACTCCCGCGACCTTCCGGCAGAGGTAGAAATAGAGACGAGTATTAGCGAATACAACGAGCCCGCCATCGTGAACGCGGGAGCACAACATCCCGAGAAAACGGCACGTCCCGTCAAATATGGAAATACCTATCGACTCGAACTCAACGACATGCTTTACGAAGGAGTGCGTTTCGCGTGGATTCATATTAAAAATCTCAAACAACCGGCTATTCTTAGTCGTGTTCATCTCGTGTGCCAAGTAAAGCCCACCCATTATGAAGGTTCTTTCTCGTGTAACGACAGTATGCTTACCCGAATATGGTACACGGGGGCTTATACTGTAAAACTCAATCTTTTACACGACTATTTTGGGGCAATACTCATGGAACGGAGCGACCGGCATTCGTGGACAGGCGATGCACACCCTTCGCAAGCCGCCGCGTTAGTAGCCTTTGGAAATTACGACTTTATTAAAACCAATATCTTTCACACAGCACGACAAGCCAACGGGATTGCCTCTTATGCCTTGTATTGGGCACTCAGTCTACGCGACTATTATTATTACAGCGGGGATGAGGCAACTTTGGAGGCACTGTCAGGTAATTTGTTTGATAAATTAGACCGTGCCTACGCTCATTACGACTCCTTACCTTATCTCTCGTTTTACGGGTGGGACGAGCGATTGGGGGCGGGTTTCGAAAACCCCCATTGTCTCGAAAATCAGCGTGCCTACCGTATGCTCTGTATCGCGGCATGGACAGAATGCAGTCAAATGTTGCGCCACGCCGGTTATACCGACATGGCAGACAAATACGCGTGGTACGCCCTTTGGCGGTCCATGCAATGGCGGTTTCAAGGTCAATGGTGGAATTTATTAGGGACACATGCCGCCGCCGATGCCATCAACGCGGGATTTGCTACCCCAAAAGAAGAACAACACTTGTGGAAAAAAGCCTTCGCTAACCGACAAGATAGAATTTCATATTCTCCTTTTAATCAATATTTTATTATTAAAGCATTAGCAAAAATGGGGCGTTATGGGGAGGCTTTGAACACCATTGATGATTGTTGGGGGGGACAAATTCGCTACGGGGGCACTACTTTTTTCGAGGTTTTTCGTCCTTCGTGGAACGATGTTTCACGTCCTAACGATGCCCCTGTCAACAATCAATGTGGTTACAGTAGTATGACCCATCCATGGAGCGCGGGCATTACCCGTTGGCTCTCGGAGGAGATCTTGGGGATAAGTCCCATGGAACCGGGGTTCAAAAAGTTCGCGGTACATCCTCACTTGTCCGAAAAAATAACTTGGGTAAAAGGCGACATGCCTACCCCTCATGGCACGATACACTTCGAGTACGACCGCGACAAAGGAGAAGGTATCCTTGTCGTGCCCGATGGCTGCGAAGCATACTTTCAATATCCTGAAGATGAAACCAAACTGTTTCTCGCGGGCACCCATATTTTAAAAACAAACAAACCCAAAAGGTTCCCTAAAATTAAGGAAGCACCATTGAATTACGCGTTAGGCGAGCACTATTTTGAAGACGATCACACCTCGGGCGATTGGCACGGGCACTACGGGAAAAAGGGCTATCTCTTGTGTAACTTTGACGGCATTTCAAAACATCGGGAACATTTGCCCGATTTCGTAAGCCGGGTTGTTTTTTTAAAAAACGACAATATCCTTTACCAAAATGCCGAGCACGTGCATTGGACAGGGGACACGACTGACCGGAGAGCCTTGCAAAACGAAGCAGGCAGCAACCCAACAAGACGATTAGGAGCGATTACTACCCGCGACCCTGCCCCCTGCTACCAAACCATGACCATTGATATTCATGGGAAAAAAGGAAAATTTGGGAAAAAATATCAACTATCACTTTATTTCGTGGATTGGGAAAAAGTTGGTCGCCGGTCGGCTATCGAAGTTTTTGATTTGGAAACCAAACAATTGTTGAAACCGATATACATGGTTCGCGACTATGAAAACGGTAAATACGTGAGTTTCAGTGTAGATCGTCCCACACGGGTACGAATAAATCAGGTAAGAGGCAAAAATGCCGCCCTGAGCGGGCTTTTTTTTGATTAAGATAAAAAACGATGAATAAGTCTTTATTTAATAGAACTAATTTGCTTTTAGGCGATAGCACGATGACAAAAATCGCGACTACGCGAGTTATTATTTTCGGGGTTGGAGGCGTGGGCAGTTGGTGTGCAGAAAGTTTGATACGCACGGGAATTCGCGAACTCACGTTGGTAGATTCCGACCGGATTTGTGTTACCAATATCAACCGGCAAGTCATGGCAACCACCAAAACTGTAGGAGAGGTAAAAGTAGAAGCATTAAAAAGCAGGCTATTAGAAATAAATCCTACCGCGAACATTCAAGCCATACAAGAAATATACAGTAAAGAAAACGCTTCTTTATTTTGTATGGACGATTACGATTATGTCATTGATGCCATTGATAGTTTGAGTAACAAAATACAATTGCTTTATGTATCATCACGGAGTAAGGCTGTTGTATATTCGTCTATGGGGGCGGCACTGAAAATGGATGCTACCCGCGTTACCGTGGCTGAATTTTGGGCAGTTTCGGGTTGCCCGATGGCGGCGTGGCTTCGTCGTAAAATGCGAAAAGAAAACCTGATGCCCGCGAAGAAAATTCTCTGTGTATACAGTCCGGAAGTACTCGAAAACAAGGGATATAACACCGCTTGTGGCAGCGCGAAATGCCTTTGCCCAAAGTCTATAACCGGACAAGGAAAACCCGAATTGCTCAATCACGAATGGTGTAGCCTGAAAGCACGCATCAACGGGACAGTAGCCCACACGACCGCCATTTTCGGGTTCATGTTAGCGGGTTTAGTCATAGAAGATATTTGCCGCGCTTGTTTTCCAAACTAAGGCATTGTCTGAAAATAAGATATTCTTTTCTATCGAGTTTTTTTTACTATTTCTCCCGGGATTTGTATTTGCTGTTTTCGTTGGTCTCTATACAAATCAAAAACAACAGTGTCAGATAGTTTTATGGTATTGAACAAATTTTGCAAGTCTTGCAGATTTTGCACGGGGGTTCCATTGATGCCGAGAATCACGTCGTTGGCTCGAAAATAGTCGCGCAGTTGGCTGTTGAAAGCGGGCACGGCAAGCACGAGCACTCCTCGCTCGCTGTCCATACCTGTGGCAGATCTTTCGCCAAGTGTCTCCAAACTCTTTATTTTCAACCCGTCCCATAAGACAATTGTGGATTTCTCTTGATGAGAAAGTATCCTGAGTAGCGGTTTTTCGGGAAGATCGGGAACCAACATCGGGAAAGTTCCCGCGGAGGGAGAACAGCCCACGTGCATGTCGAATAAAGAAAGCAACGACCGCACCTCCCCACGAGTGCAGGTATCAAAAGTCTGAATTACAACAGAATGTCTATCCGTTCCATTTTCTAAGGCTACCCGCGAAGAAATGCTATCGGTGAAAAAATTATAGTCGATATTTTCTCCACTCGAATTTTTTCCTATGATCTCGTAAGGACGGGTAACGAGATTATTTTTAAAAACGGTACCATGCTCTTTAAACCATACGTGAATATGTAAAGTATTGTTTATTAATATATTATTTTCGACTACACGATTAAAGCCTTCTCTTAGTTTTAGACCGCCATTCGCGCAAAGGTTATGATGAATAAAATAATTGCTCGCTCCATCATCTAAGTCAATATCCCACCCCCTGTCGCATCGAAAACGATTGTAAGATAGTGTGATATAGTCAATAGCGTCAAGGGGTATCAGTTTTTGGTAGGAGGTATCTTCGAGCAAAGAATCTAATGCTTGTCGGTGCGCACGCCAGTAACGGTCTCGTCCCCACGAGTTGAACGACCCGTGATCTCCGGTTTCTCGCACCGTATTAAACACGTCATTTCCATGAATATAATGACCTCCCCACGTGCCATCGCAAATGTTGATACCTGCTCTGGGGGTGTGATAAATAGAATTATGTATCAGATGTATGGCATGACACATCGAGAGGTTGATGCCCGCGACTTGTTTTTCGGTCATGCCCACGTGATGGATATGACAATTTTCCACGAAACAGGAATCCGGGTAATTATCATTTTTCGGACCTCTCGTGAAATCTATCCGCGAAACGGGCAACGTTTCGCCATACTCGAAACAAGGGGAGCGCGCCGCCGATGGGTCGCCCGCGAAACATACCCCACTTGCTCCCGTGTACTTTATTTCTGTTGAAACTATCCCACTGTTTCGATTATAACCATTGAAAAACACCGCGTTTCCCCCTATATATGATAGGGCGCATTGTTCTAACCGGCAATTTTCTGTTCTCTCAAAACATACGGCACCTCCACGATAAACTGTCCAATCAGAGCGCAGCAACGGTTCATATTTTTCCATGAAAGTACGACAGGTTCGCGACAAAGTTATTCCTCGAATCGTGATGTTTTTCACGGGATTATCTGCCATGCCTTTCATGATTATCAAATGGTTGAGTATGGGGGTTTCAAAAGTTGCTTCAAAGATATTCTCGTTTGGCAACGGGTAATAATACAAAATTCGGGTGTCGGGTTGATAATACCATTCCCCGGGGCAGTCTAATTCTTCAAAAATATTTTCTACCATGCGAAACTCCGGGTGCATCCCGTTTTGTCGGTTGTTTTGCCATCCCCCTTCGAGCGCGAGATTCCCGGCAGTATCTTTGCCTGTGATGCGGTAATGAAAATCGCCCCAGTCGTAGGCATGCATGGCATGTAAATAGCCTCCAACCGGGTTTTTCCATCCTTTTACTCTTTCGGGAGCCGTGGCATTTGCCGAAGTACCATTGAAGCGCGAAGCCGTACTGTCAAAATTAGGGAACCGTGCCATGTGGCGGTATTCGTCATTCACGAAAAGCATATCCATCTGGCTGATTCTATCGGGCAAAACGGCTTGCCAAATCCCTTGCTTGTAGGGTTTCCACGATAAAGACGGCAGTTGAACGCTACCCTTAATTATCACTTTTTCCATTGTAATCGCGGGGGCATTGCCTGCCGAATATGCAGTAATGAGCAGAGACTTTCCATTTTTCGTATCTTCGGGGGTAAAGACCACAGGCTCGGCAAGTCGATAGGTTCCCTCGCGTAACACGATCTCTATCGCTCGCGCATCGATGGTTCGCGACATCTCTCGTGCCTTATAAAGGGTCTGCAAAGGAGCCTCCACTGTCCCCGAATTTCGATCATCGCCCGCGGGCGAAACAAAAATCCGCACTTGTTGTTGCCCCTGCGACAACAATATCATTCCTGAAAAAACAAAAAACGAAAAGATTTTTTTATACTTATTGGTCATTTCTTGTAGTTCTAATTGAAAATGCAAAAATAGTAAAATAGTTTCATTCAAAAAAATGTAGCATGAATAATGCAAATTAGCGAATAAAAAAACGCGGATAATCAATATGAACAACTAACAATTACCCGCGCCTTTTAAGGTACACGCCCATTAAGAAATGGACTCTATTTGTACCGCGTAGGGGATTCGAACCCCTGATTTCAAGGATGAAAACCTTGCGTCCTAGGCCAACTAGACGAACGCGGCATCATTATCTTTTAACCCTCTGGTATGACTACCTCTAACGGGTGCTCAAAAAGCGGTGCAAAGGTACAAAAAAAATTGGAAAAAATAACTATGGGTAAAAAAAATTATTTTTTTTCACTTGTATCTTGTTCAAATCTGAATCCCAATCGTTTAGCAGTCGTTAGGGGGATAATAGAATCTTCCATTTGTAGCATATCTTGTACCGAAATCTCTTTCGATACGTCATAATTTGGGAGCAAAAGGTCAAAATTGATGGTATACTTGATTGCCGAATACAGGATTTCTTGAATAGAGGTAGACGATAGTTCGTTGGTGCTAAAATTATTGATGACCTGAGCCAATTCGCGCTTTCCCTCCACGTAGTAATGTTTTTCCTTATTGATTAAAATACGCCCAATCAAATATCCTATATCATTAATTCTTTTATATTTAAATGAATCGGAAAGAAAATTAAAAACCTGTATCATTCCGCAATACGAGCGGGAGGGGTCTTCTTGAATATAACGGCTACGCATTACTTCATGAGTTCGCGAGAACTCGAAAATGTCGGTATGCATCATGAATACCAAAATATCTTCGGCAAATCGTAATTGAAATTCATATTGATTTTTATTTTGATAGATGACATCTATACGCTCGTGCTCTTTGGCGAAATTTTTCTTAAAAAAAATTTCAAATTCGGCAGCCGCTTCTTTAAACAATTGCATGGTCTCAAAGGTTGCCTCAAAAATATCTTGTTTTAATTCCCCTTTTTTAACCAATAACTCACATAAATCTTGCATAGTTTTATCTTTATTAAAAAACAACGCGAAAATACATTTTTTTTACAAGAAAATAATGCTCTTTTAAAAAAAAACTGTAACTTTGCAGCCGTTATGACGAGTTAACAACTGTCAAATTTACTGTATCAATAACCTTATTATTGTTGTTTGCATGGATAATTTTATTGTATCGGCACGAAAATATCGGCCATCTACGTTTAAAACGGTCGTGGGGCAAGATGCGATTACCGCGACTTTAAAGAATGCTTTACGTACCGGTCAGGTAGCGCAGGCTTTTCTTTTTTGCGGTCCCCGTGGGGTAGGTAAAACAACTTGTGCCCGTATTTTTGCTAAAGCACTCAATTGCGAGCACCCTTCCGAGGACTTTGAACCCTGCAATGAATGCAATTCGTGCAAACAGTTCAATGCTTCGGCTTCGTTCAATGTCTATGAGTTAGACGCGGCTTCTAACAATTCGGTCGACGACATTCGCGCGTTGGTAGATCAGGTTAGGGTCTCGCCTCAGGGAGCCCGCTACAAAGTCTATATTATTGACGAGGTGCACATGCTTACCACGCAGGCTTTTAACGCTTTTTTAAAAACATTGGAGGAACCCCCCGCGTATGCCAAGTTTATTCTCGCCACAACCGAGAAACACAAGATTTTACCCACCATCCTCTCCCGTTGTCAAGTATATGATTTTAAGAGAATCAAAGATGATGACATGATTAGGCATTTACAATACGTGGCAACACAAGAAGGGGTAACCGCGGATACAGAGGCATTGCGCGTAGTCGCGACCAAAGCAGATGGTGCCCTGCGTGACGCGCTCTCTATCTTCGACCAATTAGTGAGTTTTACCGACAAGAACGTAACTTACGAAGCAACTATCAATAATCTAAATGTTTTAGACGTAAATCAATATTTAGATATGACCGATCGTCTTTTCAGCGAGGACCCGACCGCCGCGTTGTTAAAATTTGACGAGATATTGTCAAAAGGATTTGATGGGCAGCATTTTATATCAGGCATGGCGGCACATTTACGCGATTTACTCCTTTCACGAGATGAAGTTACTATTCCCTTGTTGGAAATGGCAGAAAGCCTTATTCCCGCGTTTAGAGAACAGGCTCGTAAATTAGACCGTCTTTTGCTTATGCGCGCGTTAGAATTGTGCAATACCTGTGATTTTAATTATAAATTATCCAATAACAAAAGGTTGTCTGTAGAGATCTGCCTCATGCAAATCAATGCCAACTATATTTATAAATTAAAACAGACTCAAGCGGCAGTCAGGCAATCACGGGAGCGAAGTATCTAACGAAAGGGCAACAACGGCGCCCATGACAGGGCAAACCATAGGTATGCCTCAAAACCCGCTGTCGATGAAGCCTCAATTGTCGCGGCAGCCATTTATCCCGCCTAATATTACCCCGATCACGAGGTCTCCATCGGTACGGGACGTGATTCGCGACAGTCCGGTACTTCCCGTTAGTGAAAACGAGGCGGGCTATCAAGGATCATCCATGTCTGTTTCGGCAAAAACAACGTCTACCGAGCCGGATGTACCTGTCGTGCCGTCAACTCTTCCCGAGCAAACACCCATGCCAGCCTCAATGTTCCCCCAATCTACGGTAGCAGATTTATCCCAAACGTGGAACGACCTGCTTGAAACAGTTTTTAAGCAACTGCCTTTCGTATTGCACCCGCTCAAAGACGTGATGCCGGAAATGAAAGACCGTCAGTTGGTTTTCACGGTAAAAAATGCCCAAATCAAGAACACGTTCCTGCAGCACCGCAGGGAGGTTATGGCATTTTTGCGAACTCGTTGCCCCGACATAGAAGATGTGCAAATTATCGTGGACGAAACACTTCCCGACAAAGTGATCATCATGGGCGCGAGAGAAAAATTGCAAGCCTTGCAAGAGCAAAATAATAACATGAACGATTTCTTAAAATTATTAGAATTACAAATCAAAGAATAAAATATTATCAGGAGATGAAAAAGTATAAAATAGGGTTGTTTGTCCCGTGCTATATAGATATGTTTTATCCGCGAGTAGGTATAGCCACGCTTGAATTGTTGGAAAGATTGGGGCAAGAGGTCGTGTATCCCGACCGGCAAACTTGTTGCGGGCAGCCCTTGGCAAACAGTGGGGCAGAGCACGATGCCCGTGCCATTTACCGGCACTTTGTTAGCCATTTTCAAGGGGTAGATTATATCGTTACACCTTCGGGCAGTTGTGCTTTTCATGTACGCGAGCATTACGACATTTTGCCACAAGACGATGCGGTGAAGGCAGTACGCGAACGCACCTTCGAGTTGTGCGAATTTTTGACAGACATACTAAAAGTCGAAGACCTGAATATATATTTTCCTCACAAAGTAGGCATTCACATGAGTTGTCATGGGTTGCGCATGATGCACCTTGGCAAACCTACGGAATTGATGATTGTTTCTTATAATAAGGTACGGCAATTGATAGAGAAATCCGAAGGTATAGAAATTATTACTCTTGACAGGGAAGACGAGTGCTGTGGTTTTGGCGGCACATTTGCCATTTTTGAACCCGATGTATCGGTAAGAATGGGCAAAGATCGTATTCGAGACCACGAAAAAAATGGTGCAGAATATATTACAGCCACAGACTCTTCCTGCCTCATGCACATAGAAGGAATACTCCGACGCGAAAATCGCTCCTTAAAAGTAATTCATGTGGCAGAAATCTTAAATTCAACCCGCTTGTAACCTTTGCTTATTTTTTTTAAACAGGTACCCCTTTTTGAATGAAAAAATTTACTATTTTTGCACCTTGTTTTTATAAAATAAGTATTCAATATAAAATTAAACGTAAAACATTGATATGGCAGCAATTGGCTCAATTCGCAAACATGGAGTATTACTGATGGTAATCATCGGTTTCGCGTTACTTCTGTTCCTTTTAACAGGTTTGTTCGACAATAATACTATTGTCAAATACCTGCATTCTGATGAATTTACCATGGCAAAAATAGATGGAAAAGTCGCGGATGACGAGTACCGGAAAATAGATGACCAATTGGTTATTTTGTTTAAACTACTTCGTGATAGGAGTTCATTAGATGAAACCGAAACTTTTCAAGCGCATCAAGTCGCGTGGGATCAGTTGGTAGATGAGAAAATTTTAGAGAAGCAACTCGATGGGTTGGGCATCGTGTTTAATAAAGACATGAACGATGAAATCATGGCTAACGCGAAGGCTTCGCTAAGCACGCAACAAGCCAACCCGTATCTTGGGGCTTTCGTGCAGCATTATCTCAACATGGGAGTGCCCATCGCTGATATTCAATCTATTTTATCTCAAATAGATGAATTGGCGACAGACGAACGTTATGTCGAAATATACAAACAATATAAGGCTATTGAGAGGCGTATCCTTTTCGAGCATAAAATGTACACGATTTACCGTTCGCTTTCGCAAGGGGCTGTTTATTTTTCCGATGAGTTAGCAAAAAAATACGCGAAAGACAACGTGTCTCTCACGGCAAACGTGCTCACGGCAAGTGCTACTACTCCTGCTTTCAATGATATACAAATAGAAGTGTCGGAAAAAGAAATGAAAAATTGGTATAAGGCTCATTCGCTACGCTATAAAATTACCGAAGATAGTCGCGACCTTTCTATTGCCGTGATACCTATTCTTCCTACCCCTGAAGACAAACAGCGAATAGAAGATAGCGTGCGTACCATTTACGCGCAATTTTCTAACCTGCCCTTAGATTCGTTTAATATGGTGCGCGGCTATTCTCTTGTAGATAGTTTGTATCACAAAAAAGGCGAAAACCTCGCTATCAACACTCCGGGAGGTTATATAGGGTTCAATAATATCGCCGCTATTGACAGTTTCTTTTTTAGCCGTCCCGCGGGTGCCCTGATAGAACCCTATAACTATCAAGATGGCGTGTGGCTTTTCGGGAAAACTTTTGGACACGAAAATCGTCCCGACTCTATATTGGTAGCCATGCTCATTGTTAACTATCAAACTTCCCAAAATAAAGAGATTCCACGTAAAAAATCGCGGGCAAGACACGAGAGCGACAGCCTTATCGCGCAAATTGCTTCCGGACAAACCAATATCTTCCAACTCACTCCTTCGTACTTGGGCAACCGCGAAGTTACCGATACCACTATCTGGTTGCAAGACAATATGTTTGGAGGCATTCTTACGAAAAATTTGTACAATACGTTGATGCACTTACCTGATGGGGCTTTATATAAAGATGAGGTACCGGGAGCATTCGTGATATATCAAGTGCTTACGCGTACGCGACCGGTAGAGAAACGGCAATACGCGCTCTATGCTACCGATATTGTTGCCTCCGAAGCCACGATTGCCAATTTACGTAATCAGGCAAATCAATTGGCAACCGGGAGTAACAATGCCGCCGATTTTATAGAGAAGGTCAACAACGCGGGCGTACAATTGGTGCAAGGTACCAATGTAACCTCAATGGCTGCCTCTGTCAATGGGCTTTCGCAATGCCGCTCTATCGTTAGTTGGGCTTTCTCGAAAGACAATACCGCCACTTTCCTTAAAAAAGCAAAAAAAGGAGAAAAAGGAATTGTTTCTGATGTATACAAATTAGATAATGGAGTATTTGCCGTGGCAACTGTTAGTGAAGTCAAAAATAAAGATGATAACGGGGGAATTTTGCCTTTCGATGCGGTAAGGAAAAATATTGAAGATGAGTTAAAAAGTATGAAAAAGATAGAGGCAATACAAGTTCGTTTGCAGGAAGATGTTACGGCAGGAATGTCAACAAGAGATATTGCCCAAAAATACAACCTATCGGTACGCGACAGCGCGATGCTTTCCTTTGGCAACGAATTTTACATGAATGCCGGAGTAGAAAACAGAGCCATTGGATGCTTATTCGCGAAGGCAGCCGAAGACAAACATCAGGTTATTGCTGCTCAAAATAATGTTTACGTGATAGATGTATTAGGAGATGTGAAAGAAGCACCCGCCCCCACCCCAGACCTGCGTATGGAGAAATCCATGATACGCAACGTAGTATTAGGACGCGGACGTGACGAGATGCAACTCATCGAATGCCTGAAAAACAAAATCCCTATTTGGGATAATCGTGCGAGATTCTACCAAAATTAATGGCAGTAGCGATTATACATCAATCCAAACTCTTATTTCCAACATTACAACTAAATCCTGAAGGAGATATTTTATTGCTCGACAAGCCCTATCGTTACACGTCTTTTCATGTCGTGGATAAAATTAAACGATTGGCTCGACAAATGTTGGATAAAAAAGTGAAGGTAGGACACGCGGGAACATTAGACCCGTTAGCCACAGGCTTACTCATCGTGTGTACAGGGGCTTATACCAAAAAAATTCCTGATTTACAAGATGAAGAAAAAGAATATACCGGCACGTTACGACTTGGGGCAACTACCCCAAGTTTTGACTTGGAAAAAGAAATTGACCGCGTTTTTCCGTGGCAGCATATCACCGAAGATATGCTAATCCATTGCTGCCAACGATTTGTCGGGGAATTGCAACAAATTCCCCCGATGTTTTCCGCGGTCAAGATAGGTGGGAAACGGGCTTTCGATTATGCGCGTGAAGGAAAAGATGTACTCATTCAACCTAAGAAGATTGTCATTCGCGAGTTTGAATTGATGAATATCGTGTTGCCGGATATTGATTTTAGAGTGGTTTGTTCCAAGGGGACTTACATTCGGGCGTTGGTACGGGATTTTGGTGAAGCCCTGCAATGTGGGGCACATCTCGTGGCATTGCGAAGAACAAGAATCGGTAAATTTAGAGTAGAAGATGCCCTTATTCCCACGAATTTAGGGGGTAACATCTAACATCAAGTAGGCTTTCCCGGGTGGGTAAAAAAACAGGGAATGTGTTTAATACCAATTTCTGCATTTCTACGTTAGCAGTTTCACGATTCCATAGGTTCCGGCGGCGAGTAAGGCACTTACCGGTATCGTGAGTAGCCAAGCCGTGAGCAATTGACGGGTAACACCCCAACGCACTGCCGAAAGCCGTTTGGTTGCCCCTACCCCCATGATACTTCCGGTAATAACATGTGTGGTACTTACCGGCACTTTAAGTATCTCGGTTAAAAAAAGCGTCAGAGCGGCAGATGTTTGCGCGCAAAAACCTTCAAAACACGTGATCTTTGTAATCTTATTGCCCATTGTTTTGATGATTTTCCACCCACCCGAAAGGGTGCCAATCCCGATAACCGTGAAACAGGCAAATGGAATCCAATCGAAAGTATCTCTACTCTTAAACTGCGAGAAATCATTTAGTTGCATCCAATACGGCAGATCCATTTCTCCCTGAACAGAAATCAGTGTAATGGCGATAATACCCATCACTTTTTGTGAATCATTTAGTCCATGTCCTATACTGAGGGCGGCAGAAGATATCAATTGTAAGCGTTTGAACCATTTTTCTGCTTTGCTGGGTTTTATTTTTTTAACAAGGTGCATGGTTAAAAGAGTAATGACATTGCCCCCGATCATGCCTATCAATGGAGCAAGCACGATAAAAGAGGCGATGAGCAAAATAGTAGAACCATGAATAGTTTGGAAGCCGTTGGCGGCAATGGCGGCTCCCGCGAAACCACCAATCAAAGTATGAGAAGACGAGGAGGGAATACCAAACCACCAAGTAAATAAGTTCCACATAATTGCCGCTACTAATCCCGAAAGCACTATGGGGAGGGTGATATATTGTTCTATCACGGTTTTGGCAACTGTATTGGCAATTCCAAATTCGCCAATGATATATTTGGCGATAAAAAACGCGATAAAATTAAATGCCGCCGCCCAAAGCACGGCTTGCAACGGGGAAAGTACTTTTGTTGTAACTACCGTAGCAATAGAATTTGCCGCATCGTGAAAGCCATTGATAAAATCAAAAGCCAATGCTAATATAATAATGATAATCAGTAGAGTCATGGTATTTTACGCGTACTTAACAATAATAGTCTTGATGACTTTTCCTACGTACTCCGCGCAGTCGGTAGTTTTTTCCAGTTCATACATGATGTCTTTAAGTTTGATAATTTCGGTACTATCCTTCTCTTCTTCGAACATTTTGATAATGAAATTTTCGTAGACATCATCGGCACGGTTTTCGATGTCGTGCAGTTCGTTGCACAATTGCGTGATTTTGCTGGATTTTTTTTTGAGTCCTCCCAATTCGTCTATCGCGTGTCCAATACAAGCGGCACCCTCCTTAATCAGTTTTGCTAAGGAAAGCGCGCTGTCGGGCAATTGTTTGGGATTGTACAAGGCGATACGTTTCGCGGCACTGTTAATCCCATCGGTAACGTCGTCCAAACGGGTTGCCAAATCGTGAATATCTTCTCTGTCAAACGGGGTAATAAAGGTAACATTCAGTTCGTCAAAAATTTGATGGGAAAGCCTATCGCCTTTTCGTTCTTCATCTTTAATTTGCTTATAATATTCTATGGCTCGTTCGTGTCCTATCGGCATCTCCACGCAGGACACCATCAAATCGGCTGCCCGCGAAATAATATCCGACAATGCTTTCAGTAACGGGAAAAACTTGGGCTCTTTGGGTGCCAAACGATTTAAAAAAGAATTATTCATATATTCATATATTTAATAATAAATGCTGTATCTATAATATTACAAGCGTACAAAAATACAAAAAAATCATGTAACTTTGCAATGTCATTTTTTAAAAAAGAAATTATCATGAACCGGGGTGCCTTTTTTTTTATTTTTGCTTGTTTTTTCGGGCTTAATTTCTCGTTGTTTGCTCAAATGCCGTTGGGTCAATTTCGGGCACATTTGCCTTTCTTCAATTGCTATTCGGTAGCCGTAGCCGAAGATGTGGTATATGCCGCCTCCGGTTCGGGACTTATGTTGCTCGACAAAGGTGATTTTTCTCTATCATCGTGGTCGAAAATTGACGGTCTCTCGGATGTGGGTATAGCGAAAATGGCTTACTCAAATGATTGTCAAACCCTGATTGTATTGTATCAAAACGCGAACATCGACTTGATTTCCGGCGACAAACTCTATCCGTTTACCGACATCAAGCAAAAGCAGATTTCCGGTTCTAAGTCCGTTCATGGCATCACGGTTATTGGAACAGAGGCATTTCTGTCGTGCGACTTCGGGGTTGTAGTCATTGATTTACAAAAAAGGCTCGTGCGCGACACGTGGTTTACCCGTAATGACAACGACACGTGGCAAGTATTTGACTGTGTGCTTTGGCAAGAACGGTACTACATGGCAACATCAAACGGGATATATTCTATCGAGAAAGAGCACCCGCGCATATCCAATTTTGCCGAATGGAAACACGAAAACTTAGAAATGACTTCTCTTAATAAATTGCATCCTTTTGGAGATTATCTTTTTGCCTTAGATATAGAAGATTCTGCCTCCTTTTTGGTTTTACACGACAATCAATGGCAGTCTGCCCGCGGCATGTTCGATGCAGTAGATAAGATATACGCGGTAACAGCCAACGAGCAAGAAATGGTTATCTGTGCGCGGGACAGGTTTTATATTTACGACCGGTCGTTTCGGAGAGTTGCCACCGGAACATGGACATGGGACATCTATCAACCCGCGCAAGTGGCATTAGACGGGACAAAATACGTGTGGGTAGCCGATCCTCATGGAGGCTTGGGCTTATATGACCGTGGAGCAGGTTCCCCGCGCAGTTTCTCCTTGTCGGGACCTGCTTCTACTTTCTCCGAAGGCATGGATTGTAGAGATGGCAAACTATTTGTTGCCCCCGGCACCCGGGCGGGATGGTTCTACAGTTACACTCCCGCCGCGGTTAGTTGTCTCGTCAATAATGAATGGCAATATCTTGACTACAATGCTTTCGCGGAATGGACCCCCGAAAATTCTATCCCACACAACGTGAATAACGTAGCCATACACCCCACACGCGCAGACGAATGCTACCTTGCCTCGTGGGGAGACGGTCTCTTTAAAATAAACCAAGGCAAAATCACGGAACGGTATCCGGTTTCGGAAGATGTTTCTACTTCCGGCTATTTTGTTTCAGGGCTTTGTTTCGACCAACAACAGAACTTGTGGTTCACGAGCAGTTTTGATGCCTCCTATCCCCTGCGGGTACTTAAAAATGACGGTTCGTGGGATAGATTTTCCCTCGCCCCTTACGTGAATGGAAATAACGCGTTGGTAGCAGAGCACGTGTTCGTGGATTCGCGTAATTATAAATGGATAACGACTCCCCGTACCGCGGCAAGTTCCGTACAACTATTGGTATTGGACGACAACTTCACTATAGACAATAAAAATGATGACAAACTTTTGGAAGTCAACATGAATACAGATGCCGAAGCAGACGGTACCAGTAAAGTTACATGCATGGCAGAAGACAAAAATGGCGAGATGTGGTTCGGGACAGAAAAAGGAATTAAAGTAATCAAAATTCCGGAATATATCTTTACCAGCCAGCCCGATTTGCCTACCTATATTCGCATAGAGCAAATGGGTTACGTGCAGTTGATGCTACAAAACGAAGATATCACGGCTATCGCGATAGACGGGGCGAACCGGAAATGGATAGGAACGGGCAAAGCCGGCGTTTTTTTGATGTCGGAAGACGGTAAGGAAGAACTGCTCCATTTTACCGAAGACAATTCGCCTCTTTTTTCTAATCAAATTACATCGCTGTGTATCAATGACATCAATGGGGAAGTATTTATAGGTACGAGCATGGGCTTGATGGGCTACAAGGGAACAGCAACCGGCGGTCGCGAAAATTTTGACCATATCACAGTCTATCCTAACCCCGTGCGAGCAGATTATAAAGGAGACATTGCCGTGAATGGTCTCATGGAAAACTCGTTCTGTAAAGTCGCCGATGCCGGAGGGCATCTTGTCTATCAAGGATACGCGCACGGTGGACAATTCGTGTGGAATGGCAAAGATTTCAAGGGAAACAGAGTCGCCACAGGGGTGTATTTTGTCTTTGCATCCGACCAAAACGGCAAAAAAAAGAAAATAGCCAAATTACTCTTTATTCATTAAAAATAAGGAAAAATATGCTCATCGCCACACGCGGGATAGTACTGCATAAAATAAAATACGGGGAACAGGGACTTATCGTGAGTATGTTCACGAGAGAAATTGGCAGTCAATCTTTTATTGTAAAGAATGCCTTCTCGAAAAAAAACAAAATCAACTATACCCGTTTGGGAAACCTTGCCTTGTTAGATATTCGTTTTAATTATACCGGTTCCGACCTCGCTTTTTTAAAAGAGATACATCTGCTACACCCCTTTACTCGTCTACACATCGACCCCGTGCGACAGAGTTTATTGCTATTTTACAATGAGTTATTATATAAAACGCTATTTCATTACGGGGAGGATACGGTGCTTTATGATTTCGTGGAAAATAGTATTAAAGACTTAGATTGTCTCCCCGTGATTTCCCCTGACATTCATTTGCGTTTCATGGTACGGCTTTCGTGCTATATGGGGTTCATGCCTAAAAATAACTACACGGTTAAAGATAGTCATTTTTTCTTACGCGAAGGGATATTTCAGCCTTATTACTACGATACCGGTGAGTTTTTATCTGCCTTAGCCTCCAAGTATCTTCACGCGTTAGCCCACGGGGACATGCCTGCCCCGGTACCCTCAAAAGCCATTCGCGAAGAATTGTTACAAGGGCTGCTCACATATTTTATCCTGCATCACGAGGGGATTCATAAGATCGTATCCGCGGACATTCTCACTAAAATATGGCACGAACACCCATAATTTTTTTTCTCGTTGGCAATATTTAAATAATTTATTGTACTTTTGTAACCTTATTTCTTATACTTTATCATTTATGCAAAAAAATCAAGAAAAAAAGAAATACGCGGCATGGCTGAAAGCAGGGAAGATATTGCTTTTCGCGGGGTTAGGTTTCTTTTTCGTGTGGATATCCATACGTGGAATTTCTGCCGATAATTGGCATGCTATGAAAGATAGTGTCAAGCAAGTGAATACATTTTGGGGATGGACTTTCTTGGGATTGTCGTTTTTGGCGAGCGTTGCTTCGCATTATGTCAGGTCGGAACGCAATATATTGCTTATAGAGCCTCTCAATTATCGAGTGAGGCACTCGATGTCGTTTTACGCGGTCATGGTGTGCTACCTTGGCAATATGGTCTTTCCTCGATTGGGCGAGGTACTACGGTGTACTTTTTTACAACGTTACGAGAAGGTGCCCTTCCAGAAAGCCTTAGGAACCGTCCTTGCCGAAAGGTCGTTAGACACGTTTATGTGGCTTATTTTTTTGGTTATTGCTATTTTGCTCAATACCTCCGCGCTCTCCAATATCACCGTCAACGAGGAGGGTACTACTATCGGGGCTTTGCTCAGTGCTAAAACTACTGGACTGATAACCAATTACAAACTCTATTTTATAGTTGCCATTGGGATTGCATTTATTGTCGCGGCGTATTTAACACGGTCGTGGTGGGGGAAAATTCCTTTTTTCGCTAAAATCAGAGACTTTTTCGCGGGCATTTGGCAAGGACTTATTTCTATTAAGGATGTACGGAAGCCCATTCGTTTTTGGGTACTTACCGCGATACTTTGGATACTTTATTTCTTTGGGGTATACACGGTATTTATCGCCTTTGGGTTCATGAATCAGTTGCCCTATTTCTCTATATTGCCGACATTTTCGGTTCTTGTTTTCGGCACGATAGGATTTATGATTGCCCCCGAAGGATTGGGTGCTTACCCTCTTATTGTCGCGGGGACAATGGTGTTATATCACGTGGACTATGTCGTGGGTCTGGCAGCCGGTTGGGTAGGTTGGATCGTGCAAACGTTGGTTATCTTACTTTTCGGTGGGGTATCCATGCTCCTCGCGACCTTGTCTAACCGTCCGGAAAAATTAGATAATAATTCTGAGAATGGATGATTTAAAAAATAAAATTCTTACATTTGCTCTCGCGAAGGAAAGTCCTGAGATTTTTAGAAATCAAAAAGTTGTCTTTACCAATGGCTGTTTTGATATTTTGCATCTCGGGCACGTGGAATATCTTTTAAAAGCCAAATCTTTAGGAGATATTTTGGTCGTGGGACTGAATAGCGATGTTTCGGTGAAACGTCTCAAAGGCGACAACCGTCCCATTCACCCCGAACATGCCCGTGCCATGGTGCTCGCCGCCTTGCTTTTTGTTGATTATGTAATTATATTTGAAGAAGATACTCCGTATAATCTGATACGATATATAGCCCCTGACGTGTTGGTTAAGGGGGGCGATTATCGTGCAGAAGATGTCGTGGGTGCAGACATCATGAAAACCAATGGCGGTAAAGTAGTGATTATACCTCTTACCGAAGGCTTTTCCACAACCCGAGTACTGCAAAAAGCAAAAATAAGTGAATTATAAATATATAAGTACAAAAATGAGAACAAAAAACTTTTTGAAATTATCGTTCATAACCGTTGTTTTTCTCACTTCCGTGCTCTGTGGACAGGCTCAAATAAAACAGCCCGATATTGATGACCAGAGTCAAAACAGAGCCTTGTTTCAGTCGACAGAAAAAGAAGATACTACTTTATACTCCCGGGTGCCCATGTCGGGTGCCGAATTTATAGAAACTACTCGACAAATACCCGCGTATACCCTTTACGGGCAGGTGTGGGACAAACAACATTTGCGGTCAAAACAATTTACCATTCCTTTTAGCAACGGGTTATTAAAAATCATCTTGGTAGAGTCATACAATACCCCCTTTGTTTTTCCTTGTCGCGGAGAGTTGTCAGTTCCATACGGGCAAATAAAAAAAGGAGGCTTTCATCCGGGGGTTGATTTTTCGCTTTCTCCCCAAGAACAGGTATATGCTTGTTTTGACGGGGTAGTACGTATGGCACGGGAATATGGCGAGTACGGGAAAATGGTCGTGGTAAGACATTATAACGGATTGGAAACCGTGTATGGACAATTGCAACAATTGCTTGTACGTCCCGGACAAATAGTGAAAGCCGGGCACACGTTAGGACTCGCGAAAGAAGAAATAACCAAAACAGGCACCCGCGGCACTTTGCACTTTGAAACCCGATTTCTTAACGAAACCTTTGACCCCGAACTCTTGCTTGACTTTGAAGATAAAGTGCTCGCGAGTAATATCTTGTCGTTAGAACCGGCAGACTTTAACATCTCCCCTATCACCATTTCTGAAAAAGCACAAAATCAGTCTGACACCACGACAAGCAAGCCTCAAAAAGAACTCCCCGAATATTATATAGTACAACCCGGAGAAACTCTGTATCGCGTTTCTCTTAAATTCAATATACCCGTGGAAGACTTGATTCGTGTAAACCACCTACCCTCTTCCGGTGCAGTACAAGCCGGTCAAAAATTGAGAGTTAGCAAATAGAATAATCCATTTAATCAAAATCGATACTCTGTCGGGTTTCTTTTTTCTCGTTGCAGCCGGAAGGAGAGCCTGTATAGCCGTCAGGAAGGGGAAATTGATAGCCGTCTCCTTTTTTTTCTATTATTTTGAGGTAGGGGAGGTTGGGGTCGCTATAACATTTTTGTAGGAAAAGTGCGAAGACCGGCATCGCGGTACGCGCCCCTTGTCCTAAAGCAGTAGAACGAAAGTGGGCGGCACGGTCTTCACAACCTACCCATACCCCGCAAGTAAGCACCGGCGTGTAACCTACGAACCACCCATCGGATTGATTGTCTGTGGTGCCGGTTTTTCCTGCCAAGGGGAAAGCAAACTTATATTGTCCCCGCAACCTCGCGCTTGTTCCAAAATCTACTACCCCCTCCATAAGTCGCACGGTTTTAAAAGCCGTAGTTTGGTCTATGGCTTCGTTGGTTTTGGGAATAAACGAATATATCACGTTTCCTTCTTTGTCGTGTATGGTCGTGATAAATATCGGTTCAACGTACACCCCCTGATTAGGGAAACAATTGATAGCACCTACTTGTTCGTATAGACTTAATTCACAGGCACCGAGGCATATCGCGGGAACGGCGGGAATATCGGAAGTCATCCCCATGTTATGCACGAGTTGTACTACCGACTGCGGTCCGAATTGTTTCATTAAGTATGCCGATACCTGATTGAGTGATTGCGCGAGTGCTTCCCGTAGAGGGAGCATTTGTCCTTCTTTGTAGTCACTCGAATTTTTCGGGGTCCACGCGGGTTGGTTGGGGAGTTCGAAAGTTACCGGTACGTTAGGTACCATCGTGCAAGGGTCGTAGTTCCCGTGCATCATCGCGACCGTGTAGACATAAGGCTTAAAAGTAGAGCCTACTTGCCGTCGCGACAGTTTCACGTGGTCGTATTGAAAATAATTGTAGTCGCATCCCCCCACGTATGCTTTCACCCTACCGGTACGCGTTTCCATTGCCATGAGACCACATTGTAAAAATGACTTAATGTAACGAATAGAATCCATAGGGGTCATCACCGTGTCAATCATGCCCCTGTTCCACGTTAATATTTTCATTTTTACTTTCGTGTTAAAAACAGCACGAATTTCCTCTTCCGAACAACCGGCATCTCTCATTTTCTCATAGCGGTCTGAGCGACGCATGGCTGTCGTGAGTATCCGGTCTGTCTCTTCTTTGGATAACTGAAAAAAAGGTGCGTTTTCTCTACCCCTCCAATGTTCAAAAAATAAAGGTTGCAAATAAGAACATACATGTTCTCTCACGGCATCTTCGGCATGTTTTTGCATGCGGGCATCAATGGTCGTGTATATTTTTAAACCATCTTTATAAATGTCGTAATGGCTCCCATCGGGTTTGGGATTTTTGGCACACCAATCCGATAAAAATTGTCGCAAATATTCTCTAAAATAAGTAGCAATCCCGTGTGTGTGGCTTTGTACGGTAAATTTTGACAAGTCAATAGGTTTTTGGGCAATAGAATCTGCCGCGTTAGAAGTCAGGTAGTTGTATTTTTCCATTTGTTTAATGACCGTGTTGCGGCGGTTTGTAGCAGCCTGCGGGTTTCTTCGGGGACTATATTTCGTGGGGGCTTTGAGTATTCCTACCAACAACGCGGACTCTTCTATCGACAGGTTCTTCGGTTTTTTGCCGAAATAAGTAGCCGCCGCCGACTTGATACCCATAGAATTATTGCCAAAATCCACCGTGTTAAGATACATGGCTAATATCTCGTGTTTGGAATATTGTCTTTCGAGTTTAGCCGCCACTACCCATTCTTTTAATTTGGTAATCACCATTTTTAACTTATTGTTCATTTCACCGCGAGGGAAGAGATTTTTTGCCAATTGCTGTGTGATTGTACTGCCCCCTCCCTTATGCTGAAAAGTCAGTACCCCAAAAACCACCCTTGAAAGCGCCCGTGTATCCACCCCCGAATGTTGATAAAAACGAACATCTTCGGTTGCCATAAGCGCATCGGTCAGCGCGGGCGACAAATCACGAAATTCGGTCATCGACCGGTTTTCTACATAATATTTTCCCAACAACTCCCCATCGCACGAATATACCTCCGTGGCAAGGTTCGTGTCAGGGTGCTCCAAGTCGCGAAAAGAAGGCATAAAACCCAACCACCCCAAAGGAATAACCACGAACAGTAGCAAAATGACGAACATTACTACTGAAATATACGTATACCAAAATGGCTTAATCCAACGAGAACACGGTCTTTTTTTTGAGTCCATACTTTTTTTATTGTCAACCACACGATTATACATGATACCTATCTTTTTTTCACGTTGCAAAGGTACATGAATTTTCCCAGATCACACATAGGCGAATAGATAATTTTTTTCGCGTATTTTTGCAGCATGATAAACAACGAGTAAAAAAGAGCATTTTAAAATCATGATAACCGCCCCCTTGCAGCCCTCGGATATTGAAGACCAACAAGCCCTGTCGCGCTTTAAGCAGTTCTTGTTTTTCGAAAAGTCGTTGTCAGCGAATACCATAGAGGCTTATTTGCGCGACGTGAAAAATTTGCTCGTGTTTTTACAACAAAGAAAGCAAACTTTGATGTCGGCGAACCTGCTTGATTTGCAAACTTTTTTACATTTCTTGTACGATTTACAACGAGAAACAAGGTCTCAGGCAAGAGCAGTATCAAGTATTAAGGCTTTCTATAAGTTTTTGTTGTATGAAAATAGCAGGGATGACAACCCGTGTGATTTGTTGGAAGCCCCAAAGATAGGTCGTTATTTACCTGATGTATTGTCGTTTTCGGAGATAGAAGCCATGCTCGCGAGCATAGATTTAAGTTTGCCGGAAGGGCATCGCAACAAAGCCCTGATAGAGGTCATGTACGGCTGCGGGCTACGGGCTACGGAAACGGTTAATTTAAAAATATCGCGATTGTTTTTTGATGACGGCTTTATCCGGATCGTGGGCAAAGGCGATAAGGAGCGGATCGTGCCCATTGGCGGACAAGCCCAACATGCCATTACAACATACATGCAAGGCTGCCGAAAGCATCTCAATATTAAACGGGGCGAAGAAGATACGCTTTTTCTCAACCGAAGGGGCGACAAACTAACCCGTGTTATGCTTTTTTTAATCGTGAAGAATATAGCCCAAACGGCTCGAATCACGAAAAAAGTAAGCCCTCACACTTTGAGACATTCTTTCGCGACCCACCTTTTAGAACGAGGTGCCAATATTAGGGCAGTACAAGAAATGCTTGGTCATGAGAGCATATCTACCACAGAAATTTACACCCATATTGACCGTGATTTTTTGCGGGGAGAAATTGCCGCACACCACCCCCGCTATCAATAAAAAAACTACGACATGAATATAAAATTTCCTAAAGAGGAAAACTATGTCAAGTCATACTACGGTACGGATTTTATTGGGGAGGATAAATGTCGGGAGCTGGTGCAAAAATTAAAAATCCTGCAAGATGCCCTGCAAAGAAGGGGTAAAGATTTGTTGGTCGTGATAGCCGCGGGCAAAGGTTTTTTTATCCCGAATACCTCCCCGAAACCTATAAAGACACCCCTAAAACCGTAAACAATACAGTTTTTATTGGCAATTATTCAATTTCGGCATATCTTCCTGTTTTGGCAATCATCATTTTTGGTTCTACAATCACGATGTTTACCCCGGTGGCATGCAAGTAGACAAACTCGATTTGAAACAAGAACTTCAAAATCATGACATCATCACGATCATGTCAACCCCTTAGTATTGCCTTTTACAGTTGGGGAGATCCGAAATTCATTTTCGTGATTTTGGGAACTACTCTTCTCGATTTTCACCTCGTGCATTGGATGTCTCGGACACAAAAAACATTACACCGCAGATTGCTACTCGCTCTTTCGGTAAGTATCAATCTGAGATTGTTATTCTATTTCAAAGTTGTACATTATCTTGTTTCCCAAGTTAATAGCGGGTACTATCATTCGTTTTCATTCACTTGCCAACCAGATGGATGCCCGTACCCGCCCCGATAACGCCGATATTCGCTTGCAAGGGTTCTATCGTTTTGTGGTTGGATTGGCAAAAAAAGTATTGATAGCCAATCATCTGTGATTGCAAGCAGATACTATTTTCGCTATGGATTACGCGGGGCTGAGCACCCCTACCGCATGGGTAGGCATTCTTGCTTATGCTTTTCAAATCTATTTCGATTTTTCGGGCTATTCGGATATGGCGATAGGCTTAGCGAAGATGTTTGGTTTCCGGTTTCCCGAAAATTTCAATAACCCGTATATTTCATTGGGGATTACTGACTTTTGGCGGCGTTGGCACATCTCGCTGGGGGCATGGATGCGCGAATATTTGTATATCCCGTTGGGCGGCAATAGGGTCCCGAAATCACGCATGTACTTCAACTTGTGGTTCGTGTTTCTCGCATCAGGACTCTGGCACGGGGCATCGTGGAATTTCGTGCTCTGGGGTGCTTATCATGGCATATTTTTAGTCATGGAAAAAATGTTTCTCAACAAAGTCTACCTCAAAATCGGCAAAATACCCACTATCATCTTTACCTTCATCGTAGTGGTCATCGGGTGGGTATTTTTCAGGATAGAGCACCTGTCCGATGCCTGTCTCTATCTCAAGCGCATGTTTGCCTTTGATTTTAGTAACATGCCCACTTTTGACCCTGAATTTGTTGCCTTTTAGTTCTTTGTGTCAGTTCTATTACTGCTTTCGGGTTCAACCCCTTCATCTATTTCCGATTCTAATGACTTGTCATTTTAGCAGGTCTACGCTTCGCTGCACGAACTCGTTGAGTTGGTCTCCTTGTAGCATGTTGCGCGACAGCAATGCCAAATCTACCAATTGACGAGTAAGAGTTTCTTGTTGCTGCTCGTCAGTTGCCGTCAGTAATTTTCCATACAACGGGTGATTGCCATTCACGATTAAGTTATAATGGTCAAAATGAGAAAAATCGTTATTTCCTGCCCACGCGTTCATGTCTTGAAAGCGGCGACTAAACTCATCACGGGTAATCAGTACGGGCAAGTCGGTCTCGCTCAATGGCTCTACCATTACCGTACATCGTGAGGCATCTATGACTTTATCAAAAAAGCCTTTTAATTTCGAAGTTTCCGTTTCCGACAATTTCGCGGGCAGTATTTCATCTTTGGAAATCAACTTGTCAATCACGTCAGCATCTACCCGTGTAAAACGGCATTTCTCCCATGTACTTTCTAACCTATTGATAAAATGTGTATCTAAAAAGCCGTCCATCAAAAGCGTGTCATAGCCCTTTTCTGTCGCCGACTTAATGTACAAAGATTGGTCGGCGGTATGAGTAGTATAAAGATAAATCAGGTTACCGTCCTTGTCTTTTTGCAACGGCTCAATTTTAGAACGGTATTCTTCAAATGTAAAATATTTATTCTCAATATTTTTAAATAAATAAAAAATTTTGGCACGGTCGTTAAATTTCTCATCAGTAATCATCCCGTACTGCACGAATACTTTCAGGTCATCCCATTTTTTCTCGAAATCGGCACGATCGTTTTTGAACATATCCTCTAATTTGTCGGCTACTTTTTTCGTGATGTGGGCGGAGATTTTCTTCACGTTCGTGTCTGATTGCAAATAGGATCTCGACACGTTGAGCGGGATGTCGGGCGAGTCGAGTACCCCGTGTAACAGCATCATAAATTCAGGAATAACTCCCTCCAATTGGTCGGTAATAAATACCTGATTTGAATATAGTTGTACTCTATTTTTTTCTATTTCGAGACGATTTTTCACTTTGGGAAAATACAATATTCCACTGAGGTTGAAAGGGTAGTCCACGTTGAGATGAATGTGAAACAAGGGTTGTTCAAAGGTTGTAGGATAAAGTTCTCGATAAAAGTCCCTATACTGTTCTTCGGTCAGCGTAGCCGGCGATTCTTTCCATAAAGGGTGCGTGTTGTTAATGATACGCGGACGGTCAACGGCTTTCTCTTTTTCTTCTCCTTCTCCTTTCTCGTAATGTTTTTCCATACCACATTGTATCGGGACAGGCAAAAAACGACAATATTTTTTGAGCAAAGACACGAGTCGGTTGTCTTCTAAAAATTCTAAGGTATCATCTGCCATATAGAGCACGATTTCTGTTCCGCGAGTATCCTTGTCGCAAGTCTCCATGCTATAGTCAGGCGAACCGGTACAACTCCATTTCACTGCCACGGCATCAGACAAATACGACCGGGTATATATTTCTACCTTCGAGGCAACCATGAATGCAGAATAAAAACCCAATCCAAAATGTCCGATAATGTTTGCCGAATCGCCGCCCTTGTATTTTTCAAGAAACTCTTCCGCGCTCGAAAACGCGATTTGATTGATGTACTTTTGTACTTCTTCTCCCGTCATACCAATACCTTTGTCTCTTACCGTAAGCGTTTTAAGTTCCTTGTTGGCGATAATCTCTATCGTGATGTCGCCCAACTCGGTATTGGCTTTGCCGAGACTAACTAAGGTCTTGAGTTTTTGGGTAGCATCTACCGCGTTTGATACCAATTCACGCAGAAAAATCTCGTGGTCAGAATACAAAAATTTTTTAATAATCGGGAAAATGTTCTCTGTGGTAACGTTAATTTTACCTTGTTCCATCTTGATAAAAACTTTTACGTTATACTTTAATAAATTTTAAAGATGCAAAGATAATGATTTTTTTGATATTTTCCGGAAGAAAGCCGGAAAAGTTCCCCACTCGGTTCCGTGTACATCAGCGGCGAGTTCAGGCAGTAACTGTAACGGTTGTAACTTTGGGTGTTATCTGAACCTCGATTTTCACAAGATTTACATGATGACCAAGATGGGACACCTGCCCGCGAAAGCGTGGTGTGCCAAGATAAGATATGAACTTGCCTACTATCGGACACGAACCACTGCTCCCACACGGGGTACGAAGTACTACCCGGGTACACCGGCTGGTCTCCAACGAGCAGGTTAAGGGAGCCGAGATGCCGGCAGGAAACAAGATAGGTTACGGAGAACATGTTCCTTTCATTTTTGCTGCAAAGGTAGGATTTTTTTTCAGGGTATCAAAAATATTGTATTCTTTATTTGAGAAAAAGGCAGGTGAAAAATGTGTGCGAATTTTTCTAATTCTTGTACCTATTGTATTCATTCTTTCAATATTTATTTATATTTTCAATATTTATATGCGCAAAGATACTATTTTTATTTAATTTATGCAAATAATTGTTGCGAAAATCATTTATTTTTGCAGGGTAAATTTTTAATCTTTTGTAAAATATAATCTTATGAAATCAAATTTATCGTTTTTCGTGTTTTTAGTTCTCTTATTTGCAGGGAACATATCGAACATGCGGGCACAAATCATTAGTTACAAAGAATACATGTACGATGCAGCAGGCAACCGAATCGCACGTAAAGTATGGATATTATCATCCAATCCCACACCATACTATGCTAAGTCGGGCAAACAAGCAACAGACACGCTCGCGCATCCGGCATCTTACGAGGAGCAGGTAGGGACAGTGAAATTCACCGTTTTCCCGAACCCTACCACGGGCATCGTTACTTTGCAGATGCAGGAAGGCACCGCCCTGCCCGCGGGCAATATCGTGGTTTGCAACATGACCGGGCAAGTGCTCCTGCAACAATCTCTAACAGAGGCACGTGCCACTCTCGACCTCGCCCACCTGCCCCCCGGCACCTACCTGCTCAAACTGTTCATTAACAACACCTCGGAAGTGTGGAAAATAATTAAAAATTAAAATCTTAATCTTATTAAACAATATTTTATCATGAAACACGTTTCTTATATATCTTATATATTATTTGTTTTTTGCATGTTTGTAACGACACGGACACGGGTATCTGGGCAAGACATG
>JAISUP010000075.1 GCA_031272025.1 Bacteroidales bacterium
TAATTCAGTAGTTTTAGCAACCCATATCCATACATATTTGTATCCAATACATCAAAAAGCATGATGTAGGAATTTTCGCCCATGATCATGAACGGGATATAATACGCGGCAATGAGAAGTATGCCTGAAAGATAATATTTATATTTCATTTTCTTATTGTTTGTCTATTGTTATATATTGGTTTTCTATTCTTCGTCGTCAAAAGAGGGCATTTCTTCTTCGTCGGGTTGGGGATTGTATGAGTCTTTATTTTCTAATTTATTTATTTCCATGATTTTATTTCGTGCGATTTGTTTCAGGTCCTCTCCTTCGTAATTATCCACGATGCTTTGGTAGGTATAGCGGGCTTGGAAATAGTTTTCGCGGGCGGCATACAAGTCGCCATAGAGAATAAAGACCGATGCAAACCAGTATTCGGCGTCGGAACTATATCGAGTAGAGAGCATATTCGTGATTTGTTTTTCGCATTCGTCATAATTTTTTTGTTGAAATTCGGCGAGGCATGAGAGGTATGCGGCTTCGGCGGCGTGGTCTCGGTCGGGGGTAGCGGCAAGGGGCTGAAAATAAGATACTGCCGTGGCATAGTCTCCTGTCGCGAGGGCTGATTTTCCCGCGATTAACTTTGCCTCACACGACAATTCGCTATCCAGATTTTTATCTTGTAATAATACTTTAGCCGCGTTTAAAGTTTCGCGATATTGTTTTAATTCAAAGGCACAGTGCATAATCGCGTTTTGCGCGTAGCGGGTCGTTTGTTCGTTAGTCGACATGTCTAACAGTTGTTTAAAATAGGTCCATGCCCGTTGGTATTCTTTTTTATTGTAAAGAATCGTGGCAGCCCTACGGGCGGCGGTTTCGTTGTATTCGCTTGAAAAATGCTGTAAAATATACTCGTAGTCGGTCAATGCTTTGTTGAAGTTTTTTAAGCCATAAGCACATTCGGCTTTATAAAAGTAGGCTTTCCCGACAAACATGCCTTGTGGAAACTGCGAGACATAACTGTCGAAAGCGCGAATAGCCGCTTCACAATCCCCGCGCAAATATTTACTTTCTCCTGCTTTAAACGAGATGGAATCTTGCTTGGTTTCGGATATGTTAAAATTTTGGTTACGTACATATTCGAAAAACGAGACCGTGTTACTTTGTTCGGTATAAATGTTTTCGAGATTTGCCAAAGCATCTTTGGCTTCGCGCGAACCGGGATATTTTTCAAAAACATATTTAAAAGTCTTTATCGCCATATCTTCCTCTTGCGTGTTGAGATAGCATAATGCCATTTTATTGTATGCTTGACGAATATGTATACTTTTTGGATATTTGTTTACAAAATTTTGGTATGCCATGATTGCCATGCTATAATTATTATTTGCCTGATAGGTATTTGCCAAATCATACTCCGCATCGTCGTTGTATTTTGATTTAGGATAATAAAGCACTAATTTATCTAACATTTCTATTTTTTTAGCATCGTTATGCAAATAACTGTAGCAAATGGCTTGTTGGTATAGAGCGTAGGCGGCATTGCTTTGGTGCAAGGCTTCTGTTTGTTCGTAATATTTAAGGGCTTGTTTTATTTCTTTTTGCATAAAGCAGGCATCGGCGAGGCGGGCGGTGGCATCGGCAAATTGGGAAAGGTCGCGCTCGCTATCTGCTTTTTTCACGTAAAAATCAAAAGACTTTTCGGCATCAGCGTATCTTTTGATTTGCATCGCGCTATATCCCAATCCATAAAAAGATTCAATATAATGCTCATTGTTTTTCGCGTTCTCGTGTCTTTGGTAGGTCTGGAAATGATAATAGGCTTCTTTAAAATGTCCTGACCGGTATTCTGCTTCTGCCTTCCAATAGAGCGAGGCTACACGCAACGACTTGTCTAAGGGGTAAGTGAGCGACTTGTCGAGTAAAGCCACTGCCTCATTAAACTTATTGCTATTGATAAGTTCCAAGGCTCTAAAATGGGTACACCGTTGGTAAGCCCGCAATTGATTAGGGGTTTTGCTTTTAATTTGTTCTAACGACTTAATCGCGGCAGGGTAGTTTTTCGTGGAAAGATAAATAGACGACAGGAGGGATTGAGCCTCTTCGTGATGGGTAGAATTGGGATAAGTATCAATGTAGTTCTCTAATGCCTTAATTGCCGCGTTAAATGGCGTGCGCGCGATAGCGTATTGCAATTTCGCGTAGTTATACAACGCATCTTCTTTAATATCTTTTTTAAAATCTAACTTCGAGGCTTCTAAAAAACTTTGAGAAGCCAAATTCATTTGTCTAAGATGAATATAACAATCTCCAACGAGATACAAACTATTTTGCGTCATCGCATCTTGTTCTTTTGTTGTTTTTGACAAATACTCGACTGCTTGTTTGTAGTTGTTGGTTTGATAGCAGGCGTATCCTGCCGCGAAATAATCTTCTCGTGCCACGGGCTTTTTGCTTACCGGGATATAATTGGAAAAATGCAATAACGATTTATCATAAAACCCTAAATTATAATACGAAAGTGCCAAAATACGTTCTATATCTTCCTGATTTTTGTCTCTAATTTTGTCCATTTTATTGGGCAAATAAGCGAGCAGGTCTTCGTATCTTTTTTGCAGGAAATAGATTTGCGCGATGTAAGCGGGGACGGCATCGGCATATTCCGGTTCTTTTGATAAGGCTTCAAAACTTTCTAAGGCGGCTTGATATTGTCCGTCTTGATAGGCAAGATGCGCGAGATAGTAGCGGGCTCGTAACCGGTAGTCCCCGTTTGAACGTGATGCCTTCTCGAAAAAGGCTTTCGCCTCTTTTTCTTTTTTCAGTTCAAAATAACAATAGCCTTTCTTAAAATAATACTCGGCTAAATCGTTGGGGGCAATATGCCGCTCATCAATACTTTCGTATTGTTCTAACGACTTCTTATATTGTCTTTTATAAAAATAAAATTTCCCTAAGAAATAGCGCGCTTCGGGCACGAAAGCGTGGACGGGATAATGCCTGATAAAATCTTTGAGCAAAAAAATGGCATCTTCGTGATACAATTTAGCGGCACATACCCCGAGGTAAAAGTAAGCATTTGCCTTTAAATCGGGAAAATTATGGGTAGGATAATCATATACTTGTTTAAAAAGTTCGCGTGCCGAGCCATATTTTTCTTTATGAAAAAGTTCCATTGCCGACCGGTATTCTAATTCCGGTGACGATAGGGCAACGCTTTTCTGTGCCGCCAACGTGAACCCTAATACACACATACATACGAATAATAACCCCTTTTTCATTCTTAATTGCATCTTATATTTTTATGGTTATAAAAAACATTGCAAAGGTAGCATAAAATTTTCAATTGACACTTGTTTTTAAGGCATTTTGTTAAAACCTTCGTGTTTTACTTTCCATTTCCCGTTTTTAGGGAAACCGGGGGCACTGTCTTGTGCCCCGTCCCAGCCGCCGGTCATCATGGCTACGGCAGTAAGCAACGCCCCGTTTGACGGGAAATAGGGAAACGGACCTCCGGAGGCGAGCCCGTGTTCGTCAAAATCAAAGGCTTTGGTAGGATACAGTAGCATGTCTATGGCTTTTTCGGGTTGTCCGGTTCGCGCTGCTGCCATGGCAAGCATGGGAAAATCCCACCCCCATGTCCAGTTGAAATTCCATTTTTCAAACACGCGGTTCAGGGTACGGACAAATGTCGTCGTGTCTATCCCGTCTCCGGGCAACATGCCAAAAACGCCAATTAAAGCGGGATGCTCGTAAGCCCATTTGCTCCACATGTCAGGAATACCTTCGTAAGTTACATACACGCTGTCTTCAACAGGCAATGGGGCGAGGCGGCTAAGTACAGCGTCCCATTTTCTGTCGCGGGGCAAAGACAATCGCTCGCGCCATGTTTGTGCAACGCGAAGCCCGAAACGCCAGTACGCCAGTTCAAAAGTCGGGTTAACCGTGATGTCCGGTGGTGTAGTTTCCGAGACCACATACATGGGCGGTCCAAGAATATAACGATTGGTTACAGAATCGAAGAAAGCATAGTCTGCCATAAAATCCGCACTTGCAAAAACGATGTCTTTCCATTTTTCTAATGTCGCGGGCGAGGGGTGCAGTCGATAATCAAGTTCGGCGTAATATATCGGGTGAGGCTGTTGCCATATAAGCAGCGCGTCGATAGGGTGTGGCCATTCGCGGTCTATGTTCCCGGTACATTTAGCCCACCGTGCCCCGGCGTAGCCTTGTTGTCGGGCACGCTCTACCGAAGTAGGCAAAAAATCGGGAAAAACGTGCATGCACCTGTCCATCAGTTCCCAACGATTCCATAGCGCGTAATGCACGGTATGCCACCATATCATTTCAAAATGAAAACGACCGTACCAGCCATTGTTCACTAATCCTGCTTCCTGAGGCGGGTACGAACCTGCCTCATTGATTTTCATCAAATACTGCGAGAGCACGATCCGGCGTTCGAGTTCTTTCCAACGCGCGTCGGTGCTTCCCGACAGGTCGATGGCTGCCCCGGAAAGCCAAAAATCCTTCCACCCTTTTACAGATGATTTTTGACAGTCTTTAAACGATTGTTTTTTTGCAATATTATCTTCTTTTAAAAATTCACAGGTAAAAGCCAACACGTTTTCATCGGGTTGTAAGACAAAATGATGTGGTTCTGTTTCCGCGAATGTCGCCTTATTTTCCCAGTTTATCGAAACCGTGTACCGCGCATCATCCAACGCGCGCCGGATATTTGCATTTTTCTTGCCGGCAGAATATGAAAGTTGGGAGGTATGTGCCTCTGGTTTGTCATAAGTGCCTAAAAATTGTTGACTGCCATCGGGCGTAGGGTAGGGGAAGGCAAATTCCACGGCTATCTGTCCTTTTGCCGCGAGCGGTGCCTCTACTTTCACCCCGATAGCATCTCTATTGGAATGACAGACAGTGATGACTTTCACCGGCACATGGTCGATCTCGAAATAACTGATGACCTCGCCTGTCCATAAATTTGTTTCCTGAACGGTATTTTTCAGGTCGGGGAGTTGTGCCCTGCTACCATCCTGTTTTTTGATGATAAACCCGACATGCCCGAGATTAAAAGCGTGAGGATTCCCGGCGAGATAGTCCGATAGTTCGCGTTGCTCGTTATTCCCTATCCAGTACATGATGTCCCGCCCATGGGTGTTTTTTGTCTGTCCTTTAAAATCTTCTATTTTTATACTGTCGGGTAGCGGGAAACTGTGCCAAGCCCAATGTGCCATGATGTTATGCGCGGTGAATGTTTGCAAACCGGTAATGTCCATGCCGAAAGCAAATTCGCCGTTGCCGACTTGTGCCGGGCTTTTGGGGTTGTTTCCCGTGACAGTAATTTTATGTCTGTCAACAACAGATTGACGGTCAATATTTTGCATTGAATTTGTACATGCTGTTACCATTGAAATTAAACCCAATAACAATATTTTTTTCATGATACATGCCATTCTTCGCGATATGTATTCTCTATTGATTGTCATGATAAACTCTTTTTCTTATTTCCACTTACTTAATTTAATTGGATGGATAAATAAAATATCCTCAGGGTAACGCGCGAGGATGTTTTGGAGATTAGTTTCATATTTTTCTTCTATTTTTCTAATTTCTGTAGATATATTAACAATAGACTTTATGCCGGTTTGTTTTTCGGTTACTACTTTGTTTAAGCCACTCGCTCCGCCTCGCTCCGCCTCGCTCCGCCTCGGCTCTCCACTCAACAGCAAAGCGGTAGGTATGGCAAATTCCACGAAAAGATTTGTAGCAGAAAAAATACCGCAATAATTACAGAATTTCGGCATCACATCGGCTGTTACTATCAGGGTGTCGCTGTATCCCCACACGATGGGATATTTAAGTTTCCTGTTGCCCAACAAGAAATAGCATGCTTTTAAAAATTTCAGTATATGCAGCAAATGGCGTTGACAAACAAACTTTTTCAGACATCTTATCGCGTAACGAAAAACTATACCCGGGTTCAAAGAGCCGGTATCTATCCCGTAATCATTGAATATTTTTTCGGCAGTGGTTTTATCGGGCAACATATCCCCGGTTTCCAAACCGCGCATTTTCGGGACGTATAATAATGGGAAAACCTCAGGGTGAACAGATGTTTTAATTGGAAAATATCTTGTTATAAAACACTGTTTGTCTGATATATTAAATTTATCAAACAGATTATGCTCATTCACGGAAGGATTTAACAACATGTCGTCAGCAACCACAAAATAATGAGTGTAATCACGACATCTTTGCAGTATTTGCCGGTATGCCTGCGCTATGTATGATTGAAAACGGTACGAGGATTCATAAACCGGCAACACGTTCTCTTTATCGCCATCATAGAAAGGGATGACATGGTAAATATGCGAAAATTTACCCGCGTACAGTTCTTCTACGATTGGAATATTTTTGTCGTAACGGTGATTATAAATAACAAGTAGGGCTATTTTTGACATTTAAAACTGTTTTATATTATTTATTTTATTTAAATTTTATATGCTTAGTGCCGCGGCATCGAATGAAAAGGGCAATAGACTTTTGATATTAGGGAAGACACATGTTTTGCCGGTTTGGGAGGCAAGGATAACTTCTATGTTGTGGTTAAATTTTTGCTCGTATTCTAAGAGCACTTGTCGGCAAGCCCCGCAAGGGGAGATGGGTTTACTGGAAGGGGCATCCGGGGGTAAGGCTACGATGGCGATGCGTGAAAACGGGGTATTGGGGAATTGTATTGCCGCCCCGAACGCGGCGACCCTTTCGGCACACAAGCCCGAAGGGTAGGCTGCATTCTCTTGATTCGCGCCGGGGACTATTTCTCCGGTTGTCAATTCTAAAGCCGCTCCTACACGAAAACACGAATAGGGAGCGTATGCTTGTTGGGCAAAAGAAATTGCCGTGTTTACTAACGCTTGCAAATCTTCCGGCAACTCTCCGCGCTCGTATTCTTTATATTTAAAGGTATGTATTTTTTCTTTCATCTTATTATTTTTTAGAAGTTTGTACTATTTTGCCCAATTTAAGCCTTTAATTTTATCCCACGCGCCGCGGGTAAAGTCGGGCACTTGTACCGGGGTAGAATGATTATTTACCGACATGCGCGACAGTTCGATAATGGAGCACCATTCGGCGGCATCGTACACGTCTTGGTCAAGAGGAAGCCCGTGTTGTAAGCAATACACGAGCCGGTAATCCATGATAAAATCCATGCCCCCGTGACCGCCTACGGCTTTTGCTTTCTCGCCTATTTCTATGGCTATCGGGTGCTCGTACACTTTGAGCACGCTATCCATTTGCTCTTTAAGCATGGGGGAGTGCGTGCGCGGGCTAAATGCTAAGGCTTGTTCGGGATATTTTTGGGCATATCCTCGTGTCCCTGAAATCAAATGAATACGACTGTAAGTACGGGGACTGGATACATCATGCTGTATCATGATAGATTTTCCTTTCACCGTTTTTATTAAAGTAATATTCATGTCTCCCTTTTTATAGTCCGTTTGAGCCTGAATAGAAGTGTCCCCGAATTGCTCTTTCGCGTAAGCGGTCATGTTAAATTGATTAGAAGATAGGGAGACAAGGTAGTCCATGCGGTCGCCGCGATGAATATTCAGAGCCTGACACACCGGACCTAACCCGTGGGTAGGGTAAAGATTTCCATCGTGTTCGGTATTTTCTTTCAAACGCCAATGATTCCAATAGCCCGTGAGTTGAGGCAAATGAGTATTCGGGTCAATAAATGTATTTCCTTCGTTGTCTTTTTTTAGCCGGTCGTTGAAGTTGAGGTCTCTTAAATCGTGAATATAAGCCCCTTCTACATGAACAATCTCTCCAAAAAGTCCTTGTTGTGCCATATTAAGGGTTGCCATTTCAAAGAAGTCGTAGCAACAATTTTCTAACATCATACAATGCCTTTGTGTTTTTTCGGCGGTATTGACCAATTGCCAGCATTCGGATAGTGTGCAT
Source organism: Bacteroidales bacterium (assembly GCA_031272025.1). Lineage (GTDB taxonomy): Bacteria > Bacteroidota > Bacteroidia > Bacteroidales > WCHB1-69 > JAGVVH01. Next base: position 7,951 of record JAISUP010000075.1, read on the forward strand.
GCGGCGGGCACTTCTATGGCGACGTGTTTGCCGTGCTTCATGGCGTACACCGCTATCGGGGTATGTAACGCCCAATGGGTACAAATGTATATCAAATCAATGTCGTCGCGTTCGCACACTTTTTTCCAAGCCTCCTCCCCTAAATACTCATCCGGCAAAGGTCGGTTCTGCTGGGCAAGTTCAGATTGTACGGATTTGATATTATAGGCTTCTAAGTCGCACAAGGCTTTGATTTCCACCCCGTCTATTCGTGTAAACCGGTATACCGCGCCTTGTCCGCGCATTCCCAACCCTATAAAACCTACCCGTACCACGGGCAACGGGGCACAGCGCAATTGCAAAACATCTTTTTGCCCGCGAGCACGCGGCGGCACGCCTGTATTTATCACAGCCTTAAAATGACGCGTTCCACTCGCTATGGTTGATGAGGCAGTCTCTGCTTCTATGTTTTGAAAAGATGCTAACACGAACAAAACAAACAAAGAGGTAAAATAAATTTTTATTCTATTCATAATCACGATTATCTTCATTTATTTTTTATTTTTAGCCGACAGTTTTAAATTTAGCATTTCCACGCCCAAAGAAAAGAGAATAGCAAAATAGATGTATCCTTTGGGGATTTCGCTAATAGGATTGCCCATGATAGTTAGGTGCGACAAATGACCGGCTTCTACCAATAAAGTAACACCAATAAGGATAAGGAACGAGAGGGCGAGCATTTGTACGGTAGGGTGATTGTTCACGAAATGACTAACCGGGGTCGCGAAAAACATCATGATTACGACGGCGACTACGATAGCCGCGATCATGATGGACATGGCACCCGTGTAGCCAAATTCGTTAAAACTCACCATCCCGATGGCGGTAAGCACGCTGTCGATAGAAAAAATAAGGTCAAGAAGAAATATCTGCACGAGAATCGCGGCAATTTTACTCGACCTCGCGCGTACTTCGGGAACATCGTGGGCTTTATCTTCTAACTTTTGATGAATTTCGCTCACGCTTTTATACAATAAAAATAAGCCACCCAGCAAAATGATGATACTTTGCCCGTTGACGGTCAAAGACATCCATGACGTTGAGAAAGTGAATAAGGGGCGCGTGAGTTTGATTAACAGCGACACCCCAAACAAAAGTCCTATCCTGCCCACCATTGCCAATAATAGCCCCCAACGACGAATTTTTGCCTGTTTGGGCACCGGAGCCTTGTTGGACATGATTGACAAAAAAATGATATTGTCGATGCCCAAAACCACTTCGAGAAAAATGAGCGTGAGACACGCCAACCACGCTTCCGGACTAAAAAGGATATGCTGCATAATCAATGAAATCGTATATTTCAAATTCGGCGGCAAAGATACGCGAAAATCAGCATATAATTTTGCCCTCGAAAACTTGTTTTACTTTTCCGGTAAGATAAATATGATGAAACTTGTTTTCTTTTTTGTGAAATTTCACAGAGAGTGTGCCTCCGCGTGTAACGATTTTTTGTTCGCGGGCGCGGTTAGGGTAATGTTCGCGCAGGGCATAAGCCAACGATACCGCCGTAACGCCCGTGCCGCAAGAGAGCGTTTCGGCTTCTACCCCCCGCTCGTAAGTACGAACATGTAATACATCGTTACGCGGGGTAACAAAATTCACGTTAGCCCCTCCCGCGAATCGTCTATCATAACGCCATTGTTTGCCTTCTTTTTCCACATCTATTGCCTCTATATCTTCTTTAAAAATCACGAAATGAGGAGACCCAGTATTTAAATAATAGCCATCGGGATACACGGTTATGTCGTTTATGGCTACATCGTGCATTTGCAAAGAAACGGTCCATCCCGCGTTGCCATGCTCCGCTATCTCGGCTTCATGTATTCCATCAAATGCCCTAAAACGACATTGATTCTCAATAATATGTAAAAAATTGGCGAAAGCCGCGGCGCAGCGCGAACCGTTGCCACACAAAGAGGCTTCGGCACCATCGGCATTAAAATAGCGCATGAAAAAATCACTTTCCCCTGAAATATCATGCTCTATCAGTATTAAGCCATCGGCACCAACGCCCGTGTGCCTGTCGCACCATGCGGAGACTCGTGCCTCACTAAAAAAATGTCCTGCCCGATTATCTATCATGATAAAATCGTTACCCGTACCTTGAAATTTTTCAAAAATAAGAAATGATTGCATGGCTCTATTGTAGTTTTTCAAAACGACTGTTTTTGGGAATCGAGTACATGTAATCTCCTTTCACGAGATGATACTCGTTATTGAAAAAGAGAATTTCAATAACCGAAATATCTATTCCCTTTATTTTAAGTATATTGCTGTCTCTTTGGTATACGATATTATTTTTTATGGGCGAACTCCATTGTTGCACGATCATTTTCGGGATAGGGGGAGGCGTGCTGTTATTTGTTTTGTTTGTTACTTTAACCGTACGACTCTCGATGATCATGTCTTGCGGTATCACGTCTGTTTCAGGTTCTGTTGATGACTTGTCCATGGCGAAGGATACGGCATTGTCGTCTTCTTGTTCGGAAATAATAAAAACCGTATCTTTACGGGGAGTTTCTTTTATCCAACCGTGCACGGGAATATAGATAGTATCTATTCGTTGCGGCAAAGGGGCGGGCAATGTTAGCGCGACCGGCTGGGCGCGAGGCTCCATCTTTTGCACGGTCTCCTCTATAATCTTAGCCCAACGTAACTTGTTGTTAAAATAAACCCTGTCGATAAAAAAAATAGTAAGGCTTAACACGAACCCCGCGAGAACTCCCCCCGCGAAGTAAAGCCATTTATGCTCTTTCCCTGAAATATTATTTTTCATTTGCTCTGTCTCCATGACGATATAAATAATCGTGCAAAAGTATAAAAAAAAAATTAAAAATTCAGTTTTTTTATGATTAAAAAATGCCCGATGCCTTGTTCGGCTATTTTTTTTGTCTAAATTACTTATTTGTAGGGATAGGGTTGTAGCGCGCTATCGTGTATCTTTGTAATATTTTTTTCGTGAAAATTAAGGTCAATAAAGCATGTCTTATTTTGTTACTATATTGGTTATCTTTATTATTTTTGCCACTTTGTTCAAACTTAGTTTTTGGAAGTGGTGGCAGGTGCTGCTTTTCGGGTTTTTGTGTGCCGGTTTCGTGGTAGTTAGTTGTCGATGGTCTATTTTACAATCAAAAACACAATGGGTAGCCTTGTTCCGGCAGCACACCGTGATACAAAATGCTGTTGTTTGGCTTACCTTAGAATCTATAGCAGGCTTTGCCTTTTGTTTTATCCGTCCATCGCGTCCCTATAAGTGGGTGAGCAAATGTCTACAATGGTACCCCGGGTTATGGATATTTCCCGTGTTGTTTTACTTACAAACGCAAACCATCTTTACCTTGTCGGGTAGCAATTTTAATTTGCTATCTTACGGGGTAGCGGCGGTCGTGCTCGCGGCATTCCCCTTGTTGAGCATGGGACTACAGCGACTTTGTCCCGCCCCACAAACCCGCGAGGAACTCTATTTCATGAGCCTTATCTTCGCGATCATCATTGGACTCCTTGCTACAACAAATGGTACCGTGAGTTACCGCTACGTTCATACACCTGTCAATATCAAAATATTGTTAATCAGTATCGCGATTTTTCTCCTGTTTTTCTTAGCAGGTGTGTTTTGGCATAGATATAGACACAAATAAAAAAAATCATTCGATGGTATAGGATTCAAAAATTTCATGTATATTTGCGCGTTAAAAAATAACCAAATTCATTAAAAATTGAAAAACATGAAATTTAAAGATATTCTTTTATCCATTGTTTGTTTAATCATAAGTTTTCTTATGATGGTGTCTTGCGAACCCGATGAACTCATCTCGCGCGGGAACAGTAACACGGGCGACAGCACGGCAGTAGTGCAAGATATCCCGGAATTGATTATTTACAACTACTCCGGCGGGAATGTAGAGTGGGTATCTATTCAAGACGGTATAACCGAAGACGGTAAGATTGCCGATGCCAAAGACAACCGCGACGACATTCGACAATCCAACGACACCGTGTATATTCAACTCCTTAATATTTCCGACACGTTGCCCTTTACGCGCTCGGGAAATTTTAACGTAGTATTAAAACACGACCAAAAAGACAAGATGTATATTAAGTTTAATGTTAAGTTTGCCAACGGGTTAGCCGATGTGAAATGGGGCAGTTGGATGGCAATTTAGTTAAGAATAGGATAAAAAACATTTTATATATTTGCAAATTAAAAAATTAGAGAAATGAAAAAGTTCTTTTTATTTGTATTCGCGGTGGCATTTGTAGCAACCGGTTTCGCGCAAACGCTTAAAACTATGACCTTTGCTGGACAAGAGCGCGCATGGATAGAAATCGCGCCCGCGAACACGGGGGTTGCCAAGCCGGTGATGTTTCTTTTACATGGCTTGGGCGACACCATTAGCGACTATGCCGAGATGGTGCAAACCTACGCTAACAAGCCCGATTGGTATTACATTATCCCGCAAGCCTTACATTTTAATGTAGATATCCCCGGCGTGTTTAGTCAAGACATGGGACCCGCGTGGAACGTGGGCGCGACGATTGATGTCCCTTTGGGTACCGAGCCGTTGGTTATGCCTATCAATGCCGAGATTGATGACCCCGGCTTCCTGCTCGCGATTCTCGATTCGTTGAACGCGGACAAAGACAGCGTGTTCTTTTCAGGATTTTCGCTCGGTGGGTTCATGTCAAACCGCATGGGCATAGAGCATAGTTCGCGCATCAACGCGATTGCATCGGTGAGCGGAACTATTGGCAACAATCTCTACGATAGCATCCCCACCGCCCCAGTCCATGTTTTGCATATTCATGGCACCGCGGATGACATCATCTCCTATGCCGATGGCAGTTTGAACATGCTCGTGCAAGTAAATATAGGGTTGGGAGCCGAAGCCTGCGTGGATTTTTGGATAAACCACAATGCCTGCGACACCGTGCCTTCGCTATATGCTTATCCTAATACCGCGGACGATGACTTAACTTTTGAAAGATACAATTACACGAACCCGGATAATCAAACCCGTGTATCTTTCATTAAAGTAGAAAATGGTGCACACGAGTGGTACAAACAGCCTGCCCATGATATTGACTATTTTAAAGAAGTGGTTAAATTTTTCGGTGGGGTTTTTGGCTCCGGGGTTCCCGTGAGGCAACTTGCAAATTCAAATACTTGTACCATTTATCCCAATCCCGTGTCAAACACCTTACACGTGAAAGGAACAACCCCCGGGATGCTTTTGCAAATATATAATATATTGGGTAGCAAAGTCTTAGAAACAAAATTGGAACAAACAGAAAACAGTATCAACGTATCTTTCCTGCCCAAAGGATTGTATCTTGTTAAAATAGAAAATATCACGAGAAAAATCGTGATACAATAAATATCATGAAAAAAATAGGAGGTATATTTTTCTTGTTTCTTTTATACTTTGCAGCGGTAGCACAGCCCGCGAGCGAAGAACAAATAGGCATACAATATTACTTGGATGGGGAATACGAGAAAGCATCGGAAGTATTTGCTAAAATATATAATAAGAAATCCAATTCTTATATATATTATTATTACTATCCCACTTTGCTGGCGTTGAGCGATTATAAAGAATTGGAGAAGTTGGTCAAGAAGCAGATGAAAAGTCTGCCGGATGCACAGCGGTTTAAAGTAGATTTAGGGTACGTGTACGAGCGTGGGGGGGACCATATAAAAGCCGAGAAAGAATACGAGAACGCCATTAAAGAGTTGCCGGCTACCGAGCCTGCAACCCGCGAATTGTACGAGGCATTCTTGTCAAGGGCACGCAAAGATTATGCCGTCCAAACGCTGTTAAGAGGTCGACAACTACTTAAAAATCAAAAACTTTTTTCTACCGAACTCACTACTATCTACCTCGCGCTCAATCAGCCCGAAAAAGTAATAGAAGAGGCGATATCGCTGGTATCTAATGATGAATCTATCGTGGACATCGCGAACGCGGAAACCATACTGCAAAATCTGCTATTAGAAGACGATGATAATACTAATTATTTGGCTATTAAAAGTATACTATTAAAACACAGTCAAAAGTCTCCCGACAACCATTCTTATCCCGCGTTGTTGCTTTGGGTTTACAAACTACACAAGGATTATGCCGCCGCGTTGCTGTTGGCAAAAAGCATGGACCGCAGAGAAAAAGGGAACGGGGAGTTGGTGTATGACCTCGCGCGGGATATGATTCGCGACAGGGAATATGTTACAGCCATAGAAGCCTTAAATTACGTGATGTCGAAAGGGGTACATGCCGACTACTATATTGCCGCCCGACAGACACTGCTTGACGTGAAATACCGGCAACTGACAGAAAAAACGCCCGTCAAAAAAGAGGATGCCCTTGCCTTGGAACAAGAGTTTAAAGTCATGTTTGACGAGACCGGTATCCAGCCCGACCAAACCGAATGGCTACAAAAATATGCCCACCTCATGGCATTTTATGCCGATAAAACCACAGACGCTATCGCACTGCTAAACAAAGCCATAGACCTGAGTAGTGCCCAACCCAAAATTAAGGCAATATATAAAGTGGATTTAGCCGACTTGTTACTCTACGCGGGCAACGTGTGGGATGCCACTTTGCTATATTCACAAGTAGAGAAAGATTTTCCTAACGACACGATTGGGCAATTAGCAAAATACCGAAATGCCAAACTCTCTTTTTATATCGGGGAATTTGCATGGGCAAAAAGCCAATTAGATGTGCTAAAATCGGCTACTACAAAATTGATAGCCAACGATGCCATGTATTTTTCGTTACTCATTTCTGATAATGAAGATGATAACGATGAAGAAGACGATGAAGAGGAGGACACTACCGATGGAGACACCCTGCTTTTTTCACAAAAACATCTCAACGAGCCGTTGCGCTATTATGCCAAAGCCGATTTTGCACGATTTCAGCAATGCGATGAGGCGGCTTTATTGCTTTTAGATACGGTGCTGCAAATTGCTCCTTTTGGGAAACTTACAGATGATGTGTATTATCAAAAAGCCCAAATTGCCATTCGCCAACAAAAATACATGGAGGCAGAACAATGGCTACTAAAATTGTTGTCAGGATACGCGGGCGACATTTTGGGAGACGATGCCACTTTTTTGCTCGCCGAGTTATATGACTATTATCTCAAAGATTTGCCTCGCGCCATGGAATATTACCAAAAATTGATGAAAGACTATCCCGGCAGTTTGCACGTGATTGCCGCCCGCAAACGATACCGTACCCTCAGAGGCGACAACTTAAACTAATCTTGCTCATTCAAAATTAAAACAAGATTAAAAAATGGAACGGACTAAAATTTTCATAAGCAGTGTGCAGAGCGAGTTTGCAGAAGAGAGACGGATGTTAGCCGAATATCTGCGTACAGATGCGCTTTTGGGGCAGTTTTTCGAGCCGT
>JAISUP010000005.1 GCA_031272025.1 Bacteroidales bacterium
TATTCATCCCCTTAACGGTATAACTTTGCAAGTTGGCAATGGCTTTGCCCATCATGGGACCTCCGGCAATAATTTTACCCGTGTTTTCGGGAATGCCCGTGCTTTGCAAAATATCGGCAACCGAAGTGCCTATACGTATCTTGTAATTATGTGCTATAGTCAAAAATTTCCCCGATACGGTAGTGTAGGTTTCTATCAAAGGCTTGTTCTTTTGTACTGCTTCATACACGGCTAACGTGGTCGTGATGTTGTTCACGATTACCCCAACTTCTATGGGCAATTTTCCATCGGGGACTTTCCGATTCGTTAGCGCGTAAATCAGTTGTTTTTCGGCACCTTGTGGATATTTTACTTTTAAAGGGATCACTTTAATTCCCGGATATTTCGCCGATACTTTCGTGAGATGATCAATGGCATCCGGCTTGTTATTTTCTACTCCGATATACACGTTTTTTGCCCCCGATGCCTTTCGTAGAATTTCTATTCCAATCATGCACTCTTCGGCTTTTTCGAGCATGATTCTATGGTCAACACTAATATAAGGTTCGCATTCTGCTGCGTTGATAATCAAATATTCTACTACTTTGTCCGGCGGCAACATGTATTTAACATGCGTTGGAAAACAAGCACCTCCCAGCCCTACAATTCCCTTGTCTTTAATTTTGGCGATAATTTCTTCCCTTCCTAACACGATTTCCGGTTTGAGGTCGGGGGTTGTGTCAATGGTTTCATCCCATATATCGTCTTCTACATCAATAACTATTGCTTCTTTTTTGTAGCCCGACAAGTCAGCAACGGCTTCAATTTTGGCAACGGTACCCGATACCGGTGCATGGACATTCGCGGAGATAAAGGTTTCGCCTTGCGCGATCAATTGTCCCACTTTTACGGTATCGCCTTTGGCTACTCGCGCAACGGCGGGCATTCCCAAATGTTGTCCCACAAATACAACACATTGTTTCGGAATAGGATAATTCTCTAATACAAAAGAACTTGCCAACTTATTTTCTTCGGGATGTACCCCCCCCTTTTTAAATGTAATCATACGGCTATATTTCTATGCTCTAATTTTGCGCGAAAATACAAAAAAATATTATCCCGCGAAAAAAACCATTTTTATGGTTTGTGTGTAATTGAAAATTTTATGCTACTTTTGCACCATGAAAACTTCAAAATATATTTTTTCAGGGCACAACCCTTTGTCAGAAGAAACCACTTTCGTGAAAAATGCGTTATCTGTTTTTCGTTTCCAATTTCATCAAAATAAAATTTATCGTAAATATTGTCAATTACTTAAAATACACCCAAATAAAATTAAATGTCTTGAAGATATTCCTTTCTTACCGGTATCATTTTTTAAAACACACAGGGTAACGACAACCGTTTTTATTCCTGAAAAAATTTTCAGTAGCAGTGGGACAACTGCCGCGAATCCCGCGTTGCATCATGTTAAATCGCTACAAATATATGAAAAAAGTTTCACGGAAGGTTTTCGCTATTTTTATGGTGATCCCTCGAATTATGTCATATTGGCTTTGTTGCCCGGGTACTTGGAACGCGAAGGCTCTTCTCTTATCTATATGATGCAACGTTTGATAGCAATGACAAGACACCCCGACAGTGGCTTTTATCTTCATGAACATGAAACTCTTTATCACACCTTAGTCAAATTAAAGCAACAAAAACAGCGCACCATTCTTTTTGGGGTATCTTTTGCTTTGCTTGATTTTATAGCCTCTTATTCGCTCGCTTTTCCTGAACTTATTTTGTTTGAAACCGGCGGTATGAAAGGACGGCGACAAGAAATGGTGAAAGAAGAATTGCATCACGAACTTTGTAAAGCATTTAATATAAAAAAAGTACATTCTGAATACGGGATGTGCGAGTTGTTGTCGCAAGCCTATAGTCAGGGGAACAATACTTTTGTCCCCCCCCCGTGGATGCGACTGTTGCTTAGAGACGAGCGAGACCCGCTCGCGCACCCTTCTTCGCTCATGCAAGGAGCAATCAATATCATTGATTTAGCCAACTTGTATTCTTGTGCTTTTATCGCGACTGATGACTTGGGAAAACGACATGCGAATGGATCCATAGAGATCATGGGACGTCTTGACCAAACGGACATTAGAGGCTGTAATATGCTGATATGAATAAATTCATGGTTCAGAGAAAGGATATCGCGGGGAAGTATTACATTTAGCCTATAACAGATAGAGGTTCGCGTCTCCATAACTCAGGAAACGATAGTTATGAGTGAGGGCATGCCGGTAAATGTCTTTCCACGAATTGCCAAGCAATGCCGCGACCATTAAGAGTAAAGTACTTTTTGGCTGATGAAAATTGGTGAATAATCCTTTGAGTAACGAAAAACGATAACCCGGCAAGATGAGAAGTTCCGTGCTTCCCCACAGCCGTTTCATGTTTTGGTTTTGCATGTAATTGTGCAAAGCAGTAAGCGACTGTATCATGCTAATTTTTTGCCATTCAGGGTGTTGGTAATATTCCCATTGCTCCACGTGAAAAGGGTTCGGTTTGTGGAGTTGGAGTTTCACGCCCATCAAGTAAAGCGATTCCAAAGCCCTTCCCACGGTCGTTCCCACGGCAATTGCCTTGTGTGACCGATGATTGAGTAAAGTATCTATCAATTCGATAGATACTTCTATTTGTTCACGATGCATGAAATGGTTGCCCATGCTATCCGTGGTAACCGGCTTGAAGGTCCCCGCGCCTACGTGCAGGGTAATGTTAGCGCACGGGATTTGACGTTCTTGTAGTTGCTGTAGCACGGGGTAACTAAAATGAAGTCCTGCCGTAGGTGCCGCTACCGACCCTTCGTGTCGCGCGTAAATTGTTTGATATCGTTGTTCATCGGTAGGCTCTGTCTCCCGTTTAATATAAGGTGGTAGTGGCATTTTTCCGCGAGTTTCTAACCAGTCAGAGAAGGTAATCTGCTCATCGTTCCACGCGAAGGTTACAGGAAAAGCCCCGTCCTGCTCTGCCCCCCGTGTTACCCATACCTCAAGGTCGTGTGTTTCTAACGAAACCTTCAACCGCAAAGGGGTCTTCCAACGCTTCGCGTTTCGCACAAAACATTTCCATGTTACAATCCCGCGACAAGCGAAAGCCTTGCTTAATTCTGTTTCAGGGGATAATGGTTCCAAACAAAAAATCTCTACCCGTGCCCCCGTGTCCGTACAAGCATGTATTCGCGCATGAATAACCTTAGAATCATTGAAAACCAATAACATGTCTTTGTCTAAAAAATCAACTGCCTGTTCAAAAGAACTATCTGTTATTTGTTGGTTTTTATAGACTAACAATTTAGAATGGTCGCGTTGGGGTAAAGGGTAGTACGCGATATTCTTTTCGGGTAAGGGATAGTCGTAATCCGCGATTTTAATCTGTTGGAATGTTAATATATTTTTCATTTGCAATCACTTTATAGATTAGATGGGGACATATTGCATATTTTTGTTATACGCAAAAGGAGAAACATTGCTGTTTCTCCTTTTGTCTGAATAACAGTTACAATTACAACATTCTTTGAAAGTGTTTAGCAGCAACTACAACCACAGGCACAGTCGTTTTTAGGGTTTCTAATCGCGGCTTGTGCGGCGGCGAGTCGTGCTACCGGCACACGGAATGGAGAGCAAGAAACATAGTTCATGCCTGTTTTATAGAAAAATTCCACAGATGCGGGGTCTCCACCATGTTCGCCACATACACCTACTTTCAGGTTGGGTCGAGTGGAGCGTCCCAGACGAACACCAAGAGCCACGAGTTGTCCTACTCCTTCTTGGTCTAACGTGTTGAACGGGTCGGCAGGAATGATTTTCTCTTCCGTGTAAGTATGAACGATGGCATTCACGTCATCGCGCGAAAAACCAAAGGTCATTTGTGTGAGGTCGTTGGTTCCAAACGAGAAGAATTGAGCCACGGACGCGATTTCATCGGCAACTAAGGTAGCCCTTGGTATCTCTATCATTGTTCCGTAGAGAAAGTCTATTTTTAGCCCGAATTTGGCTTCCACTTCTGCATGTACCCGGTCGCAAATAGCTTTTTGGTGTTTCAACTCTTTCACGTTGATGGTTAAGGGTACCATGATTTCCAGATGCGGGTCAAAGCCTTCTTTAAGCAATTCGGCGGTGGCTTCAAAAAGTGCGCGGAATTGGGTTTCCGTAATTTCGGGATAGACAATACCCAAACGGACACCGCGTAATCCCATCATTGGGTTTACTTCGTGTAATGCTTCTATGCGTCTTTTCAGGTCTTCCAAATCCAAGCCTCTTTCTTTGGCAAGTTCGCGTTGTTTTTCTTCGGTTTGAGGTACAAATTCGTGCAACGGCGGATCCATTAATCTGAATGTTAGCGGTTTGCCGTCCATGACTTGCAATGTTCCCTTGGCTGCCTCTTTGATATGAGGTTCCAATTCGTTCAGGGCGGCAATCCGCTCTGACGTGTTATTGGCAAGAATCATGTTACGCAATTTTGCTAAAGGCAATTCACTGTTTTTGCCATAGAACATGTGTTCGATACGGAAAAGACCAATACCTTCTGCCCCGAAGTTAATCGCGTTTTGGGCATCTTCCGGGGTATCCGCGTTAGTGCGCACGCCCATCGTGCGGTGGGCATCTACTATACGCATAAACTCTTGAAATCTTGGATTTTCAGTAGCATCAATCATTTTGACGGCTTCACCATAAACCCAACCTTTGCTTCCATTGAGGCTTAGGGTGTCGCCTTCTTTATATTTCTTACCATTGATAGAAATCTCGCCACTTTCGAGGTTAATATGTACGGCATCGCAGCCCACGATGCAGCATTTTCCCCAACCGCGCGCCACGAGTGCGGCATGAGAAGTCATTCCACCGCGTGCGGTCAGTATACCATCCGCGGCACGCATACCTTCTACATCTTCGGGATTAGTTTCTTCGCGTACGAGAATATTTTTCACGTGTTTGGCATTGTATTCCATGGCTTTTTCGCTGGTGAGCGCGATAACGCCTACCGCACCTCCGGGACCTGCCGGCAACCCCTTGGCGATGACTTCGTGTTTTTTCTCGTCCGAAGCATCAAGCACGGGATGCAACAACTCGTCTAATTGGGCGGGAGTAAGTCGCATAACAACTTCTTTGTCGTTAATTAAGCCTTCGTGTTTCATATCTAATGCCATGGTCAGTGCAGCTACGCCCGTGCGTTTGCCCACGCGACATTGTAGCATGTACAATTTACCTTCTTGAATGGTAAACTCTATGTCGAGCATGTCTTTATAATTCTCTTCCAAAGACAAGCGGTAGCCATCTAATTCTTTATAAATTTCCGGCATCAGTTCTTGCATGGAATGGAGATGTTTGTTTTGCTCGTTTTTGGTCGCATCATTAAGCGGGTTGGGGGTACGAATTCCGGCAACGACATCTTCGCCTTGCGCGTTGATGAGCCATTCTCCATAAAATTGGTTTTCTCCTGTAGCGGGGTTACGGGTAAATGCCACGCCGGTAGCCGAGTTGTCTCCCATATTACCAAAGACCATTGCTTGCACGTTAACGGCGGTGCCCCAATCATCGGGAATGCCTTCAATACGGCGGTAAGAAATGGCTTTTTGCCCGTTCCAACTTTTGAAAACGGCTTTAATACCTCCTTCTAATTGGGCTTTCGCATCATCGGGAAAAGCGGTACCCAATGTTTTTTCTACTTTTACCTTAAACGCGTTCGCGAGTTCGAGCAACTCCTCTGCCGTGATTTCCGTATCTGATTTATACCCTTTGTTATGCTTGTATTCATCGAGCATGTCGTCCAAAATTTTACGGATACCTTTACCTTCGGCGGGTTTTAAACCCTCGGCTTTCTCCATAACCACATCAGCATACATCATGATAAGACGACGGTAAGAGTCGTATACGAAACGCGGGTTATTGGTTTTCTTAATCAACCCGGGAATCGTTTGAGAGGTAAGTCCAATATTGAGCACGGTATCCATCATACCGGGCATGGAACTGCGTGCCCCCGAACGACAAGATATTAGCAATGGATTTTCGGCATCACCATATTTCATGCCCATGACCTCTTCTACCGATTTCATACTTGCCCATACTTCATCCATCAACCCTGTAGGTAATTGCGCGTGATTATCATAATATGCCGTGCAGCATTCTGTCGTGATAGTTAATCCCGCGGGTACAGGTAACCCCAAATGGCACATCTCGGCAAGGTTAGCCCCTTTGCCACCTAACAAATTTTTCATGTCGGCTTTACCCTCGGCAGTCTTCCCCCCAAAGGTATAAACATACTTTACTTTACTCATTTTAAATAACTTAATTATGTTATAACATTATATTTTATTGCCTGAAAAGCGGCTGCAAAGTTACATAAAATTTTCGGGATTTCAAGCGTGTAAATAAAAAACAAATCTGCGGTACAGCCGCCTACCGTACTCGAAGTACACAGTTTTGTTTTTTTTTTGCTGTATTCTCGGCAAAAACGCTGAGAAAATTTATGAAGGTCGTTACAGCAATCGGTATTTTATGAGTTTTCAAAAAATCCATCGCCTAAAGCGATGGAGAGAAAGTCATGGGCAAAGTGCCAGAGGATAACCGGATACAGACTCTTGGTATGGAGCACGATACCTGCTGCCGCAAATCCAAAGACGAAAGCAAATATGATTTGTAAGGCAACATAGGTAGGGGCGTTGCCGCTGAGGGCATTGGGCAGATGCAGGATGCCGAAGATGATTGCGGAAGTCAGCACGGCTTTATGCGACCCAAGTTTCGCAAGCACTTTTAATAAGATGCCGCGATAGTAGAGCTCTTCACAAATACCAACCAGTGTGGTAAAGATCAGAATTAAAAGAAGATATGTAAAGTTTAGGTTCAAACTTACATCGGCAAGAAAGGTGAGAACTTCTGCAACGATTACCGGAAGCAGATAAAGCACATTTTTCCATGAACCGCTTTCCGCAGTGCGAAAACCGAATTCACGCATTGAGACTTTCAATTGGCGCACTAACGGGATACCGATCAGAATTGCGATTCCAAAGAGAACGGTTTGCAAAGCCATGGTCTGCTGTTCATTCAGACCGACGATTTGTGAGGCGGCGACTGCGACAGAAGCACAGACTACGGGGATAAGCCCAATTAGGATTGCTTTGAGGACAGGATATTTGCTATTCATAATTTCTAAATTTTGTGCCCCTTACAAAGTAATGATTTTTTCGATATATATGCAGCACGGCGCAGAAAATATTTCATCTAAAAACCTGTAAATCCTGTAATCCTGTCAAAATTATCACTACCTTTGCTCCCTGAAAAAGAATTATTTATGGAAGAAAAAACAACTATCTTCTCTTTAGTACGCAGATGACGCAGATTCTGCGGATTTGCGCAGATTTATTTATCTGCGTAAATCTTAAAAATCTGCGTCATCTGTGTGCTAAACCAACCTCAAAATCAATATGCTTGAAGTTGCAATAGAAACGACCTTTGGTGGCGGTGAATTTCAGCACACAATAGTCAGGGTCGGTAACGCCGCCTTTGTAGTACATCGTGTCGCCATCCTG
>JAISUP010000011.1 GCA_031272025.1 Bacteroidales bacterium
AACACGATTATGGAAGCAATGTCTTGCGGAACGCCTTGTGTGGGTTTTGATGTCGGTGGCATCCCTGAAATGATTGACCACAAAGAAAACGGTTATGTAGCCGAATATAAAAATGCAGAGGATTTTGTAAAAGGAATAATTTACTGTATTGAAAATCAGGAAATATTATCGAAAAATGCAAGGGAAAAAGTGTTGGAAAATTACGCAGAAAACATTGTGGCTCAACAATATATTGATTTATACCAAATGGTTCTATCAAAAATAAATTAAGAATTTTTGGCGGTAACTATATTTTTTTGTACCTTTATACAGATATAGCCCAAAATAATGCAAAATAAATGCGATTCTTGGCTATATGTGGATTTTTTTGTACATTTGCAGCCCAAAATAATCAATCATTATGTTCATAGGAAGAAAAGAACAGCAGGAAGAATTAAGGCAAATGTGCGAGTCGGAGCAATCGGAATTTGTAGTGGTTTTCGGCAGACGGCGAGTTGGTAAAACATTTTTAATCAGGGAGTTTTTTAAAAATTCCTTTGCTTTTTATCATACGGGCTTGCTCAATTCCAATAAAAAAGCCCAACTTGCAGTGTTCAATTTCTCGCTGAACAGATATGGAAAAAAGTCGTATAAAAAAGCAAAAAACTAGTTTGATTCGTTTGTTCAACTGCGCGAATTGCTGGAAAATACCGAAACAGAGGGCAAAAAAATTGTGTTTATCGACGAAATGCCGTGGATGGACACGCAAAAATCCGATTTTTTGACCGGTTTGGATTTTTTTTGGAACGCTTATGCCTCCGCCGAAAAAAATATTGTGCTGATTGTGTGCGGCTCGGCATCGTCGTGGATAGTAAAAAAACTGTTGAAAAATCGCGGCGGATTGCACAACAGGGTAACACAACAAATTGTTTTGCAGCCGTTTACACTAAAAGAAACCGAAGAATATTTTATGGCAAAAGGCATTGCATTAAGTCGTTATCAAATGGCGGAATCCTATATGATTTTCGGCGGAGTGCCATATTATTTATCGTTGTTTCAAAAGAAATACGGGCTGTCGCAAAATGTTGATAATCTTTGTTTTAATCAAAACGGAAAATTGCGCGATGAGTTTGAAGAACTGTATGCCTCGTTGTTTAACAATTACGAAAATCATATTGCCATCGTCAAGGCATTAAGTACAAAAACAAAAGGTTTAATGCGCTCAGAGATTGTAGATTTAACAAAACTGCCCAACGGCGGAAATTTTACAAAAACCTTGCAGGAATTGGAACTCTGCGGTTTTATCCGCAAATATAATGCCTTTGAGAAAAAACAAAAGGAGGCAATTTATCAACTTATAGATAATTTTACGCTGTTTTATTACAATTTTATGGCGGAAAATCGCAGTGGGGACGAGCATTTTTGGACAAATCTGCTTGAAAACCCCACACACCGCGCTTGGAGCGGTTACGCTTTTGAACAGGTTTGTCTGTCGCATATCACACAGATTAAAAGGAAGTTGGGAATCTTGGGCGTGCATACAAAGACCTCGTCGTGGCGGTGTAAAACCGAAGAAGGCGGTGCGCAAATCGACCTGCTGATAGAGAGAAACGACAATGTGATAAATCTTTGTGAAATTAAATACTCGAAAGCCGAGTTTGTGATTGATAAAAAATATAACGCCGAACTTCGCGGTAAAAAAGAACTTTTCCACCGCGAAAGCAAAACGCGCAAAGCCCTGCACCAAACGCTGATTACAACTTTTGGCATAAAACACAATGAATATTGGGGCGAAGTGCAGTCGGAAGTAATTTTAGACGATTTGTTTAACTAAAATATGCGATTTCGGGCTATAAGTACCAATTTTTATGCAGATATAGCCCAAAATAATGCAAAATAAAGGATGAGTCTGTCTCAAAAGTAGAAAAGCTGCGTCATTCCGGCGAAAGCCGGAATCCCCTTCTAATCGTTAAATATTAATATACAATTATTTAGCATTTGACGGTCTTCGGGAGATGGCGGAGAGCTCCTGTGTCGCAGCACGGGACGCTATGACGGGCTTTTGAGACAGCCTCGTAACAGGTTTTGGGCTTAATTGATTTCACTTTGGTATTAGTCTTCCGATTCGGAGGCGATAAAATCTTTGTAAGCGGAGAGCATTTTGGCTTTGGAAATAAAGCCAATATAGCGGCGGGCGTGGGTAATGACGGGCATGTTGAAGTTGTTGGTTTCACGAAATTTGCGAATAATATCCTCGCCGCTGTCGGTATTATAGACAAATACCGAGGGTTCAATCATCAAATCCTTTACCCGCACGAGGTCATACAATTCGGGGCGGAAAAGAATTTCGCGGTGCTCGTCCATGACTAATAGTCCCGCGAAGAGATTTTCTTTATCCAACACCACGAAGAGATTGCGTTTGGATACCGCGATAATCTTCGTGTATTCTCTTAGTGTAGCGGTGATGGAAATAGTTGATATATCTTTGTCTATCATTGATTTCCAATTGATTCGTTGCAGGGCGAATTTATCTTTGTTGTGCGTGAGCAACATTCCTTTGTCGGCGAGGGGTTTGGTATACACCGAGTATGCTTCGAAACGGCGAACCGTGAGATACGAGAGCGAAGCAGTAATCATGAGCGGGATAAGTAAAGTGTAGCCTGACGAGAGTTCTGCAATAAGAAAAATACCGGTAAGCGGGGCGTGCATCACGCCGGTCATCACGCCAGCCATGCCCGCGAGGGTAAAATTGGCTACCGGTAAATGCCCCCCCCCGTAGGTGTTGACAAGGTAAGCAATCGTGAAACCAAAGAATGCCCCCACGAATAGCGAGGGGGCAAACAAACCGCCCACGCCACCACTGCCGGTCGTTAGTGTGGCAGCAATGACTTTGAGCAAAATCACTGCCGCGAGCAGAATAGGTAGCAACCACCGGTGTGCCTCTAACAACCCGAAAAGCGGGGATTGAGAAAACAAGGACACGGGATTATTTTCTATCAATGACTTAATGCTTTCGTACCCTTCTCCATAAAAGACCGGAAAAATTAAGATAAGACCTCCTAATAGCACGCCGCCGGTTAAAGATTTCACCCATAAGCGGTTTACTCGTCTGCACAAATTTTCTACCCATCGCGATACCCGCAAAAAATACACGGAAAGCAATCCCGCGAGTGCCCCGGCAATGACATAAAACGGGATATTGGTCAATTCGAAAGAGGCGGTAGTAGTTACGCGAAACATAACATCTTCGCCGAGGAACAATAGAGAAAGTACCGTTCCGGTGGCGGCAGATACTAACAAGGGCAAAACTGCTGTTGCCGTAAGGTCGAGCATAAGCACTTCCACGGCAAAGACCATGCCCGCCACGGGAGCCTTAAAAATGGCAGCCAATGCCGCGGTAGCCCCACAAGCAAGGAGTAACCTCGTGTACTTTGGGGTAAGGTCGAAAAAACGGGCGAGATTAGAGCCTACTGCCGAACCGGTAAGCACGATAGGAGCCTCCAACCCTACCGAACCCCCAAAACCCACCGTGATAGAACTGGCAATCATGGACGAGTACATGTTGTGCCTTTTGAGACGCCCCCCTTTCACGCACATCGACTTTAAGGCAATGCTTACCCCATGGCTTAAGTTGTCATTTACCACACGCGAAACATAGAGCGAGGTGAGCACGATGCCCGCGAGCGGGAACGCGAGATAGAGATAGTTAACTTGCGCGTAAGGAAAAGCATGCCCTAACATGCTCGTGGTAAAATGTAACAAATTTTTGAGAATAATGGCTATCGTACCGCCAAAAATACCGGTAAACAAACTTAACCACAAAACCGTCCCCGGGATACCCAAACGCTTTTTAATTCGCTTGGCAAAAATTAACCATCTCTTTTGTAAATATTTAACTCTACCCATTTGTCTTTTTTCGTTCCCTTTGCTTCATTTGAGAAAATTTTTGCAAAGGTACATTTTTTTACAAAGAATTGCGTATATTTGCCGTCGCAAATTTATAAAATATTAAAGTATGATGAAAAAAGTATTTTTGTTAAGTCTCGTAGGGGCATGGCTTCTATGTTTTTGCCCGCTACAAGCCCAAACGGGCAGTTCGGTTCAAAAGTTTGATTTTGAAACATGGGAGGATGACCACACCCCAAAAGATTGGACTACAACAATGAACATTAAAGTGGATGCCGGTATCATGACCCTTGATATCGTGAAGTTGAATTTCGGGGACAAGAGCAGTGAGGCACACGATGGCAGTTTTGCCTTAAAACTTACCCCTCAAACTACTGTAGGGCAAAGTTTCACAGGCGGGATTGACATCCCTGCCATGACCATGCCCGGTATTGCTCAATTAGGCAAGAATCAACCCGTAACGTTAGGGTTGTCAGATGTGACGCAATTGATGGGAGAAGGTACCCCTGACATGTCTGATTTAACCGGGTTGATGGAACTCTTACCCGCGCTGTCGAACTTGTATTCCCCCGGTATCAAAAGTACCATGCAACCTGCATCGGTAGAGGCTTACGTGAAATTTAGCCCCGATGAGGATTGTAGTGCCATTATTTTGCTCTCCGGTACCAAAAACGGGAATACCGTTTGTCAGGGCTCTTGGGTAAACACAGAGGCTATTACAGAATGGACAAGAATAGCCTTCGAGGTTACTTATATAGACGAAACTCCGGTTGCCCCCGATAGCATACAAATGATTATCGTATGCGGGGGCGACAGCGCGCATTATCGTTCGGTACTCTATGTTGATGATATTACTATCTCGGGAGAACCTTTGTCGATAGCAAGTCTCAAAAATACCGCCCACACTACCCAAGTATTTCCTAATCCCGTGCCCGCGGGTACCAAATGTACCCTTGTCCCCGAAGACGCAATGCCTTTCGAAGCCTCTCTTCACGATATGACCGGCAAAAAAGTATGGGAAAAATTCTGTAGCGGGAACCATACCACAGAAATAGATGTAACTAATTTAAAAACAGGAATCTATATTCTGAAAATGAAAAAAGAACAGGGCATAGAAACACGCAAAATCGTGATTTTGAACTAATCGAGTTCTTCTCCTTGCTACCGATCGCGCGAAACGCGAGAGGTAAAGATTAAATAAAAGAAGGGGGGTGAATGTGCCCTCTTTCTTTTTTGTTATGAATAATGCAGGTTAAAAATACCTCATATTCACATTTTTAAGGGCTACGGTCACGGATTTTCGCGGGATATTAAAAAATATTCCTTATAAGATTGATTTAGAAGTAATTATCAGTTTTATACAGCCTTCCTTCGTAGATCTTCAAAATACTGTAGCGCCATTGCAAAAGCCTCTTTATTAGGATGTTTGGCAGGCAGTTCGATTTTGATTTTTGTTTTCATCCGGCGAATATGTACCGCTGTAAGCAGGATCTTTTCGCGTATGGTCAGCATCGAGGCGTTTTCAAGATCTGTCCCCGCGAAGGCTATCTGTTTTATAG
>JAISUP010000013.1 GCA_031272025.1 Bacteroidales bacterium
AGCAGAAAAAAACGACAGAAATCATCATGAACTGCAAACAAAATGGTCTATCCATTGGTCAGATAGCCAAAATCGTCAATCTAACCGAAGACGAAGTAATGGAAATGCTCGACAAACGCGATAACGATTAACAATAGCCCGATACCATTGCTGCTTTCAGGTTTTCCAATGCCTTGTTTAGCACAATTCTCGAACACCCCACGTTCATACGCATAAAACCGGTGCCTTCTATACCAAAGCTACTTCCTTCGTTAAGGGCTAACCCTGCTTTTTCTACAAAAAGGGCTTTCAGCTTTTCCTGATTTAGATGTAAATCTCTACAATCTAACCAAAGCAAAAACGAAGCCTGCGGCATAAATACTTTTATATTGGGGATATGTGTTTTAAGAAAATTATCTACAAAGAGAATATTCTCTTCCACATAGCGTAGCATTTGTTGTCTCCAATTTTCCCCGTTTTTGTAGGCGGCTTCTGTGGCAGTATAGGCAAAGATGGTTCCTTGGTCTAATTCCGCGGAATGTAGAAAATGAAAAAAGTGTTCTCTAATAGTATCATTAGGAACAATAGCATAGGAGGTTACGATGCCTGCGATGTTGAAAGTTTTGCTTGGAGCCATGAAAGTAATGCTATGGTCACGGGCAGCCGGCGACACCGTGGCAAAAGGAATATGCTTGCGCCCAAATAAAGTCATTTCTCCATGAATCTCGTCAGAGATGACCATTACCCCATGTTCTTGACAAAGAAGGGCTAATTTTTGCAAAGTTTCTTTATCCCACACCACTCCCGCGGGGTTATGAGGACTTGATAATATCAATATTTTACAGTCATGGGCTTTCATGATTTTTTTTAACCCGTCCAAATCCATACGATAGGTACCCTGATTTTCGATGAGAGGATTGTCAATCACTGTTCTACATTGCAATTCTGGAATAATACGGAAAGGATGATACACGGGGGACTGAATAATGACTTTGTCGCCCGGGCATGTAAAACACATCAAAGTTAATCCAATTCCTTTCACTATTCCCGGTATATAACTAAGCCACTCTTTTTGAATCTCCCACCCGTGCAAACGATTTACCCACGATATGATAGATTGGTAATAAGATGGTTGTGCTAACGTATACCCGAAAATGCCATGATTGATTCTTTTTTGCAAGGCTTCCACGATAAAATCACCACAGGGAAAATCCATGTCCGCGACCCATAGTGGTAACAAATCATCACGACCATAAAGCGGCAACAACCGGTCGGTTTTCACTGCCCCGGTGCCTCTCCGATCTATCACGGTATCAAAGTCGTATTTGGTCATAATTATTCTACTTCCGCGAAAAAGATATTTCGATGTTTTAAGGTAATCGAGGAACCGGCGAGCGTAATGGTTTGTTTTTGCCGGATGTCGGTAGAGGAGGACGCGAGTAACAACTCGTATTCTCCCGGTTCTATTTTCCATTGTCCATTTTCGTAAAACGCCAATTGTTGCGGCGACAGCCACAATTTGACATTTTTGCTTTCTCCTGCCTCTAAGGGCAGTCGAACAAAGCCTTTCAATTGCATGGGTTTGCTTTTTACACGTGGATTTTTGGGGGCAACATACAATTGAACGACCTCTGCACCGGCACGGCTTCCGCTATTAGCTACGGTAAAAAGTACTGGTACCCACGAGTCTGGGTCGGTTTTCCCGTTTTGGGCTTCGAGGTTTTTGTAATCAAACGAAGTATAAGAAAGTCCATGCCCGAAGGGGTAGAGCGGGGCTTGTGTCGCGGTATGATAGCCGTAGTTATAGCATTGAGGTTCTCGACTTTCTGTTTTCGGGTAAGTCATGCAGAGTTTTCCCGAAGGATTTATTTTACCAAGCAAGATGTCGGCGAGGGCATGTCCGCCTTCTTCTCCGGGGTACCACGCTTGCAAAATAGCAGCACATCTCGACTCGAATTCGGTAATATACAAGGGGCGACCTCCAAAGATAATTAAAATTACAGGTTTCCCGGTTTGGAGTATTTTATGTAAAAAGAGTTCTTGCTCTTGGGGCAATCGAATGCTTTCGCGATTACGTCCTTCTCCGGTAAGAAAAAGATTTTCTCCCATGGCGGCAATAACGACATCACTTTCTCCGACAATTTTTAAGGCACGTGCTTCATCAGGGACAGGTAACCCGTAAGGATTTTTCGCGCCCATAGTTTTCAAGGTTGGGTCGGTGCCCAAGCGATTCACGATTGCTTCTGACGATGGGTCCCACACGCAGCCTCGCTCATGTTGCAAAGTTATCTCGTGCGGCAATCTATCTTGTAGTCCGCGAAATAGCGTATACAAGGGTGGCTGCTCGTAGGCAACCGGTTTCCCACAAAAATAGGCAACCATAGAGTGATAGGTATAGTCTCCAAGCAGCGATTGATAGGCATCGGCATTGGGACCAACAAGCGCGATTTTCTTTATGCCGCCGTTAAGAGGTAAAATATTATCATTTTTGAGAAGGACAATCGACTGGGCGGCAAGTTCATAAGCCATTTGTCTGTGCGCGGGGGGATCAAATTCGAGAGGGTGCTTTGCATCGGGCATCCATGTTTCTCTTTTATCCAATAATCCCATGCGTAACTTCATGGTCAATGTTCTTTTCACGGCTTGTTCGAATCTCTCTTCCGACACCATACCTTTTTCCAATGCACTTTTAAGATACGGGAAGAAGTCGGGGTTAGGGAGTTCCACGTCTGCCCCCGCGTTCATGGTCCATGCTGCAACGGTATCTCCCTTATTTCCCAGCGCGAATATAGCCCCGTAGTCGGAAACCACTACCCCATCAAAATCCAATTGATTTCTTAAAATGTGAGTTAAGAGCGTTTTACTTCCTATGCAATTGGTATCTTGGTATTTATGATAACCCGGCATCACGTTTTTTACACCACCGAGGCGAAAGGCAACTTCAAAAGGCAAGAGTGTTTCTTCCATAAATTCTTTTTCATCGTAGATGCCGGCATATCCCGCGTAATGTTTGGCAGTAGCAGCCACCCCTTTGTTAAGACCGCCGCGTTGCAGCCCTCTAACGAAAGATAGCCCCATGCGGGCAGTCAAGTAGCCGTCTTCACCAAAACCCTCTTCCATACGTTCGAAATAGGCGGTTTTGCATACGTCTATCATTGGAGACAGGGCTTGTGTGCTACCTACCATGCGCATGGTCATTGCCGTTGCCGCCGTTTTTTCTTCTATCAGGTCGGGATTCCACGAGCAGGCGGCACCCACGTGTTGCGGGAATACGGTTGCCCCTAAAGAGGTAAAACCCGTGATGGCTTCTTCATGAAAAATGGCAGGAATCCCACACGGGGTTTCGGTACACAAAAAATGCTGTACCGTTTGCACGAACTCTCGCAACTCCTCCGGGGTAAAATTCAACGTGAAAGAGAACTGACTAAAATGTCCAATCCCGTTGGGAATTTTTTTTCGACACGAATCAAGCGACAACTTCCGTTGGGCATCTAACAGCATGTCGGGACGCATCCCACAAAGTTGCATCACCCGCTCATCTAAGGACATGCGATTGTACAAAGAATCAACACGTAACTTAGTATTTTCATCTTCAAATGCATAATTAAAACTTTGATTTACTTTTAATTCAGGGGCTTTTTTACCCGTGCACGCTACCACAACACATAGGGCAACACTCAAGATAAGATATAATTTTTTCATCAAAAATAATTTTATTTTTTTCAACCGCGAAGATACTACAAATCCCTGAATTTTTCGCTATCTGATGTTTTTAAAAAATTGCTCATGCAATAATTTTATGGTTTTCACGTATTATAAAGACGTAATTTTATTGCATTGAAATATAAAATAATCTTCTGTTTCGTGTTAAGTACATTTGAGGTCGCCTGTCTCGTTGGGCAATCTCTGGGGTTGCTTCATGGCACGATTGTAGACGAGCAATCACGTCCCGTAGAAAACGTGCAGGTCATTGCCGAAGGGATTGCCTTGTCGGTGATTACCGACAGCAAAGGGACGTATTCTTTGTCGGTACCTGCCCAACAGGGATTGCGGGTTCGATTTCAGCATATTTCCTATCACGACACGCTCGTGCAAGTGAACATGCAAGCCGGGGAAGACCGTGTATTATTGATGACCTTGCGGTCGCGAGGGGCGGTATTAGAACAAATAGACGTGCGTGCCTCGTATCAAGATGGGTATGTTCGCGTTGACCCGAAACTTAATTTTCGCGTACCCACTCCAACGGGCGGCATAGAATCTATCCTTAAAACCATGCCGGGGTTTTATTCTAACAACGAACTGAGTTCGCAATACAATGTCAGGGGCGGTAATTATGATGAAAATCTAATTTATGTTAATGATATAGAAATATATAGACCTTTTTTGGTGCGGAGTGCCCAACAAGAAGGCATGCCTTTCGTGAATTTAGATATGACCCATAATGTGAAATTTTCGTCAGGAGGGTTCATGGCTAATTACGGCGACAAGATGTCTTCTGTTATGGATGTAGAATACCGTAAACCTACTGACTATCAAACGTCTTTATCGGGCAGCATGTTAGGTGCCACGCTACACACGGAAGGAAAAGTAAGCCCTAAATTTTCGTATATCGTGGGAGCGCGATTTAAATCAAACACGTATTTGCTCAAAAGCATGGATACGGAAGGGGACTACAAACCCCGCTTTTTCGATACCCAAATGCTACTCTCGTGGAAACCATCCAAACGGTGGGAGGTGAGTTTTTTGGGGAATTTTTCCAACAATCGCTACTTGTATGCCCCCACGGTTCGCGAAACCACTTTTGGCAGTTTTGACAATTTGCAAAAGATAACCATTGCCTTTGACGGGCAAGAAATAGACCGTTACGAGAACTATTTGGGTGGTTTAACGGTTGCCTTCAATCCCCGTCCCGGACATTTGATTAAACTTATTTTTTCGTCTTATTATGCCAAAGAAAGCGAAACTTACGACATAGAGGCTTCTTATTGGCTTAAAGAAGCAGAGATAGATATGGGAAAGGGCGAGACCGTGGAGGGCGAAGTCATGGGTACCGGCACCTTTCTCGAACATGCCCGCGACCAAATCACGGCGGTAGTTTCTGCTGCCGACTTGCGGGGAAGTCATCGTTTAAAAAAACACTATCTCACGTGGAGTACCAAATGGCAAAACGAGTATATCAACGACCGTATCAGGGAATGGACATTGCTTGATTCTGCCGGTTACGTGTTGCCGGTATTGCCTACCCTTCCCGGTGAGGCGGTAGCCATAGACGACCCCTCGCGCATACTCGCGCTCAAAAACGGAGACTTCCTTGCTACAGAAAACGTAATCAATACGCTCAGAACCAGTGGTTTTATACAAGATGAATGGAAGTTAGACCGCGATAGTGCTAATCATTTCACGTTGGTAGGCGGTTTGCGATACCAATTTTGGTCATACAATAAAGAATTTATCCTTTCACCTCGCCTCAACTTTATATATCACCCCCGATGGAAACAAGATTGGCTCTTTTTACTCAAAACAGGACTATACTATCAGCCTCCATTCTATCGAGAGATGCGCCTACCCAACGGGAACTTAAACCCTAACATCAAAGCCCAACGTTCTTTTCAAGTCGTTGTCGCCGCGGAATACAACTTCAAATGGTGGAACCGTCCCTTTAAGTTTACCACAGAAGTCTATTATAAATATTTAGACCGTTTAATTTCTTATACCGTTGATAACGTACAAATTATATATAGCGGGAAGAATGATGCGCGAGGCTATGCCACAGGGATTGACTGTCGACTGAGCGGTGAATTTGTCTATGGCTTAGAATCTTGGGTTTCGCTATCTATCATGAAGACGGCGGAAGACATTCTTGACGACCAGTATACTAACGAGGAAGGGGTTACGGTAAGCCCCGGTTATATCCCGCGTCCTACCGATCAGCGATTTGCCGTCAACATTTTTTTTCAAGACCATATTCCAAGGGTAACTCCCTTGCGGGTGCATTTGAATTTTGTGTTTGCCAGCGGTACCCCTTACGGACCACCCAATATGCCCCGCTATCATAGCCTCTACGATGACGGGAACGGGAATACGCGAGTTTTGCGCACCACGTGGTATCGCAGGGTAGATATTGGCTTTTCCTATATGTTTCTCGAACCTACCCGGGACCGTCTCAAACATCATTCCAAATTCTTGAAAGCCTTCCGTAGTTGCGGGCTTTATTTTGAAGTATTCAATTTATTGGGAATCAAAAATATATCTTCTTACACGTGGATTTCTGCAGTATCTTCCGGGAATAATGTCTTAATTCCTGTTCCCAACTATCTTACCAATAGACTATTTAATCTAAAATTAGCCATAGAATTATAGGCATTTCGGACATAAAAAAAAAACGCGTATATTCGCGGGCAAAACGAATTTAATCAAAAATTATGGATAACTTGAAGGATAAAAGTGCGGGAGAAGATATCCGGTTACCGGATAACGCGTACACTGAATTGAAAGAAAACGAAGAATACAAACCGGTGCTCATGCCTGACCGGAAATATCCGGAAATCAATGTATGGACCGTAGTTTGGGGTTTGGTGATGTCGGTTATTTTTTCGGCGGCAACGGCTTATTCGGGTTTGCGATTTGGGCAAGTGTTCGAAGCAGCAATTCCTATTGCTATTATCGCGGTCGGTATTTCCACGCTTGCCAAACGAAAACACGCGCTATCAGAAAACGTGATCATACAATCTATAGGGGCAAGTTCAGGCGTGATTGTCGCCGGTGCCATTTTTACATTGCCCGCGATTTATATCATTCAGGAAAATTCACCGGAACTCGCTGGACAAATACAAGTCAACTTTTGGCAGATATTTCTCGCTTCTCTTTTTGGTGGTTTTCTGGGGATATTGTTTTTGATTCCTTTTCGCAAATACTTTGTTTCCGACATGCACGGGAAATATCCTTTCCCCGAAGCCACAGCGACCACCGAAATTATCGTGTCGGGTGCCAAAGGAGGAAATCACGCTAAACTATTGCTAATAAGTGGGGTCATTGGTGGACTATACGATTTTTTCATGACTACTTTTCAACTTTGGGCTGAAAATTTATCTACGCGAATGACCCAATGGGGAGAAGCATTAGCCATGAAATACAAGTTTTTGCTTAAAATGAACGCGGGTTCTATCTTGTTGGGTACCGGCTACCTTATCGGGCTAAAATATTCCACCATTATTTGTGCGGGTTCTTTATTGGCATGGTGGGTTATCGTGCCTTTACTTGGAGAATTTGGCACTGCAAATGGCGTACTAATGAGCACATTAGACCCAGATTTAATTTTCGCGGGCTACGTGAGATATATCGGGATTGGCGGTATCGCTATGGCAGGCATCCTTGGAGTCATCAAGTCGGCAGGAGTCATCAAAACTTCCTTAGGCATGGCTTTCTCTTCCGGCAAACAGCAGCAACAAGGCGACACTGTCCCCAAAGGAAAAATTGCCCTTTCGCGTACACAAAGAGACATCCCCATGAAAATTATTCTCGCGGGCTTTGCTTTGGTGATTGTCATGTTGGGCATATTTTTCGTGTTAGGATTACAACTTTCTTTTGTAAAGATGTTGGTTGCTATATTGATTGTCTTTTTCTTCGCGTTTTTATTTACCACTGTTGCCGCGACGGCGATTGCTACGGTAGGCAACAACCCCGTGTCGGGCATGACCATGATGACACTGATTCTATCTTCTTTTATTCTCTCTGCCGTAGGCTTTAGCGGCGGTACCGGCATAGTTACCGCCTTGCTCGTGGGAGGCGTTGTTTGCGCGGCATTAGCTATGGCAGGCGGTTTCGTTACCGACCTTAAAATTGGCTATTGGATAGGCTCGTCCCCTTTTAAACAAGAGGCATTCAAATTTGTGGGTACTTTATTCTCCGCCCTTACCGTAGGAGGCGTAATCATGATGCTATCGAAGACTTACGGGTACAGTGGTGAAAACGGGTTAGTAGCCCCACAAGCAAATGCTATGGCTTCAATTATCAAACCTTTGATGTTCGGGGGTGAAACCCCGTGGACACTCTATATCATCGGGGCAATATTGGCATTTCTTTTAGACCGGATTCGGGTACCGGCACTCGCCTTCTCCTTGGGCATGTTTATTCCCCTGCATCTCAATCTACCCTTATTGGTTGGGGGAACGATCGCGTGGTTCGTGGGGAGTCGTAGCAAAGATGCCGAAATCAATAAAGCCCGCAAAGAAAAAGGTACCTTGCTGGCTTCGGGGATTATGGCAGGCGGCGCGATCATGGGGGTAGTTTGTGCAATCCTGAAATATGCCGGTGTAGAAATCAACATGGGCAATTGGACAGGAAGTCAAGGATACCATGCCTTGGGCATCGTGATGTTTGCCCTGCTCTGCACCTATCTTATCTTGCACTCCATGAAAACAAAAAAGAGATAACCAGTACTCTACATGGACATGAGGTAGTTCGCCGACTCGTTGCCCTTGTTGAACAGTAAATCTAATACCGACAAATGAGGCACGAACCCGAACTTGTCTTCAAAAACCTGTGCATAAGGTGGTTGTGTGTGCCAAGGATAATCGTCTCTAACTGCCATTCGCGGGTGTATCCATTGTCGAAAATCGTGCTCCTGACGGGGTAAAACCGTCTCCTCCTGAAATAAAAGTTCCCCCTGATAACCTAACAGCGAGAGCACTTTCTGCAAAATGTCGTTATTCAAATCTAATAAAAAAGTATATCTCTTCTCGAAAAAAGGGTAAAAAAAATCTTGCAAAAAAAGAAAAAACGGGCTATTATTGTATGCCGAGACGATGCCTCGCCAATGCTGCCTTTGCCAAGGTGTTGCATAATCTAATCTTACATCTTTCACCGGGGTGTGATTTGCAGGATGCTGCACCGGTACCGTTAGGGTAAGTTGCCCGTTGCCCGATAGTATAACGGCACGGGTACGATAACTTTGTTTCCGGTAATGCTCGGTAGGGTCAATGCAAGGCTGTTTTGCTTGTAACCACGCCGACAAATATTCTACCGGTGGAAAATATGCCGAAGAAAAGAGTGTATGCACGTTTTTGCAGATATATTTCTGTTTTGAATGAAAATAAGACAGTGTTTCTGTTGTTTTTATTGTATCACAATTTTTTTCACCTCTTGTCGGTTGCCCATGACTATTTTCACGAAGTATATCCCGTGCCCGATACTTGTTTGATTGCAATTGATTTTTGGCGAATTTATCCTGTTATTTTTATACACTAAATCTCCCACGGGGCTGTATATCTCTACCGAATAGGGTTGAAAATTTTCCGTGTTCACTTCTATGGTAAAAGAGCCATTGCTGGGGTTGGGGTAAAGGTTCGCGAAGTTACCGTTTATGGCGGGTTCGACTTTTTCCGGTTGAGGGTTTTCTTTGAGTGCTTTTGCCCGTGCCAACAGGTCTTCTATCATGGTTCCCGTGTTTTCAAGAGATACGATGGAAGGGGTTTCGCCGTTGCAGTCTTCGCAGGGGACTATTCGTGCCACGAAAGACGAGCCTGCTACCGCCGCGAAACCGGGCAGAAGTATCACTTCATTGTGTGCCACGTATTCCGAAGACTCCCCGTAGGCGATAGTGTACCACGATGACGGGAAATCGTTCTCTTGCGCGACGCGAATATCCACGCTCTCCAACCGGCTAAATGTCTGTGGAACATTCGCGTAGGGAGGCGGATAATCCAATCCGAGAAGGTCGTAATATATCAAATAATGTGCCCATAACGGTAGACTGTAGTCGCAATAGTCCACGATATCATCGGGAATAATATAAAACACGGCTTCTTGTGCATAACTATAATTATGCGTGCCCGGTGTTAAATCGTTCAATGTAAACCAATTAGCATCATAATTTCCCCACCACCCCCAATTAAAGTGGAACTCGTCTGCATCGTTAAACCCATCGCAAATAAAAACATGAGCATCACTATGCATGCCCGGTGAATAATATAAAATGGGCATCCCCGCGTTTAAATTAGATTTTATCAAATCTTGCCAACTGCTCAAAGAATATGAAGAACGAAGTTTCCAATCAATGCGCGAATTATAGCCAAAATCATCTTCTAAAGCGTTTTTTGCCGATACCAAGGTAGCAGACGTTGCACACTTACCAGCCACACAATAAACAGCATTTACCGATTCTGCACAATCTTTCAACAAGCGAGCAATCGCGTATTTTTCTTTGGTATAGTTGGGCGATGATACATACAACCCGTCAGGCATATTACACCAATCATACTGAAGAAATTTATTGGGCAAATAAACAGGATAATGCCAGCGTCTCATAATCTGCCCCATGGCAACTGCCGTACAGCCTATTGGACATTTATTATCTTCACAGTCAACACAACTGTTATCCGTTTCGTTTACAAAATAGTTATATGCCGAACAATCCATTCCATCGTTTGACCTGTCTTGTCCCCACCGTGTTGACGTGATAGGCGGTATCATCGTTATTATAGCACGTTGATCTTGAGTTCCCGTTTTCCAAGCATGCCATTCGTTAGCATGAAACAACGTGATCGTGTCATTTTCAAAAGCCATGTCATTTTGAACTGCATACCCGTGTACCAATGCTTTTAAACAGCAAGGGACTTCACGCGATAACGTATCTAAAATAGACACGTTAGATGCACGAAATGAACCCAGTATGGGGAAACAAGCCCTATGCCCTGACAATAATACCGCGTTACTGTCTGCAAAAGTAATTTCATAAAGTAAGGTATCCTGACTGCTGTTTGTTCTAACATGCACGTTGTTGATAGATGCTAACGAATAGGTTTGCCCTGCCGTGCGAACTTTCATATTTTCCACGGCTACCATTTTTGCCTCATGCAGCGAAACTTGCTGTTGAGCATGATTCACTGAAACAACCATGAACAATAATAAAAATATGTTTATTTTCTTCATTTTTCTTTAATTTTGCGTTCATATCTTAATTCTAACGTAAATACTTGATTATAATATGGCAGGTTCGAACCGCCTTCTCTGATGCGGCGAATGCCTGTAACATTCCACGTGCCGCCTACCCCTATTTTCAAAAAATCTTTCGCGGAAAGCGGAACACGAACCCCCGTGTTGAAAAATACTCCAAAATCTATCCACGAATAGTTCCGATGCTGAAAATCTACATTTTCTATAAACTTATGTTTTTCATCTTGATACATTACCGTGGCAATTCTATTTTCCCCAAGCAAAATACCCGTGTAAATTCCCGTTGAAAAATAAAACATCTTGTAATGTATTTCTGTTTTAAAAGGCAAAACAAGGTAGTGTAATCTTATGGTTCCCATAGCATCTACATTTAACGGTGAACTCCAATTTGAATCATCAATCCATAAAGTTTGGAGAGGAATTTGACAACCTTTGGCCTCATAGTTAATATCAAACCCTAAAGCAAACAAACGCGTGATATCGAAAAGCATGCCTACCCCCAATTTATAATTCGGGCTGATTCGGGCACATGCTCTTTGTTGAAAAGAGGAAGATAGCGGGTATTTTCCATCACTATACAAGCGGATATTTAAACTGCCCTGCTTTTGGATACCGGGATCTATCATGTCTGATAATGAAAATCCCGTGTTAAAGGTTACATAAACGCCTCTTGTGTCGGCTTTTGCTTCCTGCAAAGTAATTTGCTTTTGGGCTGTAGAATAAAAAACGTGAGAAACAAATACGACAAATAATAAATAGATTTTATTTTTCATGTCAACCTCCTTACTTAAAATTTAATTTTCATGCCCACGCCATAGTCGGTACAACCGAATCCTATTTGCAAACATAAATGATGAGTCGAGTTATAATGGCTCGCTATTTTATTCATTTGGTTGGAACCATACGAGATAAGCACGATACCGGGAATTAAGGAAATGAGCGAACCGGCATAAAGGTATCCTCCCACCACAGCCGCCAGCCGTGGATCGAACCCTTCCTGTAACCACTCAACCCATTGACTCCTACTAAATGTAAGCATATTGTGAAGACCTATCCCAAAAAAAACCGTGGCTATGGTAAAAACACAACCTCCGAGTGTTAGTAAGGGGATTGAAGCAATATAACAGTTTCTTGCTTTGTTATAAGCAAGGAACTGTTCGTTTGTCAACAAACTTTGTAAATCTGTCTTTTTTAATGTTACCGTTTTATTATCGTGAAATACATCTTTGACAACCAAATGTCCACAATAATGTTTCATTGGTAATTGTTCCAAAGATGACACGGTTTGTTGCGCGAATAAGCCCCCCGTGATCATCAGGAGAAATATAACTAATATCATTATTTTTTTCATCGCTATTCTCCTTTCTTGTTGTTAGATTTTAAGTCATTGATTTGCTTTTGCAGTTCTATCACGTGCAGGGTTAGTTCTTCTATTTTTTTGAGCAACAAGGCATTCATCTCGCCCAGGGCGATGCCGTTATCTTCTACCTCTGCCGAAGACGGGATCTCCGGGAGGTGCTTATTTTTAGTGATATACTGTTCTGTCTCTTCCAAACTCAACAGTTTGTGTTGTGGAGAAAAAACGTAATCGGGCCAGCAAGGGGCACCCGAAAGCGCGACCCGCACTTCTTTGGCACATATTTTGCCATTCACGGTCAATTTCTCCGCGGGAGACGAGGTGCCTATGCCAATGTTGCCGTTGTCTTGCAAAAACAAGGCGAAATTCATCGTACCCGTCCCCACACAGCCATTATAAGGTTTCCAAAAGTTTAACCCGTAAGCCCCGTCGTCCCCGTCAAGGTATTCTATTGCCCAATTGCCGCTTATACAAGACGGGGTAATATCTGACCCAAACATGATGCTCCCGTTCGTGCTGCCGGGGGCTCGATTCGTGTCTTGCCCCGCGGCGTATGTCGAGGTCTTCGAAATCAAAATATTACCATTTACCACGTGCAATGCCTGATTCGGGTACATGGTACCTATCCCTATTTTCGTGGTTAAAGGATTGTTATACAATAATCCCGTCCCGGCGGTCCATGTCTGGGCATGAACAGAAACCGCGAAAAAAATACTCAAAAAAGTAATGATTAACTTTTTCATGACATTTAATTTAAAATAACCACCTCTTTAATTTAATTGCTTTGTGTTTTGACTCTCGCCAGCAAAGAGGTAATTTAAAAACTGACAAAAATCGGGGCAAAGATAATATAATTTTCGACACAATTTTTCTCTCTTTGCTTTTTTTTTCATAAAAAATGTTAAAAATATTTTTCCATCTTGATATAGAATTATTTACAAGATTTTATTTTCCATCGCGGGGATACGATTTATTTTTCAATTACCAAACAAAAAAAGCAGACAAGGAAATTTTTGCCTGCTTTTTTTCAATTATCATTCAGGGGATTGCGGGTCAGATTCCGTGTCGCAGCACGGAACGCAATGACGAATCAATACGTCTGGCTCGCCAACCTCTTATACCCGTTCAGTCGCCACTTCGCATTTTCTTCCGTAGCCTTGAAGAGTTCGACCGCTTCCTGCGGGAACTGCTTCATCAGCGAGGCAAAGCGGACTTCGCCTTTGAGGAAGTCCTGAAACTTCGACCAGTCGGGTTCTTTTGAGTCGAGTTGGAAGGGGTTTTTGCCTTCGGCTTCGAGACGTGGGTCGTAGCGCCAGAGGTGCCAGTAGCCACATTCGACGGCGGCTTTCTGTTCTGCTTGGGCGTGTTCCATTCCGAGTTTCAAGCCGTGATTGTCTGAACCTTGATTTTCAAGATTTTAATGATTAACAGGATTATAAAATCAAGGTAATCAAATAAATCAAGTAAATCGTGGTTCAGACTTTATTGAATATACCTCTGTATCAACGACTAACACGTTTACGTTGCGTC
>JAISUP010000037.1 GCA_031272025.1 Bacteroidales bacterium
CATCAAACCACAATCCTACACGGGCAACCCCATTTGTCCCATAGTTACGCTCATCGACAGCACGGTAGACCCGCCCTACACTTTGATAGAAAATACGGATTACACGGTATCGTGTGCCAACAACACTAAGGTATGCGACAACGCGAGCATTACCTTTGTTATGCAAGATAACTATACCGGCGACACGACTTTGTTTTTTAAAATCAAACACGACTGCGGGCAAGACACGATATGGGACATCGCGAGCACGCTTGTCGCGATTAAAGATGTAGAGATGGAAGATGCCGTGAACGGGAAAAATTATCCCACGGTACGCTTGGGCTGCGACTGCTGGACAGCGAAGAACTTCGAGGGTAGATTAGATCCTAATGGAGATCCCGTGGCTAACATGATTTACAAGTCAGACTTGTATCCCGACACGGTAGCGAATTTAGCGGCTTTTGGTCGGTTGTACACCTACGATGCCGCCACGCTTGGAGGCATGTCGGCACAAGGGATTTGTCCCGCGGGTTGGCGTTTGCCGTCCGCGGCAGAGTGGGCTTTGCTCAATGGCTATGCCGCCGCCGACTTAAAACAGTTAGGCACGGGCTATTGGATGAACGAGCAGGCAACCAATAAGACGGGGCTTTCTATCGTGCCCGGCGGCTATTACGAAAGTAGCACGGGGACATTTAAACATCTCTTGGGAGACGCGTGGTACTGGGCTTACGACGCGGGTAATACCCAAACCATCGTGCCCGCTTGCCACTTCACCTTCGGCTGCCCCGAAGCCATTATTCAACAAATCATCAGGGCTAACGGCGCGAGCGTGAGATGTATCAAAGCAGAATAAGACAGTTGGACAGTTGGACAGTTGGACAGTTAGACAGTTGGACAGTTGGACAGTTAGACAGTTAGACAGTTGGACAGTTGGACAGTTAGACAGTTAGACAGTTAGACAGTTGGACAGTTGGACAGTTAGACAGTTGGACAGTTAGACATCATTATCAAAGAGGCAATTCTCGAAAGGGGATTGTCTTTTTTTTTATTCGCGTATCGTTTTCCTGACTTTATCATCCCAATTTTTAATACTTCTGTATACCATTGAATATCATTGCGTTTACGATTTTTGCGACATTTTTTAATCGTTTTATTGTCCCGTTAGGGACATTATGTTGGTAGAAATGCGTTATCTTTACCCTTCTTGCCGTCCCGATAGGGACGAAATGTGTATTTGTTGTTCACATTTTGCCTCTAACGGGAGATTTCAACCCCAAAGCACAAGTCCATCGCCCGACTCTTTGACCAAAATTTTTGGGCTAAATCCGCGGGGGTGTCGCGTTGACGAAGTCAGGAGGGGATTGTTTTTTTTTTTTATTCGCGTATCGTTTTTTTTTCTTATTTTTGCAAAAATATATCAATTATTAAATTGTCTTATGAAAAGATTAGTGTTTTTGTTTTTCATGATGTTCTTATTACATGTACCTTCGGCATTTGCTGATGAGGGCATGTGGTTGTTGTCGTTGCTCAATAAGAATTACGAGCAGATGAAACGGCAAGGGTTTCAACTCACGACTGAGGATATTTACCGGGTCAATCAAGGTTGTTTGAAAGATGCCGTGATAGGATTGGGGCATGAAGGTAGCCCTTTTTGGCATTTTTGCACGGGGGAATTGATTTCAGCCGAAGGGCTTTTTACCACGAATCATCACTGTGGTTTTAGCATGATACAGTCTCATTCTACGGTAGAGCACGATTATTTACGGGATGGTTTTTGGGCGATGTCGCGGGAAGAAGAGTTGCCTAACGAAGGCATTACCGCCGCGATTTTGGTGCGCATGGAAGATGTAACCCCGCGTATTTTGGGGGCACTCGATGAACAAATGAGCGAAAAAGAGCGAAATAAAATCATTGATTCGCTGTCGAACGTCATCACTCAAGAGGCTACCGAAGGTACGGTATATGAGGCACAAGTCGCGGACATGTTTTCTAAAAACCAATTTTTCATGTTGGTATACGTGATATATAAAGATGTGCGGTTGGTAGGCGCGCCCCCGTCTTCGATGGGCAAATTTGGGGGTGATACCGACAATTGGGAATGGCCCCGGCATACCGCCGACTTTTCCATGTTCCGTATCTATACCGACAAAGACGGCAACCCCGCGTCATATTCCAAAGAAAATGTACCCTTAAAACCGAAACACTTTTTCCCCGTGAGTATTAAGGGATTGAAAGAGGGCGATTTTGCCATGATCATGGGATTTCCCGGTACCACAAAACGTTTTCTTACCTCCTACGGGCTTAACGAAACCATGAACATTACCAACCAACTAAGATATGATATTAGAACAGTAAAGATTAACGTGCTGCGTGAAAAAATGGCTGCTTCGCGAAAAGTAAGAATACAATATGCTACCAAATATGCCACGTGCTCCAACTATTGGAAATACTCGATACAACAAAACAAGGCTTTGAAAAATCTCAATACCTTAGCCGTCAAACAAGCCATAGAGCACGACTACCAACAATGGGCAGAAAACCAAAGCAATCCCAAATACAAAGAGGCATTAGGCAAAATTGAAGACGCTTACAACCAAAGAGCCAAAAACAGAGCCTCTCTCCTGTATTTGACAGAAGGAATTCTATCGGGGACGGAAACCCCTTATTTTGCCCTGCAACAGGTAGATAATCTCATGCAACTCTTGCCGTTGCAAGATGCGGATTCTATCGAAACCATGAAAACAAACATCAAAAAAGAATGGGAAGATTTTTACAAGGACTTCGCACCCGAAGTAGAACGCGAATTGCTCGCGAACATGTTGGGTTATGTACATAAAAATATGAACAAAGAAGATTATCCTGAATTCATTACTAATGTTTTAGAGAAGAAATTTAGAGGAGATGCTTCTAAATATGCCGACTTTATCATTTCCAAATCCGTGTTTGCTTCGCGAGAAAAATTGGAGGCTGTTTTAAGCCATACCAATGGGAAGAAAATGGGCAAGATATTGATGAACGACCCTGCCTTTGTGATAGGATTGAGTACCTATCAGCGTTATCAGGAATTGGGTTCCATGTCTCGGCGTGCCAATAGCGCGATTGCCGAAGGCGAACGATACTTTGTTGACGGTCTTTTGCAAATGAAAAAAGACCATCTTTTTGCCCCGGATGCCAATTCCACGATTCGCCTCACCTACGGCAACGTGCGCGAATACGAACCCAAAGACGGGGTGACGTACCACTATTACACGACCCTGAAAGGAGTGATGCAAAAAGAAGACCCCTCGAACAGCGAATTTATTGTACCCGAAAAATTGAAAACGTTGTATCAAAAGAAGGATTTTGCTCCCTATTCCGATAAAAATGGCGATTTGCCCGTGTGTTTTATCACTAATAACGACATTACCGGGGGCAATTCGGGCTCTCCCGTGCTCGACGCGATGGGCAATCTCATAGGACTCGCTTTTGACGGTAATTCCGAAGCAATGTCCGGAGATATCGACTTCGAAGAAGATATGCAACGCTGCATCAACCTCGATGTCAGATATATGCTCTTTATTATTGATAAATTTGCCGGGGCAAAACATTTGCTTGAAGAGATGTCTATCGTCAAATAGAAAAACGTTGTTTGTAATGGTCTTCATTTTCATCTAATGAATATGTCTTGTCTGAAAAAAGGGGTCGTTTGGGTTATCTCGTGCATGGTGGTCTCTTGTGCGAGCAAACATTATGTTTCATCCGACCGTGTTGAACAGCGGGTCATTTTTCCATCTTACGAGATAAAATACGACTACGAGCAACAAGAAGGTGCGGTACAAGTGATTTTTCATGTGGATAATCATAGCGGACAAACCGTGAGATTGAAAGGCGAGAGTAAGGTAACCTTTAACGACACTTGTTTGGAGGGTCATTACAGCAAAGAAGACGGGTATGTCTACGCGCGGTCATTAAACGCGTTGCCTTCGAGATGGTGTTTTATATACACGAATAACGACCGTCAGCAGTTTAAGAACACGTTTCGGGTGTCGGGGATAGATATGGCGGGCAAACGGGATATTACATTTCGTAAGCACGAGGCGGCGGTATTCGCGACAACGGGGGCACTCCGCGGGGAAGAGACCTCGGCACGGCTATTGCTATTCAATAACAAAGGTCAACAAATCACGGCTATTGCTGTTACCCTTCGCGACCGGCAGGGGTGGATAACCCCGGAGGCAATGCTTGCCGTCCCCGAAGGACACTATACCGGACAACTCTCTACAACCTGCTACTCCTCGGATATTAAAGCCATGGACAGGGGCGGTGCTTACGAAACGCGCTGCCTGTCGAAAAAAATGAAAATACATATTGTTAAATAAATATAAAAATAAATATAAAAGAATCAGGAATGAAGCAAAACACGGTTTTAACTACGACCATGCGTACCCATACTTGTGGAGAATTGCGTGTTGGGCACACGGGGCAAACGGTTATCTTGTGCGGGTGGATACAATCTATTCGTAACTTGGGCGGCATGACCTTTATAGACTTACGCGACCGCTATGGTATCACGCAACTTGCCTTTAATGGCGAGACACAGCCCGACCTTTGTAAGCAAGTGAGTGACTATGGACGCGAATGGGTACTCCGCGCTACCGGTACGGTAACCGAACGGTATAACAAAAATCCCAAAAACCCTACCGGAGACATAGAAATCATTGCCGAGAAGATTGAGGTGCTGTCGGTATCTGACGTGCCTCCTTTTACTATCGAGAACGACTCTGACGGGGGCGACGACCTGAGGGCGAGATACCGCTACTTGGATTTGCGAAGAGAAATAGTCAAAAACAACCTGCTTTTCAGGCATCATATTGCTATTGAAGTACGTAAATATATGAACGACCTTGGTTTTGTAGAAATAGAGACCCCTTTTCTCGTGAAGTCTACCCCCGAAGGAGCCCGCGACTTCGTGGTGCCCTCCCGCGTGTCGAGAGGCGACTTCTACGCTTTGCCACAATCCCCACAGACTTTTAAACAACTCTTGATGTTAGCGGGCTACGACCGTTATTTCCAAATCGTGAAATGCTTTAGAGACGAAGATTTGCGTGCCGACCGGCAACCGGAATTTACCCAAATCGACTGCGAGATGGCTTTCGTAACCCAAGAAGATATTTTGCAAACCTTTGAAGGACTAGTAAAGCATATTTTTAAAGTTATTAAAGGAATAGATATTGCCCCTATAGAGCGCGTGACTTATGCCGATGCCATGAAATACTATGGCAACGACAAACCCGATACCCGTTTTGACATGCGTTTCACGGAATTGACCGATTTGCTACAACACCGCGACTTCACAGTCTTTAAGCAAGCCGAGTGGATCGGGGGCATCGTGGCAACCGGCTGTGGGAACTATTCGCGCAAACAGTTGGACGAATTGACGGATTTCGTGCGCAAACCTCAAGTAGGAGCCGCGGGCTTAGTGTATCTGCTTTGCCTCCCTGACGGTAAAATTAAGTCATCGGTCGACAAGTTCTACGCGCAGGAAGATTTGCAGCACGTAGCAACCCGTTGCGGGGCAAAACCGGGAGACCTAATCCTTATCTTGTCGGGAAAAACAGAAAAAACACGTACCCAATTGTCGCAACTGCGCTTAGAAATGGGACAACGATTGGGGCTACGAGCAGCAGGGACATACAAGTTACTGTGGGTTGTCGATTTCCCGCTTTTAGAGTGGGACGAAGAAACCGGTCGTTATTATGCCAAGCACCATCCTTTTACTGCCCCTAAGCCTGAGCAGGAGCAAGAGTTGGAAACCGCCCCGGAAACCGTCAATGCCAACGCTTATGATTTGGTTATCAATGGAACCGAAATCGGGGGCGGCTCTATTCGTATTTCTAACCGCGAACTGCAAGAGCGCATGTTCCGTGTTTTAGGATTTAGCAACGAAGAGGCACGAAAACAATTCGGTTTTTTGCTCAACGCGTTTCGTTATGGGGCACCGCCGCACGGGGGCATTGCCTTCGGCTTAGACCGACTGTGTGCCGTGCTCTCCGATGCCGAAAGCATTCGCGACTTTATCGCGTTCCCCAAAAATAACGCCGCCCGAGACATGATGCTCGACTCGCCATCCTCCATTTCAAACGAACAATTGAAAGAGTTAGGAATTATGCTTACCTCATGAAAAATAAATGTCTATTTTTCAAATGCCGGTGCTTAAAAGTAGGGCTGTGGCTTGTCGCGAGTATGTTTTGTTTGCCCCAAGTCCATGCCCAGTTTTATAACGGTTCGAGATTAACTTTCGGCAAAAATAGAGTACAATATCAGCATTTTAATTGGCAATATTATCGTACCCCGCGTTTTGACGTGTATTTTTATCCTACCGGAGAAGAACTCGCCCGTTATACCTTGCACAAAGCACCGGAATTGATTGATGAAATAGAACGTAAACTTAATTTCTCTTCAACCAAAAAACTGCAATTTATTGTTTATAATACACAATCCGATTTTAGGGAATCCAATTTTGCCTTAGATGATGACGACTTTTATAATCAAGGAGGCGTTACCAATATTTATGGGACAAAAGTATATCTTTATTTTGATGGTAGGCACGCGAATTTAGACAAGATGATTCGGGGGGGTATCATGAATATTTATGCTCATCTGCTCGTTGAAGGGGCAAGCGTGCGCTCGAACATGGCTTCCGAGAGCATGATTAGCGTGCCCGCGTGGTATTATAGTGGGTTGGCTTCGTTTGTAGGCGAGGACTGGAATAGCGACCTCGATGCCCGTGTCAAAGACGGTATACTGACCGGTTATTATGCCGACCTCGAAAGGCTCTCTCCCTTAGACGCGACCCGCGTGGGACATTCTATCTGGAAATTCGTGAACGACCAATACGGACCTCAGGCTATTACAAATATCCTGTACGCGACCCGCTCCGCGAAAAATTATGAAAAAGGATTTTACCACGCTACCGGCATTACTTTCTCTCAATTGATATTGTCTTGGTATAGATATTATTATGTCATGTACCAAAAAGATATGAATAGAACGATGCCTGAAGGCATTCCCCTGCTTACCAAAAGCAAAAGAAAAAGAGAGT
Organism: Bacteroidales bacterium; assembly: GCA_031272025.1. Lineage (GTDB taxonomy): Bacteria > Bacteroidota > Bacteroidia > Bacteroidales > WCHB1-69 > JAGVVH01. The sequence goes on from JAISUP010000037.1 coordinate 7,061, forward strand.
ATGCCAATCTCACCTATTCGCCCGATGGACAATCATTCGCGTACACTACCAACGAGGCAGGTCAAATACGGGTATGGCTGAGAACCCCAACATGGAAAAAACCAAAATGTATATTTCGCCGGGCATTTAAAACCGAAGATACCCCCGACCTGACTTTCCCGCTCATGGCTTGGCACCCATCAGGAAAAGTGTTGGGAATAAATATGGAAGAACGCGGTAGATGTTATTACTATCCCTATCTTGTAGATAACAGAAAATGGGGAACGAAAATTTTGGTAGACGTGGAAAAAATCACGAGTTGGAATTACTCTAACGATGGGCGACAGATGATATTCTCCGGCTTTAAAAACGGGCAATCCGACATCTTTTTGTTTAATTTTCAAGCCAGAACGATTCAAAACCTGACCAACGACATTTACGATGACATTTCTCCTTGTTTTATGCCCGGGCAAGAGCGTGTTATATTTTCTTCCAATCGTCCACACGACACACTACCTGTCAAAGAGCATTTCTACGATGCCCGCCCCATGCAGGGGACCGACTTATTCTTGTATAACCTTCCTGCCTCGGAGACTTCACTTTTTAGGCTGACACGTTCTCCCGAATCGCTCGAAAAAAATATCCTGCCCGTGAGCAATAATCAATTTATCTTCTTGGCAGATGACAACGGGATATACAATCGTTTTTTAGCACGTGTAGACAGTGGGATTAGCCGCGTGGATACCGCTGTACACTATCAGTACCGGTCGCGGGTGTCCCCGCTTACCGACAACGCTTATTCGCTTTGGGAACAAGCATTGCCCTTAACCGAGCACGAGAACGTGGGAGAAATCATCCTGAAAAATGGCAAAAAACAATTGTTGCAACACCCGCTCGTGCTACAACCCGCTGAAAAGACATTCCCCGCGATGTCTGCCATGCAAAATAGCAGGAATAACAGTCGTCAACGTAACGACCTCGCCCGCGGCAAGGAAAAGACAGTCGCGTCTCGCCCGCGGCACCGGTTCGTGCAGATGAGGCAAAGCGACAGGATTGCCCCGGTGCCGGTAACTTCTCCGCGCACAGAAATTTCCCAAGATACTATCTCGGCAGTAGCCCAAAGAAAAGAACCCTACCCTACGAAGCCCCTGCCGGTTAATGCCGATACCACCGCGAAGTACACGCCGCCCATTCCCCGCAATTATTATATTCAATATTCTGTCAACAAATTGGTTACACAGGCAGATTTTAGTTTTCTCAATACTTCGTATCAACAATATACAGGCAATGAATCTCCCATTTATCTTAACCCGGGGTTTAACGCGTTAGTCATGGTCGGTCTTAACGACCTTTTTGAAAATTATCGTATTACCGGCGGCATACGACTGTCTTTCGACCTGAGTAGCAGCGAGTTTATGGCAAGTTACGAAGACCTTTCGCGACGTGTAGACCACCAAATAGCCATCTATCGACAATCCATAAAATCGTCTACCGACAACGGCTACATTCTTAAACAACATAATAACAGTGTTTTTTATATCATTAAATATCCTTTCAACAAATTCAACAGTTTGCGCTTCACGCTCAAAGGACGTTACGAAACTTTTATATACAGTGCCCTTGATGACAGGTCTTTGCAAGCGAATAACGACCAAAAGGTATGGACAGGCGCGAAAGTAGAATACGTGCACGACTCGTCAAAGGAATTGTTTGTGAACCTTTGGAAAGGCTATAAAGTCAAAGTCTTTGCCGAATACGATCAACAAGTATATCCCGATATGAAAAACTTATTGGTGTTTGGGGTTGATGCCCGTGCCTCTTTTGCTCTTTATCGTAATATGACATGGGCTACCCGTTTCGCGGCAAGCACTAACTTTGGTAGCGGGCGACTGATTTATTACATGGGGGGAATTGACAATTGGATGCTTGCTAAATTCAATACCGAACTGTCGGTCAATACAAATATCCCGTATGCCTATCAGACCTTGGCTACCAACATGCGCGGCTTTGAACAGAATATTCGCAACGGACCTGCATTCGCGTTAGTCAATACCGAGTTGCGTATCCCGTTCGTGCAACTGCTTTCTCGGAGACATTTGGGTAGCAATATTCTTAACTCATTGCAGTTGTTGATATTCGCGGATGCGGGTACGGCGTGGAGCGGGAAAACCCCTTATTCGGAAGAAAATAGTTTGTATTCGCGCACGATTGAAAGCGGACCGGTGCTTGCCGAAATCAGGAGACAAGTAGAACCCATAGTCATGGGATTGGGAACCGGGTTGCGTGCCTCTATTTTTGGATACTTCATACGATTAGACTACGCTTGGGGAATAGAAGATTGGCAAATATCCGATAAAAAAGGAATGTTCGCCTTCTCGTTAGGATTAGATTTTTAATCGTATTTAGAAATTTAGAAATGTAAAAATGCAGGAATTGGGAATTTACGCGGGTTAAAGATATAAATAAAAAAAAAGTTGTATCTTCGCGCCGCGAAAATGGAGGATAGATTTGTCATGATTGCAACCTCCGAAAAAAAATGCTAAACCATTGCATTCTGTTTCTTTATTTTCGCTCATATTTATTGTATCATTAAAAAAAGTATTTAATATGAGTTATTTATTCACATCAGAATCAGTTTCGGAAGGGCATCCCGATAAAGTATGCGATCAAATTTCAGATGCGTTGTTGGATTCTTTTTTGAGTCAGGATCCGGAATCCAAAGTAGCGTGCGAGACGCTTGTAACCACGGGGCTCGTGGTGTGCGCCGGGGAAGTAAAAACTACCGGTTATGTTTCCGTGGACGAGATTGTTCGTGGCGTGATTAGCCGCATTGGATATACCAAAAGCGAATACCAGTTTGATGCCAAATCGTGCGGCGTGCTATCGGCAATTCACAGTCAGTCGCCCGACATCAATCAAGGGGTAGTACGGGAAACGGCAGAGGCGCAAGGAGCCGGGGACCAAGGTATCATGTTTGGCTACGCGTGTAGCGAGATGGACAATTTCATGCCCATTACCATCGAAGTGTCTCATATTATTTTGCAAGAGTTGGCGGCAATACGTCGCGAAGGCAAACAAATGACCTACTTGCGTCCGGATGCCAAATCACAAGTAACATTGCAATATAGCGACAACGGCATCCCCGAAAGGATAGATACTATCGTGGTATCCACACAACACGATGACTTTGACGAGGAGACAAAAATGCTGGCACGTATCCGGCAAGATGTGCAGGCGATATTGTTGCCGCGGGTCATCGCGGCATGTCCCGCGAAAGTGCAGGAATTGTTTACCGGCGACTATCAATTGTATGTTAACCCAACCGGGAAGTTCGTGATAGGAGGACCGCATGGCGACAGTGGGGTAACCGGACGAAAAATCATCGTGGATACTTACGGGGGGCATGGTGCTCACGGGGGCGGTGCCTTCTCGGGAAAAGATCCCTCTAAGGTAGACAGGTCGGCGGCATACGCGGCTCGACATATTGCCAAAAACCTTGTCGCCGCGGGCGTGTGCGAAAAAATACTCGTGCAAATCGGATACGCTATTGGCGTGGCAAAACCGGTCGGCATTTTCGTGAATACCTACGGTAGCACGAAAATAAATGCTACTGATGCCGAAATTGCAAAAAAAATAGAAAAAATCTTCGACTTGTCTCCTTATGCCATAGTGAAACGGTTTGACCTTAAAAATCCTATTTACGAAATTACCGCTTCTTACGGGCATTTTGGACGCGATGCCTTTGAAAAAGAAGTAGAAGTCTCCTATCAAGACAAGACTACTTACACGAACAAAGAAGGCAAAAACGTGAAATTAGTTACTTTCTTCGGGTGGGAAAAATTAGATTATGTAGACAAGGTAAAGGCTGCTTTCGGTCTCTAAACTTATTCAACGCGAATGTCGCATCAAATTGTTTTTTTGCGTAACGGGATCAAACTTATTCACGAGGCGATTTCCTCTCCGGTATCTCATTTTGGTATTTTGCTTAACGTGGGTACGCGCGATGAACCGGATAGGTTAGAAGGGTTAGCCCATTTCGTGGAACATACTATCTTCAAAGGCACAACAAAACGGTCATCATATCAAGTACTTAATAGAATGGAAGACGTGGGCGGAGATCTCAATGCCAGCACGTCAAAAGAGGAAACCTATTTCCATTCTTCTTTTCTCTCTCCCGACTACCCGCGGGCAATAGAACTATTGTCCGACATTTTCTTTAATGCTAATTTTCCCGAAATAGAGTTAGAAAAAGAAAAGGATGTGGTGTGCGAAGAGATTAAATATTACAAAGATAGCCCCGCGGAACAAATCTTCGATGATTTTGAAGCCAGCGTGTTTGCCCGACACCCTTTGGGACGCTCTATTTTAGGAACACGACAAAGTGTGTTAAAAATGAAACGAACAGACATTATGCAGTTCGTATCAGAGCATTATACATTGAAAAATATGGTTTTATCTTCTGTCGGGAACGTGTCTACGCGGCAATTGTTGTCGTGGTGCAACCGTTATTTTGGGGAGCGTGCTTTACCCGACCGCGGGCACGAAAGGATGCCGTTTCAGGGCTACGTTCCGGTAAATAAGTATCGGAAAGCGCACACGCATCAGGCTCATTTAATGATAGGTTGCCCCGCTTGTTCGTTTTATCACGAACAAAATAAACCTTTTATACTACTAACCAATATTTTAGGAGGGCAGGGTATGAACTCTCGGCTCAATATGGCTATTCGTGAAAAAAAAGGATATGCCTATTCGGTAGAAGCATCATACGTCCCTTTTTCCGATAGTGGTATTTTCTCGGTATACGTGGGTTGCGACAACGAAAATGCAGAGGCATGTATTCAACTCGCGCTCAAAGAAATCCATCGACTAAAGACCAAAGCCTTAGGTACCGTACAATTAGCCCATGCCAAGAAACAACTTATCGGGCAAATGACCATTGCCAACGAGACCAAATTAAACGAGATGCTCGACCTCGGACGCGGGGCTCTTTTTTTTGAAGAAGTAGAAAGCATGCAAGAGAGCATTCGTAAAATAGAAAATATCACCGCCTCCCAAATATTGGAAGTTGCCAATACAACTTTTCAAGAAGACGGGTTTTCGATGTTGAGAATCATGAAGTAACGGTTTATTTTTTGCCCCGTCTTATAGAGGTTTTCTTTTTTGATGCGGGAGTATTTTTCATGATTTCCAATGCTTCGGTATATGTAATTTGTTCGGGAACAGACGTTTTTGGAATTTTGAAATTTTCCTTACCATTGGTAAGGTAGGGACCGTAACGTCCGTTGAGTACTTTGAGCGTGGGGTCTTCGGCAAAAGTTACTAAAGATGATTTTTCGGCACGACTGGACATCATTTGCAGGGCAGTTTCTAAGGTTAAAGAACTAATATCCGTCCCTTTCGGCAGTTTGACATTGGCATCTCCGAATTTGAGATACGGACCATAGCGTCCTACCAATGCCTGCACTTCTTTACCTTCGTGCATGCCCAAGATACGAGGTTGTCGGTCTTGATTGTACTTTATTTTAAGGTCAATCAGTTCCGAGCAGCGTTCGGGGGAAATGGTTAGCGGGTCTTCTCCTTTGGGAATAGAAATAAAAAGATCGCGAAATTTAATATACGGACCAAAGCGGCTAAGGGCTACGGTCATGGGTTCTCCTTCGCGGGTGCCGGCTTCACGGGGGAGTAAAAATTGATCAAGAGCTTCTTTTAGCGTGATAGTATCTAAGGTTTTTCCTGCCGGTACTCTGGCATACCGTGCTTTTTCCGTTTCCGTATTTTCCCCAATTTGTACCATCGAGCCATACCTGCCTAATCTCACGTAAACATTTTTACCAGATGCAGGATCTATTCCCAATAGTCGTTCCCCGCTTGCCTTGGTCGAATGGGTTAGGGCTCTCTCTATTTCTTTATGAAATCTCCCGTAAAAACGCTCCAACATGGTTTGCCATTGTAAGGCACCTTCTGCAATATCGTCAAATTCTTTTTCTACCTCTGCCGTGAAACCATAGTCCATGATGTCATCAAAATTCTCTTGTAAATAGTCATTCACGATACGACCGATGTCGGTAGGGAACAATTTGTCCTTCTCGTAGCCATATTTTTCTTTTTTCACGTTTTCTGTTATTTCTCCATGAGCAAGAATAATTTGTATGCAATCTCGTTCTTTCCCTTGACGGGTTTCGCGGGATACGTATTCACGTTTTTGTATAGTAGAGATGGTTGGGGCATAAGTAGAAGGACGTCCTATCCCCAGTTCTTCCATTTTTTTCACCAGACTTGCTTCCGTGTAACGCGGGGCAGGCTGCGCGAATTTCTGCATTGCCGCGATGTGGGTGTACGTTAAAATCTCCCCCTGGGCAAGAGGCGGTAGCAATCCTTTAATTTCTTCGCTATCTTCATCTGTAGATTCGATATATACTTTTAAAAATCCCTGAAAAAGAATTACTTCACCCGTACATAAGAATTTTTCTTCTCTTTGAGGCACGGGAATTGTTACCACTGTTTTTTCGGTTCGCGCGTCACTCATTTGCGAAGCAATGGTTCTTTTCCAAATGAGTTCGTATAGTCGTTGGGCTGATGAATCGCCGCTAATCGTGTGATGCGAAAGGTTGGTAGGACGAATGGCTTCGTGGGCTTCTTGTGCCCCTTTGCTTTTCGTAACGTATTGTCTTCGTTTGTAATAGTCTTTCCCATAGAGTGTTTCTACCTGTTCTTTGGCATTGATAAGTGCAAATTCCGAGAGGTTGACCGAGTCTGTACGCATGTACGTGATATATCCTGCTTCGTAAAGTTGTTGCGCGACTGTCATGGTCCGAGACACCGAAAACCCTAATTTGCGAGAGGCTTCTTGCTGTAAAGTAGACGTGGTAAATGGCGGTGCCGGACTTTTTTTACCCGGTTGTTTTTCTATAGCACTGATAGCAAAATTCTTCACGTTTTGACAATGCTGCAAAAAGTCAATCGCCTCTTCTTTGTGCTCGTGTCTTTTGCTCAATTCGGCTTCCAGCGCGGTTAGCGGGTTATTTGTCGACACGAAATTTCCAGTAACTCTAAACGCGGAAGTCCCGTTGAAACGTTGTATCTCTTGTTCGCGCTCCACGATAAGTTTCACGGCAACAGATTGTACCCTTCCTGCCGAGAGTTGCGGTTTTACTTTACGCCAAAGCACGGGAGAAAGTTCAAAACCCACCAAACGGTCTAACACCCTGCGTGCCTGCTGCGCGTTAACCAACTCATGATTGATCCCGCGGGGGTGTTGTAAAGCCTGCTCTATGGCTTTTTGCGTAATTTCGTGAAAAACAATACGTTTTACTTTATTTTCGTCTAATTGTGCGGCATCCATCAAATGCCACGAGATGGCTTCCCCTTCGCGGTCATCATCAGTTGCCAACCACACGGTATCAACTTCTCGCGACAACGACTTAATGTCGTTAATCAATTTCTTTTTATCGCCAAGAACCACGTATTGAGGAGTGAATTGTTTCTCAATATCAATTCCTAAATCATGTTCAGGCAAATCACGTACATGTCCCTTGCATGAAATAACATCGTATTCTTTGCCAATAAATTTTTGAATGGTTTTGGCTTTAGCCGGTGATTCGACAATAATCAAGTCTTTATTCATAAATAACTATATTTCAGAAATTTAAATTTCATATTAAAGGTTGCCCATCGCGGGTGCAAAGGTACAATTTTTTTTTTGCCTGCAAACAATAAGGGTTTTTATTCGTTGCTTAGATGCACAAACAGGATATTTGTACGCCCTTAGCGGGTGGTCTGTTTTTTGCGTGGATCTGAATAAAACCCCAAGAAAGTGATTTTAGTTTCAAATAATAATCATTAAAAAAGAAAATGATATGAAAAAAGTATTATTTTTAGTCGGCATGATAGCGACAGGCATACACCTTCACGCGCAAAAAGGGTATACCGGTATGATTGAAACCGGGTACTCTATCTGCGTAGGGACAGTTTTTGACAAGCGAGAGATGACACTTATCAATCCTCCATTTGGAGATAACTGTTTTAATTTCAAAACAGTACATGGATATAGTGTTAACTCGTTCTTTTTTATTGGCGGCGGCGTTGGATACACTTACGGCAACACGCCGGCAACCTTATATGATGATGAAGTACTAAAAAAAGCCGCCCACATCCTGCCTGTCTTTCTCCGCATCGAGGCAAACGTTCTTGACACTAAAATTTCTCCTTTTTTTGTTTTAGACGGGGGATATAGTTTTCAACTCAACGGGGACATGTACCACCACACCCTATGGTTTGTAAGTCCATCTATTGGTATAAATTTTAAAATCAATGATTTAAAACTCTATTGTTCATTTGGACTCCCGTTTCAGCAGGTACAATACTATAAATTGACTCCCTATTTTTGGTACGAGGATTCTTCGGGTAATATTCAATGGTTCTATAAAGAAGATGGTCGCCCCAAAATTTGGCTCAGGTCAATAGAATTTAAGTGGGGGGTACAATTTTAATGAAAAAAGCCTTATACTTGTTCATGGTTTTGTTAGGGGTGCAGGTATGTACCCGAGCACAAAGTCGTATTGACAGCATTTTACCGGTGCGTGGGCTATGCATCGCGACTCCTTTGCCCAACGAAGTCGATGCTTTTGTCAATTTTATAGAGCACGAACTTGTCCCCGCGCATTTTAATCTTTTAATGCTCCGCGTGGATTATCATTACGCCTATCAAACCCACCCCGAATTGAGAGAAGACAAAGTACTACAAATGGCTGACGTGAAAAAAATAGTGCGGGCGTGTAAAGCGCATCACATCACGCTCGTGCCACAAATCAATTTGTTAGGGCATCAATCGTGGGCATACGGGTCAGGAAAACTGCTCAAAAACTATCCTCAATTTGATGAAACTCCTTATATTGTCATGGACGAGGCACGTGGAGACGAGCCTTACGTGTGGCCCAACCCGTTGGGCTTTTTTTGCAAAAGTTATTGTCCCTTGCACCCAGATGTGCACGAAATAGTTTTTGATTTGGTAGACGAGTTGATGGACGTTTTTGAGGCAACGTGGTTTCACGGGGGCTTTGACGAAGTTTTTATCCTTGCCGATAGCCTTTGTCCCCGTTGCGCGGGTAAAGATCCTGCCGAATTGTTAGCCGGAGAAATCACGCTCGTGCGAAATCACCTTGCCCAACAAGGGCAGCGACTCATGATTTGGGGCGACCGACTAATCAACGGCTGGCACACGGGCATTGGCGAGTGGCAGGCAGCCATTAATCATACCGAGCGTGCCGTGAGTTTGATCCCGAAAGATGTGGTGATATGCGATTGGCATTACGAGAAAGCAGAGCAAACCCCCGCTTATTTTGCCGTGCAAGGATTGGGGGTGCTATCGTGCCCATGGAACCGCACGTCCATTTGTGGACAACAACTTGATGACATCCTGAATGGCAGACAATCAGGCTCACCCGGCATTGCCTCTCGTTTTTTGGGAATTATGCAAACTACGTGGTGTAGCATGAACGACTTCTTGCTTTCGTATTATAGTCCCTCTGCATTCGAGATGCAGCAACAAATGAAACGGGATAAAGAAGACCATTCGCCCTTTGCCCGCGTGCATCCGCCCTCACCTCCCGGTGCCGTAGGCGTGAAATACATGATGCAACGTTTCAAACAACTCAATGGAGAATAAAAAGACACCCAAAAATCAATTTATTTTAAATACTCCTCCCCCAGTTCCTCAATTTCTTTCATCGTTGCCAACGTGCCTTTGATGGCGATGAGCATGTTTTCAAATGCCCAATATCGCTTGCCAAAAGTTCTACTTTGTCTTTGATACGGTATTTCAGCCATTTTTCGATGGGGCGGTACGAGCCGATTTCAAAGTTGTATATCGCTTCGGTTACGCCGTCGATAGTGATGGTCTTACCGGCTGTTGTTGTGATGAGCAGGCGATTATCAGCAGTTTCGGTTTTGACGGGAACAAAGTCGCCTTCAAAATCGAACGAAACGCGAATGTCGCTGTCTGGTTTTCCGTCATTGCGGGCTTGACCCGTTGCGATTCCGTCATTGCGGGCTTGACCCGCAATCCCCTGCTCGTTCAGCAAATGCAAATCAACCAACCTTTGCCCCCAAGCGGCGTACTTTCTAAAAAACGTTTTGTCCGTTGTCATCGGTACGGCAGGAAAGTCGGTTTTCAGGAACTCAATGTATTTTTCCCTGTAAATAGGCGAGTGCAAAACGGCATAAATATAGGCAAGAATTTCTTCGGGCGACGGCTCAAAATCAATCTTTTCGAGATAACGGTTTACAAAATCTGCAGTAAAATTGGCAAATTTCATTCCTTCACCCTCAAATTCCAACGGAAGCATATCGGAATGTTCGACGCCGTTGTAGAAATAGAGGGGGGCGATGTAGGTTTGTCCGCTTGTTGCGTGAATATCAATAAATTTGTCCGAAATCAAAACATCTTGATATTTGCTCTTGTCCACAACTCGCGTAAAGCAAAGTCCATAATTTTCTTTTTCAAAATGTTTGGCGGTTTCGTAACGCGGATAACCGATAAATCCTTTTGAAACTTTAGACAAAGACGTAAATCTCTCATCAAAAGGTCGATAAAGAATTTTTCGCGGATTGTAATTTTCTAATAAATCTTTTTTCGCGTTTTCTATTTTCCAATCGCGGCTGTCTTTAACATTATATTTCTTTTCAATTTCAGGTTTATACAAAGGCGTTATTTCTTCCACAATTTTTTCTAAACCTTTCTCTGTATATTGAAAAACAAAATCATCATTTTTAGTTTGAATGCCGCTGTTATAATATTTAAAAATATCCGTTATTTTCCAAAA
>JAISUP010000012.1 GCA_031272025.1 Bacteroidales bacterium
TCGTTTTTCAGTTCGCTTATGTAGTAATTGTATGATTTTAAGGCTGATAATAGGTAAGATGAATCTCGCGAGCGTCTGAACGCCTCTACCATCGGAGGTGTCATAAAGCAACCTATTGTGCCTTCGCGAACGTATGCCCTACCGTCGGGATACCAACCGCGAGCATATAAACCGTTTTCCTGCTGGTCATCTTTCACAAAATCGCAAATACCGTATGCAACACGCTCATATTCAGGTCGTTCAACGCCAGACTTACGAGCAAGATCGGTAGCCTCGAAGAAGTTTAGAGCCGCAGTTCCAAGATTGCAGGCATCCACGACATAATCGTCGCGTTTATATAATATATCGTCGAAATGGATGACAAACAATCCGTTAGGCAGCGGGCAATATTTCGCCCAAGTGTCGAGGGTGGTCAAAGCCTTGTTTCGCGAAGTTGTGTCGTTGGTTTTCAGGTAATCGGTCAGCAGCGAGTTGGCGAGCGAAGCGTTCTGTCCGCACCAGCCAATCTCATACTTCCAGTCGCGTCGTTGCAACCATCCGCCAGCACCATCAGGCAGCAATCCGATACTGAAGCCCTTGAAAACGCCATCTTCCGCCCATAGCGATTCCTTAGCATATTGCACCCCGAGACGCCATAGTTTGTCATTGTCAAATATTTCAATTTCATGCTTTTCCGCCATATTCCAAGCCGTTTTCATAAAACTGCGGATAGCGCGATGCTCCGGCTCTACCTTGCTGACGTGAATGTACATTATTAGTTTAACTATCTCTCCTTTACGCAGTTGCAAGTGTTTTGACGTCCCGTCGGCATATCTGTCGCGGGAATAATAGACGTAGGGCTGTTCTTCTTCGGGCAGGATGATGCGATGTGTGGCGCTTCCTTCTTCGGGCATAAGGGCGCATGAGATCCCATCGCGCTCATTTTTAGGTGTATCACTCCAAACGGCGACGGCAAAGCGCTCGCCTTCGGAATATGTGGCGCAGGGGATAGACGTGCGGCGATACGAGACCGTTCGCCACTGCCCGTCTCTTGCGGCTCCTTTCGGTTCTTCGCCCCGCCCCCACTGATTGCCGTTGTACGACACCGCCGGTATCATCCACCATCGGCATCGCGAGGCATGAACAAAGTCGAAGCACATCCGCGCCCCGTCCACATCCTTCTCCGCAACACATTCAAAGACGACTTTAAATGTCATCGAATCAATCTGTTCAATCTTTTTCTTGACCTCTATCCCGTCCGGAACGGTTTCTTGTAATTGTCCCACAAGCGTCATGTCGGGAGCAAAAAGTTTCTGCACCCCATCCTGCTTTTCCCAATGAAAGCCGCCGTTGTTGCAGGCAACTAAGGTAATTAATAAAAGTAAAATAGATATTCTTTTCATTTAATTTTGTAAAATAATTCTCATTAAAAAAATGTTACATGAACAGAAACGAATAGATTCGTTGAAAAATGTTCGGTTCGCGTTCCCATTCGGCGATTTCATCGGGAGTTGGGTGGTAGTTTTTGTCTGCCCATTCTATCAGACGCTGACCGTCAGTTAAAGCACTCTGAACAACTTTGTAACTTGGATTGCCATCGTAGCCCAGCGCCTTGTGCAAAGATTCGTAAGCCGAGAGGAAAACTATGTTCATTTTGCTGTCGCACCTGTTCAATGCAAATTGATAATCCTGAACATCGGGGCGCTGTCGCGGTTTCATCTTCTTTTTGATACCAAGTGCAGCATCGAGTGCTATGAGCACGCCATTCCACGCCGTATTGCCCGCCATACGGACATACTTCGTATCGTTGTAATAGTCGCCGTCTTTTTCGGCTTTGTTAGTCAATATTTGCCGGGCGTTTTGCAAATACCGTTCTGCCTCTCTAATTGGATGTCTTAATGTAGCCATAAATCTTCAAAATTCTTTGTTGGGTAGATGAATTAATATTCTTTTTTCAAATGCAAAGATAGTATTTTTTGTTATATTATCTAACAAAAATGGGAAAAAAATAATTGGAAACAATATGCAAAAAAATGATTACGGGCATTCAATCCTGTAATCATTTTTCACTTTTGTCTGTTACGACTATATATTTTTTCGAGAATTAGCCATTAAAGACTTTTTCGAGTTCTATACCGCGGGTTTGAGCCACGGTATAGGGGTCTCTCATTTGAGACAAGGCATCGATAGTGGCTTTGACAACACTATGAGGGTTAGAAGATCCTTTTGATTTTGCCAACACGTTATGCACGCCTACGCTTTCCAAGACTGCACGCATAGCTCCCCCCGCGATAACGCCGGTACCGGGAGCCGCAGGTTTCATGAAAACCAACGAACCGCTGTATTTGCCTTCTTGAGCGTGAGGAATTGTACCTTTCATGACCGGGACTTTGATCAGACGTTTTTTCGCATCTTCTATTCCTTTGGTTACGGCGGCAGAAACTTCCTTTGCTTTTCCCAATCCATAGCCTACGACACCATTTTCATTTCCAACCACAACGATGGCAGAAAAACTGAATGTCCGACCTCCTTTGGTTACTTTTGTAACACGATTTACTGCTACCAATCTATCTTTTAATTCGATGTCGGTTGCTCTTACTCTTTTTAAATTCAAATTTGCCATAATCGTTATCTGTTAGAAAATTAAACCTCCTTCTCTGGCTGCGTCTGCCAAAGATTTTACTCTACCATGATACAAGTAGCCGTTTCTATCGAAAACGACAGTATTGATACCTGCGGCAATGGCTTTTTCGGCTATAAATTTGCCTACCATCGCAGATTTTTCTATTTTTGTTCCTTGTTGTTCACGGATGCTCGCGACGGTTGATGAGGCACTAACCAAGGTATGACCGGTTGCATCATCAATCAATTGCACGTATATATCGCGATTACTGCGGAATACAGACATTCTCGGACGTTCGGAACTGCCGGATACCACTTTACGAACCCTATGTTTGATTCTATCTCTTCTAAATGCTTTATTGTTTGCCATCGTATTAACTTTTCTAAATTATTTTTCCGCTGATTTTCCTGCTTTTTTGCGTACAATCTCGCCCACGAAACGAATACCTTTTCCTTTATAAGGTTCGGGTTTCCGGTATGAGCGTATTTTGTTCGCCACCATTCCTAATAATTGTTTGTCTATCCCACGCAAAATAATAAGCGGGTTTTTACCTTTCTCGCTTACCGTTTCCACGGATATTTCCTTAGGAAATTCAAATACAATATTGTGCGAATATCCTAAACTCAATTCGAGTTGTTGTCCCGTGGCTTGTGCACGATAGCCTACCCCGACAAGTTCTTGTTTGATTTCAAAACCTTGCGAAACACCGGTAACCATATTATTAAGCAATGCCCGATAGAGACCGTGCAACGCGCGATGCCGTTTTTGGTCGGTAGGACGGGTTAGTTTTAAATAACCGTTCTCAACTTCACATCCAATGGCTGTATCCACGTATTGTTGCAATTCTCCTTTGGGTCCTTTCACGGTAATCACGCCGGTTTTGTCATTTCTGTTCACTTCTACTCCTTGCGGTAATGCAATGGGCAATTTTCCTATTCTTGACATAACTAAATTCCTCCTCTTTTTTTAACTGATATAACAAATGACTTCCCCGCCTACGTTTTGACTTTTGGCTTCTTTGTCGGTCATCATACCATGCGAAGTAGAAACTATCGCGATGCCCAAACCATTGAGTACGCTCGGCATGTCGTCGGCACTAACATATTTACGCAAACCCGGTCTACTGATTCTTTGCAAATGCATGATTGCCGGTTGTTTGGTTACAGGATGATACTTTAAGGCGATGGTTATCTTACCGGGGAAAATGTCATCGTCAAACTTATAATTTAAGATATAACCCTTCTCGAACAAGATTTTAGTAATTTCTTTCTTGGTCTTTGAGGTAGGGATTTCTACTACTTTATGATTGGCTTTGATCGCGTTTCTTACGCGAGTCAAATAATCTGATATCGGATCGGTATTCATAATAAATTGTTCTTTTGTTTTTTAAGTGAATAATAACATTACCAACTGGCTTTTTTAACACCGGGGATTAATCCTGCCAAAGCCATTTCTCGAAAATTGATACGGGAAATTCCAAATTGACGCATATAACCTTTCGGACGTCCTGTCAGTTTGCAACGATTGTGTTGCCTGATAGGGTTAGAATTTGGGGGTAACTTTTGTAACGCTACCAATGCAGATTGTTTGGCTTCGTAATCTTCCCCATTTATAATTTTCTTTAAATCAGCACGTTTTGCCGCATACTTGGCGGCTAATCTCGTTCTTTTGACTTCTTTTGCTTTTAATGATTCTTTCGCCATGATGCTATTTCTGATTTTTAAATGGTAATCCAAATTCTTTTAACAAGGCTAAACACTCTTTATCGTTTTGGGCGCTAGTAACAAACGTTATGTCCATCCCATTTATTTTAGCCACTTTATCTATATCTATTTCAGGAAAGATAATTTGTTCGGCAATACCGAGCGTGTAATTTCCGCGCCCGTCAAAGCCTTTGTCGCTAATACCTCTAAAATCGCGAATTCGAGGAATAGATACCGAGATCAAACGGTCTAAAAATTCGTACATACGATTACCGCGTAAGGTTACACGTACTCCAATAGGCATCCCGCGACGCAATTTAAAGTTAGA
>JAISUP010000045.1 GCA_031272025.1 Bacteroidales bacterium
CAGTTGAGTGCCGTTGAGCAGGATGTTTTCTACATTGGACAAAAATTGTTCTATGCTTTGATGTTCTTCCGATACGCGCGCTTCTTCCTCAAACATATCACGTCCGGTTGTGCGTTCCAAAAGCCATTTTTTACCCGACTGGTACAGTTTTTCTACTTCGACCTCGTCGGCGCTGCTGCCGATTGTCCGAAACACTTTGTACTTGCCGCCACTCTTGTCAATAATCTGGACGCTGACCACTCCGCTTGGATTCTTTTTCTTGCGTAAAAACATACGCAAATATAATCGTTTTTTCTCAGGGACACCCATTTTGGGTGTCCCAGAAATCATATATTGCTGTTAATAAGTAATTTAAAATTTTAAACTAAAGAAAGGTGTCAAAGTCAGGAAGCCCAGTTCCGCGGTCATAATTCTATGATCTCTCAGCGTCAATACCTCGGCGGTATTAATATAACGAATATTCAATGGCGACGAACTATGGAATTTTCTTTGCGTTTGGTTGTCTTGCTGATTGGATTCTGTCCCATTGTCGGTATATGGGTCATTGCCGACAGTATATGTGTGATTCCCATTGCCAAAATTTATTTTGCTTAACGACGAATGGCTTGCTGTTAAACCATAATTATTCGGATTCGCAATAAAATATGATTTCCCAGGGATCTCCATTAATGAATTGTCAATAACATCTAAGTCGACGATTGATTGCAAACTGACGGTATCCGGAACAACACGGTATGAATATATTGTATCGTTTATTTTGCTCGTTCCAAAATAAGCGGTTTGGGTTTGCGCCGCCAACTTAAAATATGGGTTCAATCCGCTGAATGTGGAGATAAACTGCGGAGCATTCGCCACGCGGATATCCTGCCCCGCGGGATACACATTAGAATTATCAGGCATATTGACTGTCAGTTTGGGCTCGCTGTTTTCATATCCCTTCCATTGCGTCAATGTCAGCAATTGTCCCGGAACAAAAGAGATATTCATACTATTCAATCCGACTTGCACCAAGCCCTGAGCATTGATGGTCAATGAAACGCAATGAGGATTTTGCAGCAATCCATTAACCGTGTCATTAGCAATAACATACTCCAACTGCGGCAAATTGCTGATGGTAATTACTGAATTGAAATCCTGAGTTCCGGGAATCGTATCATTGCATATGCAACTGCTGCCCATCATGCAGCCCGGAGTGCAATGCCCCGCCTCGTGCCCGCACATCGGGCATATTTGCGGGTCGGGATTTGTGCCATCTTCCACTTTTTGATAATAGCAATCTTTGTCGTTGCCCACAATTTCATAGCCCTCAAGCGGCACTAAACTACACTCTTTTTTGCAGAAGCATAAAAAGCCGCCACAAGCATCACGCTTACTAAAATAAATAGATTTTTTCTCATTTTCGTTTGTTTAATTTAAATATTTAATATTCAAAGATTTAAATATTATATCTTCCCAAGATTCCGACAATACAAAACCCGGCATCACTCGCGAGCAATGCCTTATAAAATATGCTGAAATGTTAATAAATGTTAATTGCGGGGGGTGTTTGGTGGTAAAATATTGATAATAAACGAGTTGCAACAATTGCAGGCGGCAAAAAACAAGTTTTTGTCGCTGTTAAATATTGTTGTGTTTATAAAATTTTTACTCATTGATATTTTTTTTAATTTCGGTTGCAAAGATAATACTTTTTTTAGATTAACATGTCTTTTGGGTTATTTTTTAAAAATGGATAGATTTTGTCAGATTGAATCATCACGGTAATCGTGCAAATCTCAATAAAATCTCCTATCTGCCGACAGACAGGCGGTTCAGACAAGAAAAATGTAAAAAAACTTGCAGATTAGTCGAGAAAAGTGTATATTTGCAGCAAAATTTAGTCGAGAAAAATGTACAGATATAAGATTAAAGAACTGATTGATTGGAAAATAAGCGTGTACAGAAAACCGCTTATCATTCTTGGGGCGCGTCAGGTTGGAAAAACTTGGCTTATTGAGGAATTTGGCAAGCAAGAATACCGGCAAACGGTATATATCAATTTTGAAAAGATGAAAGCCGTGAGAAATCTGTTTGTCGAAGATTTTGATGTGAAGCGGATTTTGACGGCGCTGTCGGTTTTTGCCCACAAAGAAATCAATCCTGCCGATACGCTGATTGTTTTTGATGAAATTCAGGCGGTAGAAGGCGGACTGACTTCGCTGAAATATTTTTGCGAAGAAGCGTCTGAATATCACGTCGTTGCTGCCGGCTCGCTGCTCGGGATGAGTTTACATCAAAACACGTCTTATCCTGTTGGCAAAGTGGATTTTATGTATATGCACCCGCTTTCGTTTACGGAATTTTTGATGGCTTTGGACGAGGAACGGCTTGCAAATCTTCTCGAAAATCCCGATTGGAAAGTTATTAATCTGTTCAAAGACAAACTTTTAACCTATCTGCGCTATTATCTTTTTGTAGGCGGAATGCCTGAAGTGGTGCAGCATTTTGTGGATAAACGCGATTTTCGCATTGCCCGCAACACGCAACGCCGCATCCTCACAACTTACCGCAACGATTTTTCAAAACACGCGCCACGGGATATTGTGCAGCGTATCAATATGGTTTGGAAATCAATTCCTACACAGATGGCAAAGGAAAACAAAAAATTTATTTACGGTGTTGTGAAAGAAGGCGGGCGGGCAAAGGAATTTGAGTTGGCAATACAGTGGCTGCTCGATTGCGGACTTTTGCATCAGGTTTATCGCGTGTCGAAACCCGATATGCCGCTCGCTGCCTATCAGGATTTGGCGGCGTTCAAACTATATCACAACGATGTCGGGCTGCTCGGAGCGATGGCGAAACTTCTGCTGACAGCCGTAATTGACGGGAATACTATTTTTGAAGAATTTAATGGTTCGCTAACGGAAAACTTTGTGTTACAACAACTTCTGCTCAAAGAAGAAAACGATATTTTTTACTGGACAAATGAAAACAGCACCGCCGAAGTTGATTTTGTAGTTCAAAACGACACCGAAATCATACCGATAGAGGTTAAATCGGGCGAAAGTTTGAAATCGGTAAGTTTCAAGTTTTTCCGCGAAAAATACAAACCCAAACGCGCGATTCGCACTTCTTTGGCGGATTACAAAGAAGAATCGTGGATGACAAACGTACCGCTTTACGCGGTAAATATGATTTGATACACTGATGGAATAGTCTTGAAACGTTGTCTGAACCGCAGATTAATCTGATTAAAAGATTAACAGGATTATAAAAATCTGTAATACAATATGTTACCATTTCTTTGTTATTGATAGTTAAAATGGAATACAGTCAGTTGAAAATTCCGATTTTACTCTACCACTATCTTTCTTGACTTCGTCAACGCGACACCCCCGCGGATTTAGCCCAAAAATTTTGGTCAAAGAGTTGGGCGATGGACTTGTGCTTTGGAGTAAGAAGCATTATCTTGGAGAGCATTTCCCTGCTTTCAAGCGGTTTGACTTTTACTGTTGTTACCGTTTTGGCAATTTCCATCACCTTGTCAACACTCAGATTGATGCCGTAATGTTAAAAATTGGGGTGATAAACTCAGGAGAGGTATCACGTTGTCCCGTAGATTAAAATTTACGGTTAATAAAGTGTTTTCCCTGCGGGAAAAATAGCATTGAACAGAAGGTAATACTTTGTCCTGTTCGGATACAACTGTGGGAGCAGATACTATGTTTTATCAAGAAAAGAATTTTATAGGCTATCAACACATAGGATATTTTCGGCAACACATTTTACAGAAAAGATATTATTTGTAATAAGTTAATATTCAAAATTAACACAATTTCTTCAATCTAAAATCTAAAATCTTCAATCTAAAATCTAAAAAAAAACGCTCTTATATTTGTTTTTTCAAAAAATATTTATTACCTTTGCCTTCGAATTGAAAAGGAAATTTGAATTTATATATTTACCATGCTTAAATGATATTATTATGAAAAACATTGTCGTTGGGATTGATTTTTCGAACAATTCCCTTAATTCGTTGAAACATGCGATTTCTATATCGCTGAGGACAGGGGCATCCATGCATTTAGTATGGGTAAAGACTCCTGGGATGCAAAAGAACATTCAGCATCAGGCATCGCCCGAAGACATGATGAGTGAGGCTCACGCGCTTTTGCAAAAGTTGCTGCAAGAATGCAGGCATGAGGCACCTGCTTCTCCGGCACAAAGTGTCATTTTGGATGGGAAACCGTATCTCGAGTTGCCAAAATACGCGGCTAATTTACCCGAATCCATGATCGTGATAGGAACACATGGCAATTCGGGGTTCGAAGAGAAATTCGTGGGTAGCAACGCCTTTAAAACAGCAAGTATCAGTCGTGTTCCCGTGTTGGTACTTCGTGAAGGCATATCCGTGAAACGAGATCTTACGCAAGTGCTTGTCCCCATTGACACCTCTTTCGAAACCCTGCAAAAAGTAAAACCGGCAATTCATATTGCCAAAGCCTTTAATGCCAAAGTACTTCTTGCCGGCTTTTATTTTAATCAGCAAGAGAAACATATCGTGTCCATACAAATGGACCACGCCGATGTTCTTTGCACGAAAGCCAATATCCGGCACGACAGGGTGTTGGTAAAATATAAAAAGTCGCCTATCACTTCGTTGGTAGATTGTGCCGTGAGTAATGACGTGAATTTAATGGTCATCATGCGCGAAAACGAGCAGGACGACTCTTTATGGATGGGCAATGGTACTCGACAATTGATGATCAATACCCCGATGCCTCTTCTCATTATTCCTAACGTACATCACACGAATAGCACAAAATAATTAAGAGTATATGGCTTTATTATCTTTTCAAGAAGAGATCTTACAGGGCATTCCCGTCACGGGGGTTCCTCGTGCAAAACCTTTTGATGAGACCATCAATCACGCGCCGAAGCGGAAGGATATCTTAACCCCTGAGGAGAAAAAACTCGCGTTAAGGAATGCTTTGCGTTATTTTCATCCTTCGTTGCACGAAACCTTAGCCCCTGAATTTGCTCGGGAACTGCACGACTGGGGACGTGTTTACATGTATCGCTATCGTCCCGACTATTCTCTTTATGCCCGTCCCATAGCACAATATCCGGCAAAGTCGAGACAAGCCGCCGCTATTATGCTTATGATACAAAATAATTTAGACCCTGCGGTGGCGCAGCATCCTCACGAACTGATTACCTACGGGGGCAACGGGGCGGTATTCCAAAATTGGGCACAATACCGCCTCACCATGCAATATCTCGCTAACATGACAGACGAGCAGACATTAGTCATGTATTCGGGGCATCCTTTGGGACTTTTTCCATCGAGCAAAGAAGCCCCCCGTGTAGTTGTTAGCAACGGCATGGTCATTCCCAACTATTCCTCTCCCGACCACTGGGAACGGTTTAATGCTTTGGGGGTTAGTCAGTACGGACAAATGACTGCCGGTTCTTACATGTACATTGGACCGCAAGGCATCGTGCATGGTACGACAATCACGGTGCTCAATGCCGGTCGTCGGCTTGGCGGCTCGCTCGCGGGGAAACTCTTTATTACCTCCGGACTTGGAGGCATGTCGGGGGCACAACCCAAAGCCGCGAATATCGCGGGCTGTGTCTCTGTTACTGCCGAAATAAACCCGCTCGCCGCGCAAAAACGCTTCGACCAAAAATGGGTGGACGAAATCCACGATAACCTTGATATGCTCTTCGTGCAAGTGGAAAAAATGAGACAGTCAAAAACTGCCCGCTCCTTTGCTTATCTTGGCAATATTGTAGATTTGTGGGAATATTGTGTGAAGAAGGAAATCCCCGTGGATATAGGCTCTGACCAAACATCGTTGCACAATCCTTGGGCAGGCGGCTATTTCCCCGCGGGATACTCGTTAGAAATGTCGAAACAAATGATGGCTGAAAATCCCGTGCTCTTTAAAGAAACCGTGCAAAAAAGTCTTGTCCGGCAAGTTGCAGCCATTAACCACCTCTCCAAAAAAGGGATGTATTTCTTTGATTATGGAAATGCTTTCTTGTTAGAAGCAGGACGTGCCGGTGCCGATATTTTTAAACCTGACGGGACATTTAAATACCCTTCATACGTGCAAGACATTATGGGACCCATTTGTTTTGACTATGGCTTTGGTCCTTTTCGTTGGGTATGCACTTCCGGCAAACCCGAAGATTTGGATATAACCGACCAATTGGCAATAGACACGCTTCACGACATGAGCAAGCATGCTCCTATCGAGATACAGCAGCAAATGCACGACAATATTCGTTGGATAGAAGGGGCGCGAGATAATCATTTAGTAGTAGGTTCGCAAGCCCGCATATTGTATGCCGATGCAGAAGGACGCGTAAAAATTGCCGAGGCTTTTAATAAAGCCATTCGCGACGGTAAAATCAGTGCTCCGGTAGTCCTTGGACGAGACCATCACGACGTGTCGGGAACAGATTCGCCTTTCCGCGAAACCTCTAATATTTACGACGGCTCTGCCTTTACTGCCGACATGGCAATACAAAATGTCATTGGCGACGCTTTTCGCGGGGCAACGTGGGTATCTATTCACAATGGCGGCGGCGTAGGCTGGGGTGAAGTCATCAATGGCGGCTTCGGGATGCTACTCGATGGCTCCAAAGAAGCAGATAACCGTCTCAAAAATATGCTATTCTGGGATGTCAACAATGGCATTGCCCGTCGCTCGTGGGCGCGAAACGAAGGTGCTATCTTCGCTATCAAACGTGCCATGCGCGAAAACCCCAACCTGCAAGTTACCCTGCCAAACCCGGCTGCCGACAATATTATCAACGCTTTATTCTGATGGTAAGAAAAATACAGGTGATAACCACCATATTGCTATGCTTACTATGCCTGAATTGTAGTCGTAAAAATCATGAAATCACGATTATCCCTGATATTCAAAAAAATCACAGGCAAAGCAACGGGCTAAAAGGTGAAGTAAAAACCGTGCGCTCCACGACCTATCACGTGTATAAAGACAGTACCCGTGCCCCGGTCAAATTGTCAATATTTATACAAAATTATAGTGCCGATGGCTATCTTATATCTACATATTTGCTTAATTCTGATAGCGATACTGTAAAAGAAAGGCAAATACATTATTGTTCGGATGCCAAGCAGGATTATTGGATAGAGCGCAGCCCTGTCGGGCAGACGCTTGCCCGACACGAATACGAATACGACCTCAGCCGCTACCTCGTGAAAGAAAAAATCTATGAAGGCGATTCGCTTATTTGCACGATGGTTTATAAAAACGATGGTTTTGGAAATCCTTTCGAGATGTGGCAAAATTATGGAACATTCACGTTGCACAACGAGATGCACTACAATGCTCAAGGGCTGTTGGTACGGGAAAACGAGTACGACCCTAACGGGAAATTATTCAAATACATTACGATAGAGCATGACAATTATGGAGATGAAGTAAATCGCAGGGTTTTTAAGAGTGGAGACCATTTGATAGAATACATGTACACGCGATACGATGCCGAAGGTAGGCTACAAACGAAAGTCTTCGAAAATTTGCAAGTGCGCACCCGCGAAATTTATCAATATAGTCAACACGACACTCAGGGCAATTGGCAACGCGAAGAGCGTGCCTTTGACGGGCAGCCTACTCGATACATAAGAGAACGCGAAATCATTTATTATTAGACAACTAACCTTTTCCTGCCTTTTCTTTCAACGATTCAAAGCCCTCGCCCAATGTAACCGAACTATCTTGTACGGACAAGAACGCGTTGGCATCAATCTCGTGTACGAGATAAATCAGTTGGGATAATTGTTTGCGCGAAAGTACGGTATAGATGATTTTCTTTTCTTTATGGCTATACATACCCTCCCCGTGCAGACAGGTGCATCCGCGTTGAAGGTTGTCAATAATTTTTTGCCTGATTTCATCATAATGTTCGGAAATGATAATTACCGCTTTCGCGGACGAGAAGCCGGCGATGACTTTATCAATCACGATGCCGGACACGTAAATCACGAGCCACGAATAGAGCGGGATACTCCAATCTTTGAATGCCGGTAGAGTTCCCAAAACGATAATCGAATCCACGATAATCAATGCCGTTCCCAAGGGTAAATGTCGGAAATACTTACAGATAATCATGGCAATAATGTCGCTACCGCCGGAGGTAGCACGGGTACGAAACACGATTCCTAACCCCAGCCCGATAAACACGCCGCCGCCTAAGGCAAGGATAAAATGAGACGAGTCGCCTGCCACCAGAGGTGCGTAGCCGTAAATATGCTCCCAAAACGTGATAAAACCCGACAAAGACAAAATGCCCGCGAGGGTCTTTGCTCCAAATTTAGGACCTAACCACAATGTCCCCATGAGCAATAAGGGTAAATCTAATGCCAACCCTGACCATCCAATAGGAAATTGAAACAGGTGGTGCAGGATAATGGCAATACCATATACCCCACCGGGGGCAAGTTTTAAGGGCGAGATAAAAACCACGAACCCGATAGACATGATAAACGTGCCCAAAAAAATCATCCCGTAATTTTTGACATTCTCGTGTCGTAAAAATTTGATTTTATCAAACATATTATTTGCCGTTTTTCTTTTTCTCGACCAACATTCCTTTGATGTTGTTGAGTTTCATTAAGGCTTCCACGGGGGTAAGCGCATCGATGTCCAAATCTACGATCATGTCTTTAATCTCTAACAAAAGAGGATCATCGAGGGCGATAAAACTCAATTGATAGCCACTCTCTTTGGATTCAACCGTTGGGATAGAGGTGTTTGCATTTTCGGAAGTCTTTTTTTGTTCTAGTTGTTTCAAAATTTCGTCGGCACGTCTTAGTACCGCTTGTGGCATACCTGCCATGCGTGCGACATGTATCCCGAAACTATGTTCGCTACCCCCCGGTTCTAATTTGCGAAGAAAAAGAATTTTCTTGTCTAATTCTTTAACGGTTACATGAAAATTACGGATACGCGAGAAACGTGAAGCCATGTCGTTGAGTTCGTGATAGTGTGTGGCAAAGAGTACCTTCGCCCTGAATTGCCGGTGCTCGTGCAAAAACTCGGCAATAGACCACGCGATAGAAACACCATCGTAGGTACTCGTGCCGCGACCAATTTCATCTAACAATATCAAACTGCGGTTAGAGATATTATTGAGAATGCTTGCCGTTTCGTTCATCTCGACCATGAAAGTAGACTCACCGGTAGAGAGGCTATCCGAAGCCCCTACACGGGTAAATACTTTATCAATAATACCAATGTTCGCGTATTCGGCGGGAACAAAACAACCCATTTGTGCCATGAGCACGATCAAAGCCGTCTGCCGTAGCAATGCAGACTTCCCACTCATGTTCGGTCCCGTGATAATGATAATTTGTTGTTTGTCATTTTCTAAATAAATGTCGTTGGAAATGTACGCCTCCCCGGGGGGTAATCGTTTCTCTATGACAGGGTGTCGCCCATTTTTAATCTGAATCGCGTACCCTTCGTTAATCACGGGTTTCACGTAATTGTTGGCAATCGAAACATTGGCAAAACCGAGTAGCACGTCTGCACGGGCAATAACCCGTGCATCCAATTGTAACGTGGGTAAATAATCTATTAAACTGATAACGAGTTCATTAAATAACCTTTGTTCGATTTCCAATATTCGGTCGGAAGCACCCAATATTTTATCTTCCAATCCTTTCAATTCTTCGGTAATGTATCTTTCGGCGGTAGTTAGCGTTTGTTTTCGTATCCATTCGGAGGGGACACGATGTTTGTGGGTGTTGGTAACTTCTAAATAGTACCCGAAGACATTGTTGTACCCTATTTTTAAGGACGTGATACCGGTACGTATGGTTTCGCGACGTTGTATCTCGTAAAGAATACTTTTGCTGTCGGTACTTATTTTTTGCAATTCATCTAACTCTTCATCTACGCCTGCTTTGAACATGCCTCCCTTAGCGGCAAGGGCGGGCGCGTCTTCGTACATTTCTTTTTCTACCCGCCGACAGATCGAGACACACGGGTTTATTTGTTCTGCCATCTTTTCAATGGCAGGGTGTCGCGAGTCTGCCATGATTTTTTTCAGATGTTGTACCGCGCGCAATGATTTTGACAACTGCACGACTTCGCGGGGCGAGATTTTGCCGGTAGCAATCTTTGCCGATAACCGCTCTAAATCGCCTATACTCTTACACAATCCCATGATTTCATCGGCAATATCTTCGTGCTGTATCAGGTAGTCCACGATAGAGAGACGCTCTTCTATCATGATCTTTTCTTTTAAAGGAAGCACTAACCATTTTTTGAGCAGTCGCGCTCCCATGGGGGTACAGGTATGGTCTAATACGTCAATGAGTGTTACGGCTTGCTCGTTAGGAGAATCTATCAGTTCTAAGTTGCGAATAGTAAACCGGTCTAACCACAAATAATGCTCTTCCTCTATCCGGTTTATTTTATTAATATGCTGTATTTTATGGTGTTGTGTTTCGTAAAGATAGTGCATGGCTGCACCTGCCGCCACGATGCCTAAGGTTAGATTTTCTACGCCAAAGCCTTTTAACGATGCCGTTTGAAAATGTTTGGTAAGTAGCCCGTAAGAAAAATCAGTTGTGAACACCCAATCCTCGAACGCGGAAAAAAGCATTTTGTCGTTAAACAGTTCTTTATACGCGGGAATTTGGTTTTTCTGTATCACCATTTCCATGGGTTTGAAGTTCTGTATCAGTTTGTCAATACAGTCGCGATTTCCTTCGGCTACATAAAACTCGCCCGTGGAGATATCCAAGAAGGCAATACCGTATTGTTTTTTGTCAAAATGGATTGCCCCGAGAAAGTTATTTTCTTTTTGCTCCAATACTTTGTCGTTGATAGAAACGCCGGGGGTAATCAACTCGGTAACGCCGCGTTTGACTATTTGACCGGATTTCACGGTTTTAGGGTCTTCTAATTGTTCGCAAATAGCCACACGGTAGCCGGCTTTGACTAATTTGGGTAAATACGTGTCTAACGAATGATAAGGAAAACCCGCCAAATCCACGTAAGCGGCAGTGCCATTTGCCCGTTTCGTGAGCGTGATCCCCAATACACGTGAGGTCGTTACCGCATCTTCATTAAAAGTTTCGTAAAAATCACCCACCCGAAACAACAAAATGGCTTCGGGGTGCTTAATTTTAAAACGATTATATTGCAACATCAATGGCGTTGCTGCTACTTTCGACATAATTTATATCTTTTTTTATGCGAATTTTGAAAAAAACATTGCAAATGTACATAAATTTTTTCAAAATACACACAAATGAATAAATTTTTGAATGTTTTTTGTAGTGTATATTTTTTTAAGACAAAGTCAGTTTTCCAATGGCGGGTATGTTCGTGTGTTAGTGTTTGTCTCTAATTTTTCGAGTTAGGGGTTGCGCGTAAATGAAGTCGTTTAGGAGTTCGTTTTCCGAGAAGAGTACCTCGTCTTTGTTACCCTCCCACGCGATTTCGCCCTGATAGATAAAGGTAATATGTTCTCCAATAGTGATCACGGAATTGAGGTCGTGCGTGTTGATGATGGTAGTTATGCCAAATTCGCGGGTAATTTCGGCAAGCAATTGGTCAATAAGCAGGGATGTCTTAGGGTCGAGCCCCGAATTAGGTTCGTCGCAAAAGAGATAGCGCGGTTGACAGGCAATGGCACGGGCAATAGCGGCTCTTTTTTTCATGCCCCCGCT
This sequence comes from Bacteroidales bacterium, assembly GCA_031272025.1. Lineage (GTDB taxonomy): Bacteria > Bacteroidota > Bacteroidia > Bacteroidales > WCHB1-69 > JAGVVH01. Next base: position 11,705 of record JAISUP010000045.1, read on the forward strand.
CAACTCGGCGGGATATAGCCTGTGCGCGCGGGGTAAATCTACTCGTGCCAAGCAAAAGTCTACCCTTTCTGCTTTCTCGTCCTTGTTTTGTGTGGTGAGCATGTCTAAGGGGAAACGAACATTTTCTTCAATGGTCATCGAATCAAATAATGCCGACCCTTGAAAGACCATGCCCATTTCGGCACGCAGTTTTTGTCGCTCCACGGTGCTCATTTCCCCGATGTCGTGCCCGCTATATTCTATTTTTCCTTCTTCGGGAGTCCAAAGTCCTATCAAACTCTTCATCAATACAGTCTTACCCGAACCCGAACGCCCGATAATGAGATTGACTTTCCCGTCTTGAAATGTTGTACTCACGTTTTTGAGTACCTTATGCATGCCAAAATACTTCGATATGTTTTTAACTTTAATCATGGATTTATTTTTTTATAACATGATTTGGGTAATGATGAGATTAAGCATCAGGATAAGAAAACTGGCAACCACGATGCCTTTTGTGCTGGCTTTGCCCAACTCTAAGGCACCACCTTCGATGCGATAGCCATAAAATGAAGCGATAGAAGATATGACAAAGGCGAACACGAAAGTTTTCGTTAGCGCGTAATAGACATCATACATGCGAAAAAAAGAGGTTAGCCCGTCTATAAAGTCGTAAGACGACACGCACCCCACGATAATGACCGTGATATAGCCTCCAAAGAGAGCGAAAAAGATACTGATAATGATAAGAACTGGATTTACGATAAGCGATGCGATAATTTTGGGAAGAACCAAATAAGAGGCGGGATTGATGCCCATAACTTCTAAGGCATCAATTTGCTCGGTTACTCGCATGCTCCCGATTTCGGCAGTAATACGCGAGCCCAAGTTTCCTACTAAGAGCAGGCTAATAATGGTAGGACATAGTTCCATCACCACAGAGGTACGCACCGTGAAACCCACCGTCCACGCGGGCACCCACGAACTCTCAATTTGCAATGCCGTCTGTATGGTAATAACACTCCCCATCGTTATCGAAACAATCGCGATGATAAGCAAAGACCCTACCCCCATCGCATCTAATTCAAACAACAATTTGGAGAAAAAAATTCGCCATTTCTCCGGTCGGCTAAACACCTTCGCGAGAAAAACAAAATATTCTCCTATGGTTTCTAATAGACGTAACAACATAAATCATCATTTTTTCTCTATCACTATTTTTCTTATCTCGATACCCTCGTTCAAATAGATATGGAGCAGGTAGAGACCGGAGGGGATTTCTGCGGTCGGGAATAAGAACCGTTCTCCCGCGACAATAGGGTTATTGTATTTCTTAACCACCCTGCCCATAAGGTCGTACAAACAAAATCCGGAACTGCTCTTTGAGGTGCCATTTTCTATCACTAATTGTTCGCGTGCGGGATTAGGGTATAATTTCCACCCGGAGGTTTGTACCTGCGTGGTTCCCAACGGTAGCACATTTACCACGGCATCCCCGTAATAAGTAGGATCATACAAAGAAGTTGCCCGCACGGTCAGTTGTAAAGAAGTCTCTGTTTCCGAAATTTCCAAGGAGCCGGCTGCCGACATGGCAGTTCCCGTATGTCCTCCTAAAACTGTCCACGTAACCCGCTGAGACGGGGAGCCAGTTCCTTCTACTACGGCTTGAAAAGTGTAAAGATCTCCTTGCAGCACGTTTTTCCCAACAGGGCTAACCTGTACCCCCATGATATAACTTTCTGTTTCCTGAATAGTTAAATGGTCTATACGCGTGTAAGTAGTAGGAAGATATGCTACCTCGCCATGATTGCAAATTCCTTCAAATATCACGTAAAAAGACTCCATCGTGTCCGTGGGGAGAAAAAAAGTGTATTCATGCCATTGGTTCACGTCCTCTTCCGGCGGCAAACTCATGCCGCGATGAAGCGTGTAGAAAGGAGAAATATTGCTAATCGTTTGGTACTTACTTAAATAAATATTGATTTTATCATCCTCTTCTGACAATTTGTCTCTGAACATCCAGAAAGACAATTGACAAGATTTTCCTTCCGGTCGTATTTTTGGGGAGAGAAGTAGCCCTGATTGATTGGCGGAAGGGTATTCGTTAACAAACCTTGCCATGCGACTGCCCTCTTGCGGTTGAGCGGCACTCGATGTAGCACTTCCCTCCCAACGAGAGCCTTCCCCGGGGAAAACATTCCAATGCTTGGGCGGGAATAGAGTACTGTTAAAGTTTTCCGTTAAGGGTAAACAAAAAGAAGTGTCCGTGCCAAAAATAGCGACCACGTTTTGTGACGCGAGGATTTTTCGGAGCGTGTAAAAGCCCGAATCTACTTGTTCTAATACATCAGTCCCATCGACGAATAAACCGGTAAGCATTTGTCCCGGTTCGGGGGTAATCGTGAAAGTAAGAGAGTCTTCCGGTAAAACGGTTATCTTTCCCGAAGGATAGATATTGCCCCCGCTACTTGTACTTGCCGTGATTTGATAAGAGGCATAAGAAAGGTAGAATGTCATGGAATCGCCTCCCGACCGGCTAATTTGGGATACCGAAAAATCTGCCGGAGTGTTGTCCGACAGGAAACAAGGCGGGTTAGAGGTATTGTCAAAACGGGTACGCCCGACATTTGCCGAGAAACACGCCAAATCAAGATTGCCGTTTCTCGTTTGATCCGTACCCCCTTGTCGGGGCACGTATACTTCGTAAGGTTCACCGCCGGTATTGCCGGAAAGCGAAGGATTGACTCGATAAAAAACCAAGCCCTCGCCCGGTATTGCCGATTCGTATGTCTCTCCCGACTTTTTGCGATATTCTACAACAAAATATTCTTTGGTACTATTTGGAGAAAGAATTTTGTAAGCGATAGGATGTCCCGGGGTACGGTCCCAATTATGGTATACCGTGTAGGTACCCGCCCCTTTAAGTTCGGGAATGTCTCCTATAAAACGCCCGTATTTATTTGATATGTACACGCTTGACGACTGTGGGGGCACCGTGTTGTAGCACATCACGTCCCAACTGCCAACCGGATCTACGTCTCCGGAGGTATAACGGTATAAGTCAGGGGCATCCAGCACGTGATATGTCTCGTGTACCAACACGCTTTGTTTCCCATTTCCCACGTTAAATAAATGATTTTCAAGAATTAAAAAATAGTCAACGACTTGTTTTCCATTGAGGTAAACGGGTTCTATGTACGAAAGTGTCCAGCGGTGGGGCCACAGTAGGCTACTCCACGCGCCGGGGTCTCCTTTGATCACGAAACAGACATTATCTACCTCACCGTCATAGTCATAATCTAATTTTGCCGCCGAAAGGCGGGCTTCTACTTGTGATTTTACCGCGGCTAATGCCCGTCCCAACAATTGCTGTTCCCTCTCCGCGTTCTCTCCCTCCCTATACCCCGAAGGGTTCGTTTTCCCGTCAAAAGGCTCATAATAAGACCGGGGGTATTTGTCTTGATACGAAATTACCTGACCCCCGTTAGAGACCGGATAAAAAGTAGACGGGATATTAAATTCCCCGTTAGAAATATCTCTATAATAACTAAAAAGAGAACTTCCCCGGGCGGTGTCATTAAACAAAGGCTCGAAATCGGAACGGGGACGCGAAAACTCCTCGTCATCGGAAAAACGAATATATATCACAACATTATTGATAGTGCCCGTACGATAGGTAAATTTAGCCTCCGGCGTGGGGTTTTCCCCTGAAGAACGCTTTGTCTTATTCATGCGTTGTACAAATTCTGCCCGCAGCAAAGCGCGCTTCTCGGCTGAAATAATTTGCCACGGCAACAACCCTACCCGTGCCGGATCCACTCGCCCTACCACGTAGTTCGTGCTCACCAACCGATCTTCTTTAACCTCTGCATAAACAAGATACCCCGTTGCCCCATCGCGAATCAACGTGTAACCTCGCGCATCGTGAACCCAATTAAAATACTCATCCCCTGATAAAAAACAAGATACCGTACTTCCATCAGGCTGTTGTAGTGTTACCGGATAATTTTTAAGATAACTTGCCCTGACACCGAGCATGCACGCGAAAATAAAAATCAAGAAAAAAAGAATCTTTCTCATCTAATAAATGGAAAATGAAAAATAAAAAACGCGCAAAGGTACGTAAAAATTTCGGAATTCCAAACGTGTAACCTAAAAGGTTAATTCTTTTTTGAGGTGCTATGCCCACGTGTAAAAAAAAAATGTATCTTTGCAGCATTGCTTTTCATACTGCTTATGGAAGATAAAAAAGAAATTGTAAAAAATTGGTTACCGCGGTACACGGGCTTGCAATTGAGTGAATTTGGGCAATATGTTATCTTGACCAATTTCAAAGAATACGTGAATCGTTTCGCGGAATGGATGGACGTGCCGATTAGAGGGAGTGATAACCCCATGCAAAGTGCCACGAAAGACAATATCACGATTATCAATTTCTCGATGGGTAGTCCCATGGCGGCAACTATCATGGATTTGCTCACGGCAGTTATGCCTAAAGCCATTCTCTTTTTAGGAAAATGTGGTACAGTAAAACCCTATATCGGCATTGGCGATTATTTGCTCCCTATCGCGGCAATTCGAGGAGAAGGTACTTCTAATGACTATTTTCCCACAGAAGTGCCCGCGTTGCCCGCCTTCAATCTGCAAAAAGCCATATCTACCACGGTAAGAGAAGCAGGACGCGATTATTGGACAGGAACTGTATATACCACAAACAGAAGAGTTTGGGAACACGACCAAGATTTTAAGGATTATCTGTTACGCATACGTTGTACCGCCGTAGACATGGAAACCGCGACCCTATTTTCCGTGGGCTTTTACAATCGTATCCCTACCGGTGCGCTATTGCTCATTTCCGACCAACCCATGCTACCCGACGGAATTAAAACCGAGAAAAGCGACAAAGAAGTGTCTCGAAAATTTTCCGGGGAACACCTCGCGCTCGGCGTGGAAGCATTAAAGCAACTGATAAACAAAGGAATTACGGTAAAACATTTGAAATTTGATTATTACGAATAAAAAATCATTTTGATGAATCAAAAATACGAAGAAATAATAAAAGATTTAAAGCAGAAAAAATTTAAGCCGGTGTACCTGCTCATGGGAGACGAACCCTTTTTTATTGACCGGATTTCAGAATATTTTGAAGAAAAACTGATAGACGAACCCGATAGGGATTTTAACCAGATGATTTTTTACGGGAATGACAAAGAAACGGATGCCTCTATTATCGTGGCGGCAGCACGCGAGTATCCTTTTGGAGTACCCCACAAACTCGTGATGGTAAAAGAGGCTAAAGACTTGAAAAATTTTGCCGTGATTAAAGAATACGCGCAAAACCCATCCCCCTCCTCCATTCTCGTGATTTGTTATAAATATGGAAAACTCAAAGCCGACCAATATAAACCTTTTGATAAAAATGGTGTGCTTTTCTTGTCGGAAGCCATTAAAGATAATAAAATACCAACTTGGATTTCAGAGCAATGCAAAGAACACGGTTTCTCTATCGAAGCAACGGCTGCCAGCATGCTTGCCGAACATATTGGCAATGACCTGAATCGTATTTATAACGAATTTGTTAAACTCAAGATTTTCCTACCCGAAAACACGAAAATCACTACCGACCTCATTGAAAAACACGTGGGAATCAGTAAAGAATTTAATAATTTTGAGTTAAAAAACGCCTTGGGAGAACGTGATACCAAACAAGCGGCTAAAATCGTGCTTAATTTTTGTCATAACATCAACGAACACCCGCTACCTGCTATTATAGGACTTCTTTATCCTTTTTTTTTCAATATGTTAGCCTACTATCTCAAACCCGATAATTCTCCTGAAACCTTGACCCGCATTTATGGAAACGTACACCCTTATGTCTTAAAACTTAACGAAGGCTACGCCCGCCGTTATTCCATGCCAGAAGTACAACGTGCCATCGCTATCCTTCGTGAATTTGATATGAAAAGTAAAGGTGTTGATTCGATCGCGCCTCATGAAGATTTACTGAAAGAGATGATTTTTAAAATCATGATGAGGTAAAAAAAAAATCATCTTTCGTATTGTTTTTTTTCATAAATTCGCGTTGGCAATTTTTCTACATGTACGTTTGGTTTATTGTATTGCTATTCAACCATTTGGAGAAATTGGCAAGATTTGTGAAATGAAATAAATTATTAGGATCATACCAAAAATATATTATGTCTTACCGAAAAGATACCAACACGAGGAAAGATTTTTCCAAGATTACCATCAGTCTGGCATCCCCCGAAACCATTCTCGAACAATCTTATGGAGAGGTTATTAAACCGGAAACCATCAATTATCGCACCTACAAACCTGAACGGGACGGGTTGTTTTGCGAGAAAATTTTTGGTCCTATCAAGGACTGGGAATGTCATTGTGGCAAATACAAAAGAATCCGGTATAAAGGAGTTGTATGCGACCGTTGTGGGGTAGAAGTTACCGAGCGTAAGGTTCGTCGCGAACGAATGGGACACGTTCAATTGGTAGTGCCGGTGGCTCACATCTGGTTTTTCAAATCATTGCCCAATAAAATCGGGGCATTGTTAGGACTACAAACCAAAATGATTGATGCCATAGTCTATTATGAGAAATATGTCGTGATTCAACCGGGAATAGCAGAATCGGAAACCATTAAGGCTCGAACTGTGCTCTCGGAAGACGAGTATTTTGAAGTCATAGATTCTCTGCCCGCCGACAACCGGCTTCTTGAAGATAGCGATCCCAACAAATTCGTGGCAAAAATGGGAGCCGAAGCCTTGTACGACTTACTTTGTCAAATAGATTTAGATAAAGAATCATACGAATTGCGCGACAAAGCCAATAACGAGACTTCACAACAACGCAAACAAGATATTTTGAAACGGTTGCACGTGTTTGAGGCATTTCGCGATTCTCGCAAACGCGCCATCAATAAACCGGAATGGATGATCATGAAAGTCGTGCCGGTTATACCGCCCGAATTAAGACCTCTCGTTCCTTTGGACGGGGGACGTTTTGCTACCTCCGACCTCAATGACCTGTACCGCCGAGTTATTATTCGCAATAACCGTCTGAAAAGACTCCTCGAGATCAAAGCCCCCGATGTAATTTTACGCAACGAGAAACGTATGCTGCAAGAAGCAGTAGATACCCTTTTCGACAATTCGAGAAAAGCAAGTTCGGTAAAATCAGAATCTAACCGTCCCATGAAATCCCTTTCCGACAGTTTGAAAGGAAAACAAGGACGGTTTCGTCAAAATCTATTGGGAAAACGTGTTGACTATTCCGGACGTTCGGTTATCGTAGTAGGTCCTGAACTGAAGATGAACGAGTGCGGGCTACCCAAAGATATGGCATTGGAATTATACAAACCTTTTGTCATCAAACATGTCATTACCAGAGGAGTAGCAAAAACCGTGAAGGCTGCAAAAAAAGTGGTAGACAGGAAAGATCCGATGGTTTGGGAAATCTTGGAAAATATCATGAAAGGACACCCAGTTTTCTTGAACCGTGCTCCTACTTTGCACCGTTTGGGTATTCAAGCCTTCCAACCCCGCATGGTAGAAGGCAAAGCCATACGACTGCACCCCTTATGTTGTACGGCATTTAACGCCGACTTCGATGGTGACCAAATGGCAGTACACGTACCGCTGGGCAACGCGGCTATTCTTGAAACCCAAATGCTCATGCTGGCTTCTCATAATATTCTCAACCCCGCGAATGGAGCACCCATTACCGTACCCTCACAAGACATGGTATTAGGGCTATACTATATCACCAAAGAATTACGCTCTACCCCCGAGAACCCCGTGCAGGGCGAGGGTAGAAAATTTTATTCGGTAGAAGAAGTAATCATCGCCTATAACGAGAAAAAAGTACATCTCAACGCCATGATTCAATGTCGGGTGGATTTAAAGGGAGACGGGGATATGGTCCTCACGGATACCACAGTAGGACGTGTGTTGTTTAATCAAGTTGTTCCCAAGGGATTCGGGTATATTAATAAATTGCTCACGAAAAAATCTTTGCGAGATATTATCGGAGAAGTATTGCATAAATCGGGCAACGCTGCCACGGCAAAATTCCTTGATGACATCATGGGACTTGGATTCCGGATGTCGTTTGAAGGAGGCTTGTCGTTTAATCTTGGCGATGTCATTATCCCCGAAGAAAAATCACGATTGATTGCCGATGCCAACGCGCAGGTAGACGAGATTACCGCGAACTACAACATGGGCTTCATTACCAATACAGAGCGTTACAATCAGGTTATTGACGTGTGGTCTCACACGAATGCCCGGTTGAGTCATGTTTTGATGCAACAAATTGGAAACGATAGACAAGGGTTTAACCCGGTGCACATGATGCGTGATTCCGGTGCCCGTGGTTCTGCCGAGCAAATTCGTCAGTTATCGGGTATGCGCGGCTTAATGGCAAAACCTACGAAAGCAGGGGCAAGCGGGGGAGAAATTATCGAGAACCCCATTTTGTCCAACTTTAAAGAAGGATTGTCTGTATTGGAATACTTCATCTCTACACACGGTGCTCGAAAAGGGTTGGCAGATACTGCATTAAAGACCGCCGATGCCGGATACCTCACCCGCCGGTTGGTTGATGTGTCGCACGATGTTATCATTACCGAAGACGACTGTGGTACCTTGCGCGGCATGACCGTAGGGGCACTTAAGAAAAATGAAGAAGTAGTAGAAACACTCTACGACCGTCTTTTGGGACGGGTAACCCTTCACGACGTGTATCACCCGCAAACCGGAGAACTCATTGTCAAAGCAGGGGAAGAATTGAACGAAGAGTTATGCCATCTTATCGAAAATTCACCTATTGAAGAAGTAGAAATACGTTCGGTGCCTACCTGCGAGTCGAAACAAGGGGTATGCCGTAAATGTTACGGGAGAAACTTGGCAACCGGTAAAATGGTTCAAATAGGAGAAGCCGTGGGAGTTATTGCTGCCCAATCTATTGGGGAACCGGGCACACAGTTGACCCTTCGAACTTTCCACGTGGGAGGTGTGGCAGGAAACATCGCCGCGAATAGCCGCATCACGGCAAAATATGACGGTATGTTAAGTATTGACGAATTGCGGGCATTAGAGAAAACGGATGATACGGGAAAACTCTATTATAAAGTTATCGGACGCTCTGCCGAGATGAAAATCATAGATTCTATAACTAACGTGGCACTCACCTCCAGCAATATTCCTTACGGGGCTACCTTATATTACAAACAAGGAGACCTCGTGAAAAAAGGAGACATCATTGCCGAATGGGATCCCTTCAATGCCGTGATTCTTTCCGACGTTGCCGGTCGCGTGGAATACCACGACATCATAGAGGGAACAACCTATCGCGTAGAAACCGATGAACAAACCAATATTCAAGATAAAGTTATTATCGAAAGTCGTATCAAGACCAAGAATCCTAGTATCCTGATTTATGATAGCAACGATGAGTTAATCAAGAGTTTCGATATTCCCGTAGGGGCACGTCTGTCGGTAGAGATTGGGCAAAAAATAGATTCGGGAGAAATTTTAGTAAAGATTCCTCGTTCCTTTGGAAAAGCGGGCGACATCACAGGCGGTTTGCCGCGTGTTACCGAACTCTTTGAAGCCCGAAACCCATCAGACCCTGCCGTAGTAGCCGAAATTGATGGGGTAGTTTCTTTCGAGAAAAAACTCAAACGCGGAAATCGTAGCGTGAAAATTACCTCCCGCACCGGAGAAGAAAAGAGTTACCTTATTCCTACATCAAAGCAAATATTGGCACAAGAGAACGATTTCGTGCACGCGGGAACTCCCTTGTCAGAAGGCTCACTTACCCCATCGGATATCCTCTCCATCAAAGGAGCAATGAAAGTACAAGAATATATCGTGAACGAAATTCAGGAAGTATATCGTCTGCAAGGGGTAAAAATCAACGACAAGCATTTTGAAGTCATCGTGAGACAAATGATGCGTAAAATGGAAATTGAAGCCCCCGGAGACACGAAGTTTCTACAAGGTGAATTGGTAAATAAAATTGACTTTCAAGAAGAAAATGACCTCATTTGGGATAAGAAAGTTGTGGTAGATCCGGGCGATTCTCTTGAATTTAAGAAAGGACAAATCATCAATGCCAAACGATTGCGAGATGAAAATTCTTTATTGAAACGGAAAGACTTAAGACTGATAGAGGTGCGGGATGCCCATCCTGCAACGGGAAAACCGGTATTACAAGGAATTACCCGTGCTTCATTACAAACCCGTAGTTTTATTTCCGCGGCATCTTTTCAGGAAACGACCAAAGTGCTCACCGAAGCCGCTATCAACGCGAAGTCTGATGACCTCATTGGAATGAAAGAAAATGTAATCGTGGGGCACTTAATCCCCGCGGGCACCGGATTACAGGCTTATCAAACCATGGAAGTCGGCGCGAAAGAAGAATACGAAATTTTAATGGCATCAAAAAAATAATGTATCATGCAAGAAGATAACACCAACAAAATTGACATCAGTTTGTCGGAAGATGTAGCACAAGGCACATATTCCAATTTGGCAATCATTACTCATTCCAATACCGAATTTATCGTGGACTTTGTCGCCATGATGCCCGGTATGCCCAAAGCCAACGTGCGGTCTCGTATCATCATGACCCCACAAAATACCAAACGGCTACTCAACGCGTTAGCAGAAAACGTGCATCGTTACGAGGAAAAGAATGGGACAATTCAAGATGCCGCGATAGAAATCCCTATCATGGCAAACGGTGGCGCTATGGCATAACCATTTCCACTAAATCTACTCATAAAAACTAACCCGTTTGTATTTTTGAATATAAACGGGTTAGTTTTTACTTATTCTTCTATTTCATTTTTCAGGCACTCTCGAACATATTCTACAATTAAGGGCATCTCGAACCCGCGTGCCTGCAAAAATCGGCATAACTTATTATAGATGTCTTGTTTGCCCTTCAACGTTTGCAGTCTGCCAAGAATTGCTTTTTGTAAAATCGCGATGTACTCGTCTTCATCAATTTTTTGCAAGGCTTCACTAATTTGGGGTACCGCGATTCCTTTTTCCATCAAGGCATATTTTATTTTTAGCCTACCCCAATGCCGTCCCCGCAATTTCGAGAAAACATAGTACTCGGCAAAATGTTCGTCATCAAAAAAACGCTCCTCCTTTAAAGACGTTAATATTTGATTCTCTTCCTGTTCAGATACACCAAATGACCGTATCTTTGTTCGTACCTGTTTTTCTGTCCTTTCCTGAAAAAGACAAAAATGCTCTACTTTTCTTTGCACTTCCTCCAATGACATAACAAGGTATAATTAGAATTTAAAAGTGTGATAAAAAAAGGTTATGCTTCTATGGTGGGAGAAGACCAAAAGACGATTTCCTCACCCTCTTTATTTAAAAATTTATATTCTAAAATATGATAGTCTGTATTGGTTTTCAATGAAATCCACTGTTTATACCTGAGTAGCCATTGGCATCTTTTAGAATAAATTCCTTTCGTAAAATAGGCATAAAGATAAGGGTGTAAGACAATCGTGATATGTTTTTCATGTTGTTTATAGAGCAAGAAGTCAATTGTATTTTCTAATTCTTCTTCTATAAGAATACTTGCTTTCACTTTTCCTGTACCTTGACAGGCGGGACACATTTCCGAAGTATCTATCACGGTAGCTTGTCTTACCCGTTGTCTCGTAATTTGCACAATTCCAAACTTATTGATGGGCAATATCGTATGTCTGGATTTATCGTTTCTCATCAATTCATGTAAAGATTGATTGAGTTGGTTTCGGCTGGCAGATTTACGCAAATCAATAAAATCAATAGTAATAATACCTCCCATGTCTCGCAGGCGGACTTGTCTCACTATTTCTGCCGCCGCCGCGAGATTTACTTGTAAAGCGTTTTCCTCTTGCGACAAATCGGCTTTCAAGCGGTTGCCGCTATTCACATCTATCACGTGCATGGCTTCGGTATGCTCTATAATCAAGTATATTCCGGTTCTGACCGTAACAATTTTTCCAAAAGCACCTTTAATCTGTTTCGAGACATTAAAATACTCGAATATAGGACGTTTGTCTTTATACAGATTCAAAATTTTAGTTTTCTCGAAGGAAATGGATTTAAGGTAACTTTTAAGGTCGTTGTAAATGTCGGGAGAATCTACATAAATCGCGTTAAAAGAATCGGTAAGCAGGTCGCGCAACAAAGCCGATGTTCTATCTAAATCGGTAGCAATTTTCATGGGTGCGGTTGCCTTGGGCAATTTTTTCACGACTTCTTTCCAACGGGCACCCAATTGGTCCATATCATTAGAAATATCGTCTAATTTTTTTCCTTCGGCAACTGTCCGAATAATAACTCCAAAATTTTTAGGTTTAATACTTTGCACGATTTTTCGTAAGCGGCGACGTTCTTCGTTACTTTTTATTTTTTGGGAAACCGTGATTTTATTAAAAAAAGGCACGAGCACGAGATACCTTCCCGCGAGCGACAACTCCGCGGTAACCCGTGCCCCTTTGGTCGAGATTGGTTCTTTGGCAATTTGTACTAATACCGACTGTCCGGAAGTGAGTACTTCTCCTATTTTGCCATTTTTTTCCAATTCCGGTTCCATGGGAAACGAGGAAACACTTTGTCTGCGATTTTCAATAGAATTTTTTACAAAATTATTGATTGTAAGTCCATTTACACCTAAATCTAAATAATGGAGAAAGGCTTCTTTTTCACAGCCTATATCTACGAAAGCCGCGTTAAGACCGGGCATAATTTTTCTTATCCTGCCAAGATAAATGTCTCCAAGCGAACATTGGTCAGATTGTTTTTCGCGATGGATTTCAACTAACTTCTTATCTTCAAGCAAAGCAATATGTACTTCGTTGGGATGAGTGGCTATGACTAACTCTTTGGTTACCGTTACTTCATTCTCGTTCATAAATTTATTTTCTCTCAACTAAAAACGAAAAACCAAACAATTCACGCATGGGTAAATTGTTCAGTTTATCTACAATGGCTCGAAAAATTACTTCTTCTTGTGCCGATTTTTGCGCAAACGTTTTTTCCGTTTGTGCGTTGACATCTTGTGCCTTTTTCTTTTTTTACCGCTTGGCATAATACATTACTTTAGTTAACCATGTGAATTTTAATTATTTCAACTTTTTTACTTGGCTTACGAAAGTTTTGCACGGTTTAAACGCGGGAATTTTGTGTGCGGGAATCTTTAGCGTAGTCCCTTTTGAAATGTTACGAGCCAATTTCTCAGCCCTTTGTTTCACGATGAAACTCCCAAAACTTCTCAAATAAACATTTTCATTGTTCGATAAGGCTCCTTTAACCGAAGACATGAACACTTCAACAATCATTTGAACCGTACTCTTTTCAAAACCGGTCTTGTTTGCAATTTCACTTACAATTTCTGCTTTTGTCATAATTTTTTTATATTAAAAGGTAAAACTTTAATGATTTTTCAGATTAAAATATGATATAAATTTAAAAATGAACTTCTATCAAAAAAACGCTGCAAAAATACAAAAAAAAATTTACATACACTCTCTTTTCGCAGTTTTTTTTTGAAAAACAGAATTTTTTTTTTACATTTTTCTATTTTTTCTGAGATGCTCCCCAAAAAAATGGGCAAAAAAACACTCTACTCATTTTTTTTGCCGACTATCGTTCGTGCCAATATGATAAAAAACCGTATCTTTGCAATGCGTTTTTTATCATATATATTTATTATCATGCAACAAAACACGTACCACAAACGTCAAAAAGAGCCGATATGGATAGCCATTATTCGCGTGGCTCTTGCTTTTTTGTTCCTTTTTTCAGGCTTGAGCAAAGCCATTGATCCCGTGGCTTCGGCTATACAAATGGATGATTATTTCATCTCTTTCGGTATGGGTTTTCTTCACCCTATTGCCCTATGGGTTGCCGTACTCATGAATATCGTGGAGTTTACCTTGGGGTTCATGCTTCTCTTTAAAATAAAAGTGCGCTTTACATCAGTCATATTTCTGCTGTTCATGCTCTTTTTCTTACTACTTACCCTATGGTTATGGGTAGCCGAATATCACGAAGTCAATAATTTGCTACTATTTGGAAAATTCAAAATTCAAGGGGTAGTTAAAGATTGTGGTTGTTTTGGGAAAGCCATAGAAATAAACAATCGCGGCACTTTTCTCAAAAACGTGATTATCATGATTCCCACACTCATTCTCTTTTTCAAACGCGGAAGGATCCCCGACATCAGGCTCACCGGGTTGGGACAATGCCTGCTAACTTTGATTGGGGTACTCATCGCGGCTTTCCTGCAATTTTATTGCTACCGTCATTTGCCTGTCATTGATTTAAACAAAGATTGGAAAAAAGGATCTAATCTTGCCATCACTTTTACCGAAGAACCCGACCGGATTGCCGCTTTCTTTACTTATCAAAACAAAAAAGACAGTTCTATCCTTGTCTTAGACAAAGAGGCAATGATGAGCATTACCGATAGGCTACCGCTATTTTATGATGAGTACGAATATCTTGACCGTAGAGATAGCATCATAGAACCGGGTCGCGAACCCAAAGTTGAAGGATTTAGTATGTTAGACAGCACGGGAAGCGATTACGCGTTACCCCTACTCAATCCTACCCATCTCAAACCCCTATTCATCCTTGTGATGAATGATTTGCGTGAAGTCAATATCGAAGGCTTACAAAATGAAAATTTGCAAACACTCGTCAACGAAGCCAAGAAAGGTACGATAGAAATTGTTGGACTAACCACGAACACTCCGGAAGAAGCCCATGCTTTTGCCAAATTTCATCATCTTGATTTTCCCATTTATTGCAACAATCCTTTTGACCCTGCAAAAGGTCCATTTATCGTACGCGATGCCATTAGATCCAACCCCGGTTTAATATTGATACAAGGTGGAGTCGTACTTCAAAAATGGGCTTGGCGTGACTTTCCCGCGTGGGATAAGATAAAATATTGATATTTTCATGTTCAAATTTTTACATAAAAATATCCGCTTTCATACTATATTGTCGGTATGTTTGTTAGGATTAGTGGTCGTGTTGGTCGTTACTTGCTGGCAAATAGCCCCTCCCGACAAGTTTTTCTTGTGGGGCAATACCATTTCTCATGCCATGCAACAAGGAGAATGGACATGGAAAATTATGGCTCTGCTTTGTGGGGGCATCCAACTTTGTCTTATGCAATGGTATTACAGACATAACCGTTTTGCCGAAGACAAATTATTTCTCGCCCCTATCATTTACATGGTATTCTGGTGCACCAACTTTCATTATCTTTGGCTCTCGCCTCTCAACATCGTGCAAACGATACTTTTATTATTGCTCGTGATCAATACAAATTACGATAATGTCAATGTCAAGAATAGGGTTTTTCTTTCGGGTTTGCTCATCGGGCTATGCGCGCTCATTGATATTGCCTCTATCTGCCTCATCTTTTTTATCATCATATCATTGGTTGTCAATAGATTTTCCCGTTTTAAAGAGACACTTATCGCGATAGGGGGACTAATGATACCTTTCCTTTATTATGCTACACTCTATCTTATTACCGACCGCGTGGATATGCTCATGCTCATGATACAAGATATTGATTTTAATCACTATTTCGTCTTCATACGCGACATGGACAAGTGGTCTATTATCAGGGGAGGCATCCTACTTGCTGTTCTTTTCTACATGGTGGTTCGCATTAGCCTGCTGTACCAACAACGGATTGTCGTGTTGAGAAGACGTGTCCTGACTATTCATGGAATGACCCTCGCTATATTGCTCATCCTACTATGTTCACCGGGGGCTTTCTCGCTTAAAATTTCCTACTTTTTTATCCCGCTTACATTTTATACCACTTTGTTAAGTCAAGAAAAAGCAAATTGGGTATTGCAAGATATTCTATTTTTGGGCTTAATAATCGTGTTATGTTTTTAATCCCACTTAAAATAGGTCATCGCGACTTAAATACTAAATCGCTCATGACAATTCTAACGTAAGCCCCATAGTGAAAATCAATAGATTTGTAGCCGTTAAGCCCGATACTTCCGGCAGAGAAATAAAAGGTGGGATCGATGGATACGGTATTGTTAATGGCTAATTTTAGTCCCGCGGCAAAGGAAAAACCGTATCCCGCGCCGCCATACACGATTTTTTCTTCGGTCATTGCAGTATTGGGAATATAACTTTGTCCGGGGTAGATGTTAAGCAAGTCAAATTCTTTTTCTTTCCCGCTGTCCTCGTCTCTAAAAAGTGCGATAAACTTATTCACTCTCGCGTAGTTAAATTGCACACCCATCTCAATAAATGGTTTTATAATTGGATGAGGGTGAAAGAGGTACGATGCGGTGAGGTCGATAAAGGAACGGCTTTCTTTTCCCACGAGGTACTCTTCGTATTCCATGGGCTTTTTGTTGCCCAATTCCCCGTTCCTTTTGAGCAGGAAAGTGTTGCTCGCGGTGAGTTTGGCAAAATAATAAGTCATGCTTAAACCCCAATGTCGATTAAATTTATACCGAAATCCCAACGAGATGCTCAGGGCGGGTTTGTAAGTCATTTGAGAAGGTAATGTCCCTAAAAATACCGAATCCCCAATTTCAGGATTATTTTCTAACATGAACTCGTTGATTTGGTCGTAATAATATTTATTTCCAAAAATATAATTTAAATTGTTCTCGTTTTCTGCTGCCCCGCTATAATACATGGCGGCATGTTTTCCTGCCATATAAATTCCCCCACTGATGTGGAAATCAAAACCTTTGGTTTGCCATGTACTATCTGTGGGGGTTGCATACATGGAAAATGTAAAACTACCGTAGCACAGTAGTCCTACAATGACAATGACTCTGAAAAAAAACGGGGTCGCGAACAAGTGTTTTTTCATTTTTTGCATGATAGGGTAAAATAATGGAAAAAATTATGCTCTACTTAGTCGCACCATATTTGCCGATCCTTTTTTGGTGATAGGGGTACTGCCCACGTGCATCACGATGTCGCCACTTTCAATTTCTCCTTCTGCTTTCAGACGGCGAATAGATTCGGTAATGGTTTCGTCAATATTTGAGAAGTCGCTATAAAAGAAAGCCTTGGCACCCCAAAGGATGGACATTTTATGGATAAGATTTTCGTTGTTTGTAAAGACATGAATTTTGGCATGGGGGCGATAACTGGCTACTTTTCGTGCGGTATACCCGGAATTAGTAAACACGATAATGGCTTTGACATTGGTCTGTGCTGCCATGTAAACGGCATTGTAACAGATAGAATCACGCAAATAGGTGATACTGTTTTTGTTTGGTTCTGCCCACATGCGCTCGTAGGGGAAGTCGTGATTCTCGGTATAAAGAGCGATGCTGTGCATGGCATCCACGGCTTCTTTAGGAAACCTCCCGATGGCAGTTTCTCCACTAAGCATAACCGCGTCGGCACCGTCCATAACCGCGTTTGCCACGTCATTGGCTTCTGCACGGGTGGGGCGAAAATGGGTAATCATACTCTCTAACATTTGAGTGGCTATCACACAGGGTTTGGCGTTGATAAGGCATTTTTTCACGATGCGCTTTTGCACGACCGGCACTTGGTCGAACGGGATTTCCACCCCTAAGTCGCCCCGCGCGACCATGATACCATCTGCATCAAGAATAATGTCATCAATATTGGCAATGGCTTCGGGTTTCTCTATTTTTGCCATGATATAAATCGGGCGATTGCTCGAATGAATTAACATGCGCAAAGGTTTAAGGTCTTGTGCTGTGCGTACAAAAGAAAGCCCTATCCAATGCACCCCCTCTTCTATAGCGAAACAGGCATCTTCTATATCTTTTTCGGTAAGACTGGGAAGCGAGATGCGTGTATTGGGTAAATTTACTCCTTTGCGCGAAGACACCTCCCCCCCATGAATAACCCGTGTACGCACATTCTCAATACCATCGCTTTCTATGACTTCTAATTTTATTTTGCCGTCATCAATTAAGACCGCCTCCCCTGCCCGCGCATCCTTAGGAAAATCCTGATACGAGATATATAGCATAGTCGCGCTACCCGTACATTTTCGAGTAGTGATAACAACTTCACTATTATCTTCGAGTATGATATGGTCGTTTTCTACTTCTCCGATGCGCAGTTTCGGACCTTGCAAATCCGCGAGAATGGCAACATGTGCCCTATGCTTCTTGTCTAACGCGTGAATCCTGCGTATCACTTGCCTGTGGTTCTCGTGAGTGTCATGCGATAGATTGATCCTAAAAACATTAACCCCACGCATCATTAAATCTTCGAGCATATCTTCCGAAGATGTCCCCGGTCCGATAGAGGCTATGATTTTAGTTTTGGGATTGATTTTCATCTGTAATAAAATTTGAAATGCAAAGATAACACTTTTTACCAAAAAAAACATTATCTTTGTGAAAAATTTAGGAAAAGTCAATAGAAGAAAAATCATGTCAAAAAAAACATTATTTATCGCCATTACCCTGCTATCCAATGCTCTTTTTTCATGCGGTGGAGAAAAAGAAAAGGACATGCAAAAACCTGAAATACAAATTATAGCACCACAAAACTGCATGGAGGTACGGGGTGGGGAGAGTTTCACGTTCACGGCGCTATTCTCCGATAACGTAGAATTGGGCAGTTATAATCTCGAGATCCACCATAATTTCGACCACCATTCGCATTCCACCGACAACGAAGATTGTGAGCAGGAAACGGCGAAAATGCCCGTCAACGCGTGGGTCTTCAATCAAAATTATGCCCTACCTGCCGGCAACAAAACCTTCGAGGCAAGTGTGGTGATAGATGTTCCAACCGACATTGACGGGGGCGACTATCATTTCATGGTACGTCTCACCGACCGTTCCGGCTGGCAGCAAATAGCCGCGAAAAGCATAAAAATCAGAAAATGAATTTATTACAATAAATATTTTGTTTTGTCCGCGATATGCTCTACAAAACCCCGTAGTAGCGCAAGGCTTTCAAGATGCCATCTCCATCCGCGGGAGCCGTAACAAAGCAGGCGGCATCATGCACGTGTTTGGCGGCACTCCCCATCGCCACCCCAATCCCGCAACCTTGTAACATTTGAATGTCGTTGCCCCCATCACCAAAAGACATTGCCTCCGACTTCTTAAATCCATAATGTTTCAACACGGTGCGAATCCCATGCAACTTATCACAACTTTTTTCTATCACATCGGTAAAATAAGGGCACCATCGTTTGGTCATGCAACCGGGCAATATCTCATTAATCATTCGCGAATCAAAAGAGTGGGGCACGAAACAAAGCAGTTGCTCTACCCCTTCTCCTGCTTTTTCTATCCATTGTTCAAAGGGCAAAACCACGGGATGCCTGATTACTAAATCATTTTGTAGTTGTATCACGAAGGGATCTTCGTAATTGAGATAGGTATTATCTGCTGTTTCTATCACGCAAGGAAACCGGTCATCGCCTTGCAAGTAATGCACCAACCTGTCAATATCATCTTTGGGTATCAATTTTTTGTACATCAATTGATTTTCTATCACGCAACTGGCTCCGTTGGTATAAATATAGGCATCAAAATCGGGCAAATTTAGGGCAGCCGTATCTAAGGCATGTCGCCCTGTAGCGATACAACGAATAATTCCCTTTGATTTCAGGGCTTCTAATGCTGCCATGGTGGCAGGTGTCATTTTTTGGCTTTTGAGACCCACGAGTGTGCCGTCAATGTCAAAAAAGACAATCTTAATACGATTAGAAATATACGAGGCTAAGGTGTCCATGCTTTGTTTTGTATAAAATGAAAGATGCTACACGGGCGTGTAGCATCCTCCTCTGTAATCAGTAATTATAAAAACCCACTATGAATAATTTATCTTAAAAAACCTTTGCCATGTGCTTCCAACAAGCAGTTCCAAATGCCTTTTTTATTGATGTTCCGCATGGCTGATGTTGATACTTTCAATACAATCCATTCATCAATTTCGGGCACGTAGAATTTCTTCAAATGCAAATTAGGATTAAATCTCCTCCGTGTTTTAATATTGGAATGAGATACGTTATTTCCACCAATGGCTTTCTTTCCTGTAATTTGACAAACTCTTGACATAATATATACTTATTTTTTGCTTTGCTTTTTACTGAAAAATTTCGGCTGCAAAGGTACAACTTTTTTTTGAAAATATAACTTTGTTCATTTATTTTTTTCTCATTTCGCGATTATAGTCTTAAATTGTTGTAAACGAGTGTATTTTATTCCCGTTTTTCTACATTCTCACGCTATCAAAAAGAAATCCGGAACAAAATTGTCATTTTATCTTAGTAATGCAGACAAAACATTTCCTTATTTTTTGCATTTTGAATTGGACATAGGAAAAATCATGTGTAATTGAAAATTTTATGCTATCTTTGCTCATGGAAAAAAATAATCATAATTGTATGAAAAACGTATGCTTTTTTTTATTCGCTGTTCTGTTTTCTTTTAATACAACGGCGCAAATTTCAGTAACTTCCACAGCGGGAGGTTTACAATCAGCACTAATACTACAACAATCTGATTTATCTATTGTTACACATCTTACTATCACGGGGACCATTGATGCTTCCGACTTTCGCTTTATCCGCGATCAACTTCCCAATTTGCAAACGCTTGATTTGAGTACGGTGATTGTCGCGGCATACACGGGCACGGGCGGCACGAAGTGCAATCAAACCCTCGGCACAAACGGTGCGGACATTTTGGATACTTACAACGCGGGCGAGATTCCTGAAATGGCATTCTACAAACGCTGGGTTACCGGCTCCGCGCAAAATCCTACCTATCCCGATGTGTCAATGCCATCGCTCACCTCTTTAACATTGCCCGCGAATGCTACCGCCGTTGGAGATTGGGCTTTCGCTAAAACCGGAATTTCTACGATCGTTTTTCCCGAAGGAATTTTAACCATTGGGGCAAACGTGGTGGCTCAGTGTGCTAATTTGCAGATCGTCAATTTTCCATCAACACTCACTTCTATTGGAGGGAATAGTTCGTTTTTCGTTGGCTGCCCACAATTGTCATCGGTTACTTTTGCCGAACCCGCGAGTATCGCGATTTTGCCAAACCGCATGTTTTATTCGCAAAACGGCACCGACTTCAATTTGCCGTTGCTGCTCTCCGTTACGGTACCTTCTTCGGTAACAGATATTGGCACGGCATTTGAAAATTTTATAGGAAACGCGATAGAATGTAACACAAACAATACTGTATACGAGAGTATTAACGGATTTTTATTTAAAAAAGCAGACGGTTCTTTCGCGGCATCGCCCAAAGGAATTACATCTTATACCGTACCCGTTACAATGACAGAAATTCCCGAAGGCATGTTCAAAAACAGCAATATTACCTCAATTATTGTTCAAAGTCCATTGACAAAAATTGGCAAAGAGGCATTTATGAACACGCCAATAACCTCATTCAATTTCCCGAACACGTTAGTAAAAATTGGCGAGCGGGCTTTTGGGGGCTCCGCTATCACGACTATTTCATTTACAGATCATGCCTCCTTAGATACCCTCGGTAGTCATATCTTCGCGAACTGTCAGAATTTATCTACAGCAAATTTATCAGGGTTGAAAAAACTTGGAAATCAAATGTTTCAATCGTGTAGTAATCTCGAAAATGTCACGTTGAGTCAAAGTCTGACCGAGATACCATACCAAGCATTTTCAGGTTGTTCTAACTTGCAGTTCGTATCCTTACCCAATGCCATACAGCACATTGGGGACCAAGCATTTATGTCGTGCTTGAAATTAGCCGGTATCGCGCTCCCTGACAATTTGGTTTCGCTTGGTTACGGGGCTTTTCAAAATGATACGCTGATTTCCGCGCTGCATTTGCCCGCGACATTTACTACATTAACTAACAGCGATACTTACGGTGGACACGCTTTTACCTCGCTTTTTGCTCATATTACCGTAGATGCGGCAAACCCAAAATTTTGTGCCGAAAACGGAATGTTATTTAGCAAAAGCAAAAAAACGCTTTATGCTGTCCCGCTGTCGCGCACGCGTGCGGAGGTAAATATCCCCGAAGGCGTAGACACCATTTTCAACCAAGCATTTAGACCAACTGCTGCTAATAATGTTACGAGAAAGATCGTGTTGCCTTCTACCTTAAAACGGATTGAAAATTACGGTTTATACGGTGCCGCTAATGTTGATACGCTGCACGTTAGGGCAGAAATTCCCCCTGTCATTGTCAATACAACAAATTCGCTCAACAACCGATGGGGCTACAACGAAACCTTGAAAGTGATCGTTCCTTACGGGACAAAGACAACTTACACAACAACACCGGGTTGGGCTTTTTTCTACCACAACGACAATGTGGTATCAGGCAGTATAGATTCGTATATAGAAGAAAATCCTCTTAATGCTTTGATAGATTTAGGGTTGGGCTATGGCAATGCAGTATCGCCCAATGGACGCTACATTGGTGGCACAGCAAGTGGTCAGGGCTTTATTTATGATTTTGAAACAGGAAAAACTAATTTTTTGCCAAATTCTTCTGAAATATCAGATATAAATGACTTCGCCTATGCAACAGGAGAATTTTTAGACACGAACTATCCGCTTGGGGGCAATCCATATTCAAGTAATGCAGGTGTTTGGCGCGATGGTAAATGGTATTCTCTTGGATTGGGACGTTACGGGCAGACAACGCAAAGTACAGAAGGTAGACCATCTGCATACGCCATTGATGCGGCAGGAAATGCCTACGGGATGACTTATCAACGGGGAAGTGCAGCAAATGTCGTACCATTTAAATGGGCTTATAATGCAATCAACGACGATTATACAACAGATACGATGGTCTACGCGAGTCCTTCGCTACAAAATGAACAAGGCGGGAGAATCCAAGATGTATCTTCGGACGGTACCATCGCGGGAGGCTGGTTTGCAAATACAAGAATGACAAACGGGGCATGGTTCTCTATTATTTGGACCTCGCCACAGGATTATAAATGGTACCCCGCGGTTACGTATTTTGGTTGCAAAGGGGTTAGCCCTAATGGACGTTATGTTACGGTTTCCGTTGAAGAGAATCGTGCCGCCGTTTATGATTTTCAATATGATACTTTGATTGTTTTTGGACCGGAAAAATCGCGGGCAAGCGCGGTGTCGGATAATGGTTTTGTGGTTGGAATGGCTAATAGAAATACTTCAAACCCGGATGCAGGCACACAAGTTTTTATTTGGAACGAAAAAATGGGATTCATGTATTTGCGTGATTTTCTTGATGCTTTCGCACCTAATTTGGCAATGCCTGCCGTAGATCCAAATTTCCCGAATGTTTTCGATTTCTCAAAAACAACAGAAATCATTGATGTGGTCAATAGTATTTCCGCGGACGGGTTGACGATCACGGGTTGGAGTGGTTATTCGGCTATCGCGCGGAAAGCGTGGGCGATAAAACTATCCTCCTCTCCAAATTTAATAGACCGCCCGCGCAATTTGACCGCCAAAGTTGATATGCAAAGTCGTAATCACGTGATATTAAATTGGAAAGAACCCACAGACTATGGATCCCATACTCTTGATTTTTACAATATTTATAGAAACGACAGTTTGATAGCCATGATAGACCGTTACGATCACGGGAGCACTTTTACCGACAACAACGCGCCGGTAGGCAAAAATATATACACCGTTTCAGCCCTTTTCGATTACGTGAATAATAACAATTACATAGAATCGGGTAAGACCAATGAGGCAACAGTTATGATTGTAGATAATTACACTTTGCCGTTTTCCGAGACCTTTGAAAGCGCCAACTATGAATCAAACTTTTGGGTAGCCGATTTTGGCGCGACCAACGCGTGGACGCTAATGCGCTACACTGCATTTAACGGTATCTACTCCGCTACTTTCGCTTGCGAGGGCAATCAACAACCCTATAATCTGTCGCTCACGAGCAAACCGTTTAACGCGACAGGGCATAACAAAGTGATTCTTGCCTACGAATTTATCGTTGCCGCACAAGAGGGTGCCATGTTTGCCGGAATAAAAGATACCATTCATGTAGAAATTGGAGTCAATGGAGTTTGGGAAAAAGTTAATTCATTGATTATAAATAAAATATATGGATGGACACCGGTTACAATAGATATTTCGGAATTTGCCGCGAATGAAATTTTCCAAGTGCGGTTTCGTGCAGTTTCGGGTGCGAACCGCACACTATTTCAATACCGGATTGACGATTTTGGGCTTGATTTCGAATCTTCACCCGCTCCATCGAACGTGTTGGCATATAAATACGAAGGGGAGCAGAATGTGAACCTGCTTTATAAAGACTCGTATGGTTCTTATGGCTTATCTTACACCAACGGGAGATTTGACAACGCGGTAGGCAACGAGGGTAATTCAATTATCGTGGTCAATCGCTACACTTCTCGCGAACTCAAACCCATGACAGGAAAATACATGACTTCTGTCTCGGCGTTTCTCTATTCCGACTATCTCGGCACCGTCCCTTCGGAATTTAAAATTGCCGTTTTTAAGAAAAATGGAAATACATACGACAGGATTGCCCAAGAGCCCATTGAAAAATGGAACGGGCACGAATGGAATAACTTCCCGCTTTCGCATCCCTTGCAAATTCTGGGAAACGAAGATTTATTGGTTGGCATAGAACAGGTTAGTGGTGACTATTACAATCGCCCCTTCGCGATGGATTTTCGTGCGGAGATAAATCCAAATGGCAATCTCTTTTCAGAGAATTTTGGAAACACTTGGGAACATGCCGATGACTACAACACAGCAGACGGCTCTATGACTTTTGATGGACATTGGGGTATTACCGCCAACTTCCGAGACGAACCAACGGCAGCAAACCCCGATGCCGATTTGTATGACGTGTTTTATATCATTCATCGCGACAACACCATACTCGATTCGCTTTATTATAGTAAAGAAACTTTTGTAGATACTACTGCTACTAACAACAACTGTTATAGTATTCAGGTATTTCGTTCTCGCGGCGGCATGTCCCCGGTTTCGGAAACATCTTGTGTGCAAATTATCAATACTATAAAAAACAATACATTACAAACATTTAGAATTTACCCAAATCCCGCGAAAAATGAATTGAAAATTGAAAATGGAGATTGGAAGTCAGGCGAGATGATAAAAATTTACGACCTCATGGGCAAATGTCTGCAATCTACAATTGTCAATCTGCAATCATCACTCCAAAGCATTGATATTAGTTCATTGCCCTCGGGCATGTACTTGGTAAAAGTGGGCGGCAATGTAGTGAAGATAGTGGTTAGTAATTAGTGTCCGTCCATAACGCATTTCTACCAACCATAATACATATCAATAGAAAAAGAATAACCTCCCAAAAAATTCCCGCGGGAAATTCACAAATTGATTCGTTTATTTATGAACAACGCCTAATGTTCATACCTCGCTTTATGACTGCCATAGTAAATAAACAGAACGATTGCCGTTTGTAATAAGGTAATGCCAATTTGCAACGGTAAAATTTCCCAATATTGCCCAATCAAAGTAAAAAAGATATTGACAACATGAAAGCCGATGAGCATCACAAATATCAAATAATCTGTTTTCGCATCGAGTGGTTTGGTATATTTTCTGCCGAAGATAAAGAGTAAAACAAGCGGGATAATAAACCAAACGGCAAGCATAATCCATTCTGTAACACCACCCTTATCAAACATAGGTCCTAACCATAACAAAAATGCGGATAATGGCGAAACCATTACCAACAAAGCCGACAAAAGGCAAACGGGAGGATAGAGATAGCCAATCAATGTTTTATTTTTTGCCTTCTCGAACCATTTTCTACCAAGGAGAATACAAGCTGACGAATACCCGCAAAGCAACACCCAACCGGGGAAGTTATAGACAGTAACGTTCAAAATGTTTGCATGGCTGGGATCAAAGAACCAACTCCAACGCCCAATTCCGGTTGCACATTCCGCGGTTTCGTGCACTTGTCTCACCGCGAGCGGGTCAAGCGTGAAGTCGAACAGCATGCCCATAAAACCAACAAAAAACGGGATTGCCCAAAGCGGCGTTCTCGTGTGTTGGATAAGCCGAATAGAGGTATAAACCACTAAATACTCAACCAATGGTACGGTAATAGGAACATTAAAAATCATCACGATAGAGCGTCCGAAACCGTACCACCCCATCACGCCCGCCAAGTTTTCATAAATGGCTGCATAACAAAAGATAAAGCACACACACTCCAAAATAATGCTTTTGGGATTTTTTTCGTTTTTGAGCACGAAAAACAGCCAAAGCAACCCTGCAAACAAGACTAACAAGTCTTGTATAACCCACGAAGGGATAAATGTAAACCAATTTAAATTTTCCATATTCTTAAATTTTAATTGTAAATATCAAATCAAACCGTGCGAACAAGCGATGAGTGCCTCCCCTACCACGAAACAACTGCCCCCGATAAAGACCATTTCTCCCGTTCCGGCTTCTTGTAAAGCTTGTTGACAGGCATGGGCTACACTACCCGACAAGGTCGTGTGCAAATGATATGCCTGCATTCGTCCGGACAGGATTTCCGGCGACAAAGCACGCTCTATGTCTGCCCGACATAAATAATACGTAACCCTATCGCGAGGCAAAAGCGGGATAATCGTATCTAAATCTTTATCATTAACCACCCCAAAAACAAAATGCAAATGAGTATAAGACATGGTTGCTAATTGAGCGGTAATCCATTCAAAAGCCCCTGCATTATGCCCTACATCGCAAATAACCAACGGGTTATTTCGCAATATTTGCCAACGACCTTGCAAGTGGGTGTTTTTATAAATATTGATGATGGATTTTTTTATATCTTCTTTTGTATGAGAATAGCGAGAAGAAAGAACCTCTAACCCTTTGACAAAGGTAGCAATATTTTCCTGTTGAAAATTGCCGGGTAAAAGATTTTTCATTTCCCCATCAAGGGCATCGGCAAGATAAAGAGGTGCCCCTTGCTTTCGGGCGATATCGTTGAATATTTGCCATGTTTCGGACTGATATTTACCTATCACCACCGGTACGCCCTGCTTTATAATTCCTGCTTTTTCTCTCGCTATGTCAGACAAAGTATTGCCAAGCAAAGAAACATGGTCTAACGAGATGTGAGTAATCACCGAAAGTAAAGGCGTTATAATATTGGTAGAGTCTAACCTGCCTCCAAGTCCGGTTTCTATCACCGCGATATCCACGTTTTGTCGAGCAAAATAGTCGAAAGCAAGTATCGTGGTCATTTCAAAAAAAGAAGGTGCTATTTCCTTAGAAATCCACACGTGCTCATATTTTTTGAAAAAATGCAACACGGCATCTTCTGAAATAGGAATCCCGTTAATTTTAACTCGCTCGTTAAAATGTACCAGATGCGGCGAGGTATAAAGCCCTGTTTTATATCCTTTTTCTTGAAAAAAAGAGGCAAATAAGTGTGCCACTGACCCTTTTCCGTTGGTACCTGCTACATGTACGGATGCCCATTTTTTTTCGGGATGCCCCGTAAGGGCGGCAAGTGCCTCTATATTTTCCAGACCTTCTTTGTATGCCCGGCTACCTATCCGGTGATACATGGGATATGCCTGAAATATTTTGCTCAAAAGTGAGGAATAGTTATCCATTCAAATAATGTATCACGTTGTTTTCCACACGTGTTTTCACGTCTCGCGTATCCGCGGGGACAAAATTTTGCCCCGTGAGATGTTCGTATAGTTCAATATAACGGTCGGCAATCGCCTGCACGACCGTATCAGTCATGAGCGGCATTTGCTGACCGGGGAGTCCTTGAAATCCATTAGACAAGAGCCATTCTCGGACAAACTCTTTCGACAATTGCCGCTGCTTTTCGCCTCGCTCAAAGCGTTGTTCGTATTCTTCGGCATAAAAATAACGCGAAGAATCCGGCGTGTGGATTTCATCAATAAGATATATCGTATCTTGATAAGTACCAAATTCATATTTGGTATCTACTAAAATAAGCCCGCGTTGGGCGGCAATTTCAGTACCTCTTTGAAAAAGAGACAACGCGTAGTTTTCCATTTGTTCGTAATCGGTTTCCGACACTAAACCGCGATGGATAATTTCTGCTTTCGAGATATTTTCGTCATGCAACCCATGCTCGGCTTTGGTGGTAGGAGTAAGGATAGGCTGCGCGAACCGCTGATTTTCACGCATGCCGTCAGGAAGTCGTATGCCACAGATTTCGCGTTGTCCACTTTGATAGGCTCGCCATGCACTACCACACAAATAGTCGCGCACGATCATCTCCACGGGAAATCCTTTACAAGCACGACCTATCATCACGACAGGGTCGGGAACCGACAACTTCCAATTCGGGCACACATCGCTCGTGCTATCCAAGAAAAAAGAGGCTATTTGATTTAATATTTGCCCTTTGTATGGAATCCCACGCGGTAGGATCACGTCAAACGCCGAGATACGGTCAGTAGATACCATCACCAACAAATCCCCGTCAAGAGTATATACATCGCGCACTTTTCCCCGATAACGCTTTTGTGAACGAGAAAATAGATAATTCGTTTCTAACAATGTTTTCATGCCAACAAAAATTTAACTTGCAAAGATAGCATAAAATTTTTGGATTATACACAACAAAAAAAAAATTGCAAAAAGTGCCATATATAAAAAAAAAGTAGTATTTTTGCACCGTTTTTTCATAAATAAAGTTTGAAGTGGGCAAAAAAAGATATAATTTCATTGTTTTTTGTAAGGGGATGGGCATAACATCAAATAGTTATGCACATTTCCTCGCGGATATTTTTTTGCATGCCCCTGCTTATAACCCGAAAAAAAGTGTAACACACACACACACACACACACACACACACACACACACAAGCCTCTCTACGAGTCTCTCTTAACGGCTCGAAAAACTCGAGACCTCTCGTGCTTCGGGCGCGAAATTTTACCGGTTCTTCTCAATGCTTGTCCCTCATGGATAGTTTGACCGCGTATTATCCCGTCATGGCTTGCTTGTCCCGCTTGTCCCGATATTATCCCGTCATGGCTTGTTTGTCCCGCTTGTCCCGATGTTATCCCGTCATGGCGGGCGCGACCCGCCATCTCCTACATAAAAGACAGATTTTTAACATTTAATATAATCATTTAATTTTTTATTTATCATGAGAAAGAAAAAATTTTTTACAAAAGCACGAATCGCGGTGATACTTGTCGCGGCTATCACTTTTTGGGGAAATATCAAGGCGCAATCGCCGCCCCCCGATACCATTAAAACCCCAACAGAATTAGCCAGTATTAGTTCGTCCGGAAAGTACGTTCTGGGAAATGATATCGACCTGACCGGCGTGAGTTGGACACCTATCACTACCTTTTCCGGAACCTTAGATGGCAATGGTTACGCGATTAAAAACTTAACTTTGAATTATACCTCGATCAACGTTGTGAACTATGGAGGCTTATTTATTACCTTGTCCACCTGTAACGTGAAAAATGTGGTATTAGAAGATGTTAATATTAAGGTTACAAACCAAGGTAGTGGTAACTTAGCCGTCCTTTACTTTGGGGCATTGGCAAGTAAAGCGAACCTCAGTGCCAACATTACCCATTGCTCTGTTAGCGGCAATATTGAAGTTATCGGTAATGGAAAGACAGGTTATCAGCATTTGCATTACGTGGGCGGCTTGATAGGAAACGCGACTTCAGATGGTCCAGGAACGGGTGTTGCTATAATAGACCAATGTTTTTCTACGGCATCTATCCAAGTTAGCAACTGCGATGGAGTACAGGTGGGTGGCTTGATAGGTATAGCGCAAGGGGGGGCTATAATATCCAAATGTTATGCCGTTAGCGATATTGAGTTAAAAGATATTACAGCTTATCCTAATACTACTAGCCCTGCTTGGGGAACTTACATGGGTGGTTTGATAGGAATGACACAATTGGGGGGAAATGCAGAAACCACAATTAGCGAATGTTATGCCGCGGGAACTTTGAAAACCTCGGGTACCATAGAATGTCCTTCTTTTGGCGGCTTGATAGGATACGACTATGCTAGGACAACTCCTGTTAACAACTATACTACTACAACATGGCATGCGAAAGTAGAAAATTGTTATTACGATGAACCTAAGGCAAGTACATACATAAGTGGCGGTATCCCGAATATTGTAGGGTGGCCCACGAATTTGGGGCAAGATTTTCCTCTTTTAGCAGCCCAGACCAATACTCCCGCTCAAACCACCGCGAACATGAAACAGGAATCTACTTTCACGGGTTGGAATTTTACTCCCGTGTCAGGACATTGGTCAATAGATGCCGGTGGTGTCATCAACGACGGCTACCCCGTGCTGCAAGCCTTTTATTCTAACTCGGCTGATTTGCTTGAACGAACCATGTACGTGTTCGATACCGTGGATGTGCACATTACCGATGGAAACTATCCCGTGAAAATATACTATTCGGTAGAAGACCCGAATAATCCCGGTACTTGGATAAGCCCTGCGGTGGCTAATTTTCCATACCCCATAGAAATCACGAGCGGCTACATAGCAAGAATACGTACTACCAAAGTTGGAACTTTTAACTTCCGGCTCGACTCTATCGTGGATGCCGTGATTACCGTGCATCCCCCTCAGGTAATTGAAACATTGACTGTATTGCCCCGCCCGATAGCATGGGTATCGCACACGGACATCAAACCACAATCCTACACGGGCAACCCCATTTGTCCCATAGTTACGCTCATCGACAGCACGGTAGACCCGCCCTACACTTTGATAGAAAATACGGATTACACGGTATCGTGTGCCA
>JAISUP010000052.1 GCA_031272025.1 Bacteroidales bacterium
GTGCAATTTTGTTAAAAGCGGAAAATGAAGCCGTAGGGTCGTAAAAAAATGCTTTTCTATATTGTTGATTTGACAACAAATAGGTATTTTTCACAAATCGACCGGCAATTTTCACGTCGTGACCATTATGTTTCAAACCGTAGAACAGTTCATAAAAGTATCGCGAAATACCTCCCGCTTTCTGGTTCAAAAAAATGTCCGAGTCGTAAAGGATTTTCATTATTTTCTTTGAGAGACATTCTCTTTTAGAGGTATGTTTCTATCAGGTTTTTGATTTCTTGTTTGCCCACGAGACCAACAAGGGTATCTTTCAATTCTCCATTTTTAATAAAGACGAGCATGGGGATATTGCGCACGCCAAATTGTTCTGTAAGTTCGTTATTTTCATCGGTATTGCATTTTCCGATGATAGCCTTACCTTCGTATTCTGTTGCCAATTCTTCTATCACGGGGGTCAAAGCACGACAAGGACCGCACCATTGTGCCCAAAAATCAATAACTATCAACCGGTCTCCGGCAACCAGTTCTTCGAAATTTGATGATGTAATTACTAAAGCCATAACGTTAAATAATTGATATTAAATATAAAATAATTTTACTTTAAGAATGACAAATATACGAAAAAATCAGTGGTTTTGCAAATGTTTGATATTTGTTTTATAGGGAAAAGTTATCTGTATATTTCCTTTGCTACCGGGGGAAATGAATGCTTTCCCTGTAAAAGGTTCTTCGCGTCCTTCATGTACTATCATGTTTTTGTCATGCTCGTCGCTACTAAACACGATATTGAGTTTCGCGTTTCGGTAAGGAATTCCCGAAATGGCGGTTATCCCGAAACGAAATACCATATCCATGTCGGGATCGAGTGTCAGTCCTTCAGGGGAGAATTCCATGCCCAGTACATAGTTAAATACCATGCGGGCGAAAGCCGTTGCAGATAGTAGTTGGACGCATTTATCCTCGGGGGTTGTTAAAGCGACCGGTACCCCCGAAGTTGCATCATAAGAAGGTGCATAACCTGCATCGCGTGTTTTCATAACAAGATTGGCAAGGTTGCACCACTCTTTTTCAAAAAAGTCAACCCGAAATGTTTTGTGGCAGGCATCGGAAAAAAAAGCGTTCACTGCCGGTTGCAGTTGCATATTTTTTGGGGAAAAGAGTACGGGTAGTCCCATGTAGGCGAATTTGGCTTTATCAATGATAGAACGGGTCTCTTGTCGCGAGAGTATGTCATACATCCCCACAAACGCGAGTCCCAAACCCTCTTGCTCGGCATGTAGTTTCCCTTCGGCATCAAGACAATAAAACAATTGTCCTGTTTTTTCATTAAAGAAACGGGCACGTATTTTCTTTTTTAATTTCTCGGCTTTTCGGGTACAAGCAGACGCGTATTTATTGTCTCCATTTGTTGTAACAGACATTTGTGCCATCACGCGATACATTTCATAGTACAGGCAATTCGTACTCAAAAATTTATCATTTGCCTGTCCTGTAACGGAAATATTAAGATTTCCTAAAAATAGTCCTGTTTTTTTATCATAGCCATTTGTCTCTATTTCGGATAGTTCTTGTGGGGCGGTTGCCCATATTTTTTGTAAGAAATTCATGTCTCCGGTAACCAAATAATGATGCCATACTGCCATGATATACAGCGGGAAACAATTTGTATTTGTTTTATTTATATTCAAAAGGGAAGGGGTTACTTCTTTGGGAAAGCACAAACTTGCGGCATTCCATGCACTTGTTACCCATTGCACGGGTGCTTGCTTGGCACAAGTCGCGAATTGTCCGTCTTCTTTACTTTTCAACAACGTTTCCATTGCTATTTGGAAAGCCCCGTTAAGTTGCGGGTCTTTGCTGTGAAATTCTTGAGCCCAAAGACTCATGGGCAAAAATAAACCCGCGGCGATAAAAAAAAGCATTTTTTTCATAAATCTATGGTTTATTTAATGTTCAAAAGTATTTCATTATATTTTTGCAAACTATCTAATACATTTGTTTTTAATGATATAAAGTCGTCTGCACCGGCGGCACGCAAATGGTCTATACTGTCGGCAGGATAGCCGGCAACGATGCAGATAATACGCGGGTTGGCTTCTTTTATGGAGGCGATGGCTTCAGCCCCGATAGTGGCATAGTCTTCATCGGAACTGCAAATAACGACAAGGGGTGCTCGTGAGTGTAATGCCGTTTCTACCCCTTCGCTCACAGAAGAAAAGCCCGCGTTGTCGAGAATACGATAGCCCGCGCACCCGAAAAAATTGGTAGCGAAGCCTGCTCTTGCCTGTCGAGACACGAGATTTCCTATTTTCAGTAAAAACACAGACGGGATAGGATGCGTTTTCGCGTATTGCTCGGTTTGCAAACGTAAAGTTTCAAACGGCACGGCACCGCGATTTCCTAATAAGTCTTTGTTTATGACTGTGCTATCTCTTTTTTGCTCCAATTTGTCTATCATGGTTTCATTGGGATTCGGGTATAGATTGGTTCCCAATAAGATAGATTTTCGAGAAGCAACAAGATTTTCTCGTTCTTTGGCACTTTCGGTGATGGTATTTTTCAATTTTTCTGAAACGAGAAATGACACGATGCCCCCATCTTTTTCGGTTTCTTTAAAAAGGTTCCATGTTTGTTCCGCGATGATGTCGGTTAGCATTTCAATGTAATAAGAACCTGCTGACGGGTCTATAACTTTGTCGAAGCCTGATTCTTCTTGCAATATTACTTGTGTATCGCGACAGATACGACGCGAAAATTCATCGGCTGTACGAAATACGGCATCATAAGGTTTTAACAAAATGCTGTCAGCCCCGCCAATCGCTGCCGACATTGCCTCTGTGGTTGCCCGTAACATGTTTACATGTGCATCGTATATAGTTTGATTCCAAGAAGATGCAACCGCGTTGATATATACGTTCGCGGGCTGTTCGGTTGGAGTACGATATAAAGAAGCGATGGCTGCCCATAACATTCGTGCGGCACGCAATTTGGCTATTTCTAAAAAATAATTAGAACTAATGGCAAACGAGAGACTTAATTTAGGAGTAAACTCGTGTGCTTTAAAACCGTGATTGACCGCGTAATTAAGATATTCGTGCGCGAAAGCTAAGACATAGCCCATTTCTTGTACTAAATTTGCCCCCGTGTTATGCAGAAAAACGCCATTCACGTTTACAACCTTAAAGTGAGGATATGCTTTCGTGATGGATAAGAGTTCTAACAATTCTTGAAAGTCTTGTTCCTGAGACTGCCAAAAACGGTTATTTTTAGCATACCACGCGAGGGGATCGAAACCTAAAACCACATTGATTTTTTCTTTATTCGCGTTTTGTTTTTCAAAAAATTGAACCAACAATTTGGCTAATTTTGGAAAACTTAGCGCGTTGAAGAATTTAAATCCATTTTTTTCTATATCTAAGTTGTCGAGTAAGGTAAAAATATCTTGTTCTGATTCTATGCCTATCGCGTTGAAGGCGATATTTGTAGCCCCTTTGTCTAAGGCATCGAGGGCTAACGCGTGCGCCTTCGCGGGGTCTTGTTCGTCCACACGCTGTACAATCTCCCACCGGTTATTTTGTACCCGTGAAGTTCTAACGTATGGAAATTGACCCGGTAGCGTGTCGAGATATTCTAAGGCTTGTAAATCTTCTGCCCGGTAATAGGGTTTTACCTTAAACCCTGCTTCTGTTTTCCACACGGTCTTCTTCTCCACATCCAAACCTTTCAAATCTTTGATAATCAAATTGTCCCATTCTTCTGTGGTGATAGGAGAAAACATGTCAAATAAGCAGTCGTCTTGCTGTATATTCATGATTTTATGAATTATGTTTATCGTTTTTTTATTTGATCAATACCAAATGAATAGGTGATTCCCGCGAGAACATTAAAACCCGCGTTTTTAAAATCATAATATTTTGCATAATGTTGAAATGCAAGATTATGTACACGGGCAAAAACAGAAAAACGCGGAGAAAACAGGTACTCGAAACCTGCCCCAAAATCAAGTACAGGTGCCATTTTTACCGGGAGGTAATGATTATTTGCATCAGGGGACAATGCCCACCTGCCAAATTGCAAATGACAATCCACGCTAAAAATCATCTTTTTCTTTAAAATATATTGTCCCTCGAAAGTAACTTCCCACGAAGGCTTATACCACGCGTGTGTTTCGGTCAAACTATCCGTGATCTTGTCAAAATTGTAATACCAATAATTAGCGGTAAGATTGAGCAATAATTGTTCCAAGACTTCCCAATTGAGCGCGAGTGTAGCATTGAGTACGTTTACATTTTTATACATCACGTTGAAACTGTTATGCAAGATATTAGAGGTATCTAATATAAAAAACGGGCTATCTTTTTCGAAAGCGTAATGAGCGGACAAGTGATAATTAAGTTTTTTCACTAAATTGCCCTTGATACCCGCGTAGACATTGATTTGCGCACGGGTAAAACGGGCACTGTCTAAATGTGGTTTTAAGAAGGGGTTTTCGTAGAGCAGGTTTTGCAGGGAGTTATAGTTCGCGTAGCCATTAACGCCCCCGTAAAGGCTCATAATGCCCGGTATTAAACCTAATTGTAATTCCGCGACAGGATAAACCGGGCAGTGGGTTTCGCCCATGGCGTGTACCACCGGTATGCCCGCCCCAAAGAGCAAATGATACTCTTTTATGGTGAAGTTAATGACCGGACGCAATTCTAATTTCATGCTATGGTCTATTTGATGTTTCCCTTCTGTACCCGTATCGCCCCAACGGTTATTATAGTATTGAACTTCGTAATCTATTCTATAATTTTGGCTACCCGATATTTTGATAAAACGAGCATCATAACCCACGTAGCCACTGATGCCTATCGTGTTTTCCATGTCGTGCCAATGATTATATACCATATCGTAATTCAGGCGGGTGTCGTGTTTTATTTTTTTCTCTTCTAACACGTAATTAGAGCGTAATCCCAATTCTAATTTTACATGATGAAAAGCGTTGTTGATACTGTCGCGGTAGGATTTGTCATAATAATGTTGCACGTCTTCGCCTACGGGCAGTCGCGAAGCAAGCGAATCGCGGTGAAACCCGTATAACAAGGCATATTCATGATTATAACCGATAGAAGAATAGAAGGTTTGTTTTTTAAAAAAACGGGTCATGAAGATTTCGGCACGGGTGTCGCTAAAAGGGGCGAGGGCATAGTTTTTCATGGTTTTGCCCGGCGACAGCCACGATGAGTAATGATATGCATTGAACCCCACGGAAAACTTTTGATTGTCGGGGTTGTGAACAGCAAGCGCGAGTAGCGGGGTTACAGGGTATCCAAAGCCTACTTTCAGAAAATTACGGTAAAACCGCTGTCGCAAATCTGCCGGTAGTTTGACCGGGCTTACCGGGGACGGTAAAAAAGAAATGTCAGGTTTTCCCGGCATAATCTCGTAAGTCATCACCACCCGCTCTTTGACCGTATCATTGACTTCTGCCGGTGTATTGATTTTTTGTAATGAACCTATTTCCGGGTCAAAATCTACGTATAGCATCGCGGTATCAATGACTTGCGCGTGAAAAATGCTCATACTTCCCACCCAGAGGAAAAATATACAAAAAAACTGTTTCATCATTTTTACTTTTAATATATTACAACTGCCCTGAATCCTAAATACGACTGCAAAGATAACATTTTTTTAG
The DNA here is from genome assembly GCA_031272025.1 of Bacteroidales bacterium. Taxonomy (GTDB): domain Bacteria; phylum Bacteroidota; class Bacteroidia; order Bacteroidales; family WCHB1-69; genus JAGVVH01. Next base: position 5,678 of record JAISUP010000052.1, read on the forward strand.
AAAACCTTAATTCTTAAATATCAATCCTGTTTCTTTTTCGAGTAGGTTTCTTTTTGTTTCTATGCCCCCTATGCCACTATAACCGCCTAATTTGCCATTGGAACGAATGACCCTATGGCACGGGATTTGTGGGGGATAAGGGTTTTTGCCTACCGCGTTAGCCACGGCACGCGCAGCTTTGGGATTCCCTATTTCATTCGCGATTTCTTTGTAGGTACGTGTTTCTCCACAAGGAATGGTTGACACTGCCTCCCATACTGCTACTTGAAAAGAGGTGCCGTTGACTTGCAAGCCATTGAGGTTAGTTGTCATGATTTCACGAATTTTGATTTGATCAACCATTCTGCAATTTGTATCGCGTTGGTAGCAGCCCCTTTGCGCAAATTGTCGGCAACTACCCACATGTTAAGCGTGCGCGGTCGAGAAAAGTCTTCGCGCACGCGTCCCACGAATACCGCATCTTTATGGTGCGACAATATAGGCATGGGGTACTCGTTTTTGTCGGGCTGATCGAGCACGATTACTCCCGGCATGCTGTCAAGTAGTTGATACACTTCGGGCAATGTAAAATCACGTTCAAATTCGGCATTGATGGCTTCCGAATGACCGCCTGTAACGGGAACTCGTACTACCGTTGCCGTGATTCCTATCTCCGGTGCCCGCAAAATCTTACGGGTTTCGTTGACTAACTTCGTTTCTTCGGTTGTGTAGCCATCGGCTTCAAAAGTGCCCCCGTGCGGCAAAACATTTAAGTCTATCGGGTGGGGGTAAGCCTTGTCCGCGGGTTGTCCTTCGCGCTCTGACATCAGTTGTTGCACGGCTTTCACGCCCGTGCCGGTTACCGATTGATACGTGGAAATCACGAGCCTTTTAAGATGGTATGCCGCATGCAAAGGTGCCAATGCCATGACCATTTGTATGGTAGAGCAATTGGGATTGGCAATAATGTGGTCTTCGGGGGTAAGAATATCGGCATTGACTTCCGGCACGACCAAGGGGATGTGTGTCTCCATTCGCCATGCCGAAGAATTGTCAATCACATAAGTCCCTTTTTGGGCAAAAAGAGACGCGTATTGTAACGAGACAGTACTACCCGCCGAAAAAATGGCAATGTCAGGTTCGCGCGCGAGGGCATCTTCTACCGACATGACTTCAAATGACCTTCCCCCGAAAGTCAATTGTTTTCCTACCGAGCGAACAGAGGCAGCCGGCAACAATTCCTCCTGCCCAAACCCGCGTTCTTCCAATACTTTAAGCATAACCGAACCTACTAAACCGGTAACTCCTACAACGGATATTTTCATTTTGTTTCTTCTATTAAATTATCACTGCACATTTACATAAAAAACTCAAAAATCCGCGTTCATGGGGGTACGCGGGAAAGGAATCACATCGCGAATATTGGCAAGTCCGGTAATAAAAAGCATGAGGCGTTCAAAACCCAATCCAAAACCCGCGTGTGGGGCGGTACCGAATTTTCGGGTTTCCAAGTACCACCACACGTCTTTTTCGGGCACGCCAAGTTCTTGAACACGTTGTAGCAGTTTCTCGTAATTTTCTTCTCTTTCCGACCCCCCGATGATTTCTCCTATACGCGGGAAAAGCACATCCATGGCACGCACGGTCTTTCCATCTTCGTTTTGTTTCATGTAAAAGGCTTTAATTTCAGCGGGGTAATCGGTCAAAATTACCGGCTTATGAAAATGCTCCTCTACTAAATAGCGCTCGTGCTCAGATTGTAAATCCACACCCCACGAAACCTCAAAGTCAAACTTCCGGTTCGATTTCACGAGAATGTCAATGGCTTCTGTATACGACAATCTCACGAAATCGTGATGAAGAACAAAGTGCAATCTTTCTAATAATTCTTTGTCTATCATATTATTAAGAAAGTTAAGGTCATCTATGTTATGTTCTAAGGCGTAGCGAATCAGGTATTTGATAAAATCTTCGGCGAGGTTCATGTTGTCGTTGATGTCGTTGAAGGCAACCTCCGGCTCTATCATCCAAAACTCGGCAAGGTGTCGAGGAGTATTGCTGTTCTCGGCACGAAAAGTAGGTCCAAAAGTATAGATACCGCCTAAGGCTAAGGCACCCAATTCCCCTTCTAATTGTCCCGAAACGGTAAGACTCGTGGGTTTCCCGAAAAAGTCAAGGCTGTAATCAACTTTCCCGTCTTCGGTTTTGGGCACGTTTTGCAAATTTAAAGTAGTTACGTTAAACATTGCCCCTGCTCCTTCTGCATCCGACCCCGTGATTAGAGGGGTATGCAAATAAAAATACCCTTTGTCGTTGAAGTATTTGTGTATCGCGAACGACATCGCGTGCCGCAGTCGTAGCACACACCCGAAATAATTGGTTCGGGGACGCAAATGGGCTATCTCTCTCAAAAATTCCATGCTATGTCCCTTTTTCTGCAAAGGATAGGTGTCGGGACTTGCTGACCCGTATAGTAAAATATGGTCGGCTTGTATTTCTACAGATTGTCCCTTCCCTTGTGAGGCAACAAGGGTACCTTCTACCGACAAGCAAGCCCCCGTGCTGATTTGTTTCAACAATTCGGGGTCAAACTTGTCTACATCTACCACTATTTGTATGTTATGCACGATAGTCCCGTCATTTAACTCGATGAAATTGACGGTATTATTGCCTCTTTTGGTTCTTACCCAGCCTTTCACGTTGACTTTGCTACCCAAGTTCTCTGCTTGACTTTGCTTTAACAACGAGATAATTGTACTTCTTTTCATATAAAAAAATTATTCTAATTCATGTACTACTAACCCTGAGCGTAATTTGGGTTCAAACCATGTCGTTTTCGGGGGCATGATATTTCCCGTGTCGGCGATATTGATCAATTGTTGCATGGACACAGGATACAAGGCGAAGGCGACTTTCATCTCGCCATTGTCTACCCTTCGTTTCAACTCGCCCAACCCGCGAATACCTCCCACGAAATCAACGCGTTTGTCGGTACGTAAGTCTTTAATTCCCAACAGTTTGTTTAATACAAGGTTAGAAAGGATCGTAACATCAAGCACTTCTATCGGGTCGTGGTCATCGTATGAACCGGGGCGAGCGACCATTTTGTACCAATTCCCGTTCAAATACATGCTAAACTCGTGCAAACAAGAAGGTTTGTAGATTTCGGGACCCATGTTCTCTATTTCAAATGTTGCGTCCAACGCGCGAAGAAAAACGTCTTCCGAGAGTCCGTTGAGGTCTTTGACCACGCGATTGTAGTCAATAATTTGTAATTGGCTCGCGGGAAAGAGTACCGACATGAAATAGTTGTATTCTTCTTTTCCCGTGTGGTGAGGATTTTGTTCGCTTTTTTCTTTTCCCACCAAAGCGGCGGCGGCGGTGCGGTGATGTCCGTCTGCCACGTAAAGATGGGGAACTTCATGAAGAAAAATCCGGGCTATCTCTTCATTGATGCTATCGTCATTGATAACCCAAAAATGGTGCCCGAAACCATCTTCGGAAACAAAATCATATTCAGGGGCATTATTGTTCACGAAATCGGCAACAATGGCATTGATACGGTCGTGGTCGGGGTAAGCGAAAAATACCGGCTCCACGTTGGCATTGGTAATACGCACGTGTATCATACGATCCTCCTCCTTATCTTTTCGGGTAAGTTCGTGTTTCCGTATCACATTCTCAAGATAGTCTGTAACGTGAGTCGTCGCCACGATCCCATATTGTGTCCTGCCATTCATGGTTTGCGCGTAAATATAGAATTTTTCCTTGTCTTCCGGTAACAACCAACCTTTGTGCTTAAAAAGGTTATAATTCTCGACTACCTTATCGTATACGGCTTGTGAATGCTCGTCTGTTCCTTCAGGTAAATCAATCTCGGCTTTGGTGATATGCAACAGAGAATATGGATTCCCTTCGGCTTCGAGACGTGCCTCTGCCGAATTGAGCACGTCGTAAGGACGAGATGCCACAGATTGTACCAAAGTTTTAGGGGGACGTAACCCTTTGAATGTCTTAACTATAGCCATTGCTTGTTGACTTTTTTAATGATATAAATAATTGATTAAAATTAAAGTCGCGAAAATACATATTTTTTTGACAAGATTAACAAATTAGTTGAAACCCGAAAAACGGACAACTCATAACTAAAAACTTTTTCGTACCTTTGTCCCATTATTTAGAAATAAATAAAAAATGCCGTATTTTAAATTAAAATCATAATAATAAAATAGATAATATCATGAAAAAGATTATTTTTTCTTTCCTTACCATAGGATGTATGGTAGGCGTTTCGGCACAAACAACTGTTTTTTCCGAAAACTTTGATGAAGGGATTCCTGCAACATGGACAATCATTGATGCCGATGGAGACGGTTCTAATTGGGAGGCGGAAGCGTTGGGGCGTGATGGAACAAATTGCGCGATAAGTATTTCGTGGGACTACAACACTTACGAGGCGCTCACTCCTGACAATTGGTTGATTTCTCCACAAATTTCTGTTCCCGATGGGCAAAACGCGCTCGTGTGGTATAGCGACGCCTATGACGATGCCTATCCTGAAGACAAGTACTCTGTTTATGTATCTACAACAGGAAACACGCCCGCCCATTTTACCGCGAACGCGCCCGTGTTTACAGAAGTAATACAAGCCGGAGATTGGGCTATGAGAGGAGTAGATCTATCTGCTTATGCCGGACAAAATATCTATATTGCTTTCCGGCATCACGATTGCACGGACATGTATGTGATGCTCATTGATGACATTGCTGTTATCAATGGTAAATTTGAAATGCTATCTGTGTCATCGCATGTACACGTGGGGCTTGTTCAGGTAGGTTCATCTCTCACTCGCGAAACAGGGGTTAACGCGGTAGGTTTAACAAACCCTATCACGGTAACGACATCTGCCCCGTTTGAAGTGTCAAATGATGGAACTTCTTTTGCAAGCACCGCTACTCTGCCCGCGGAAGGGGGGACACTTTATATCAAATTTACTCCAACAGCCGAGGGGAATGCAATCGAAACTGCAACGTTAAGCAGTGGGGAAACAATTGCTACCCTGAGTTTAACCGGAACAAGTTATGAATGTGCATCTTCTTATGATTTGCCATTTTACGATGATTTTGAGACCAATAGCGCGTATTGTTGGACAATGATAGATGCTGACGGCGATGGCGACAATTGGTTTATAGGGACACTTTCTGAAACAGAAACCGTGTTAGCATCTTATTCTTATGTCGATGACAATCCTTACTTTACCCCTGACAATTGGATTGTTTCCCCGGCACTTCGGATCCCTGCTACCGGAGCGAACATACAATGGAGAGCCGCGGCATTTTCAGCAGACTTCCCCGAAAAATATGGAGTATATGTTTCTACGACAAACAATGACCCTAATAGTTTCACCTTATTGTTTTCCGAAATAATAACGAGCGAAGACTTTGTACAACGAACGGTTAATATTCCTGCAAATTTTGCCAATCAACAAGTATATATTGCCTTCCGGCATTTTGAGAGTATTGACAAGTATATCTTATTGATTGATGAAGTTGCTGTAACAAAAGGAGGAAATAGTGTAAAAGCCATGAATGATAATGATAAGACAATGCTTGTTTATCCAAATCCTGCAAGGGATAGATTGACCATCGTGGGCACCGAACCGATAAACCGAGTTGAAATTATTGATTTATTAGGCAAAACACTTTATGTTTCTTCTGTGTCTAACGAACCGGAAACAATGATTGATATTTCCAAGTTGGCACGCGGCACTTATGTTGTAAGAGTACAAACCGCTAAGGGTATCGTGATGAAAAAGGTCGTGATGGAGTGAGTGAAAAAGATCTACATCACTAAAAAGAGAAAAAAACAAGGGTTATCGGGCGAATATACAAGATTGCCATCTTTATCTTTCTCGGGTAAAGATGGGGTAACAATATGGTACATGTTACAATTCGTGCCGGCTTTTGTTTGCATGGTTTCTTTGAGCGTGGCGCGAATATGGGCTACCCTCGAAACCACGAGCAAGTCGGTAGCCATGTTCCAAATAAAGGGGTAAAGTTGATATTCTTGCATAAAAACCATACTGCCATTACGCGCGATCAATAAATCACTATACAACAAAGCGGCATCGGTCGGTTCGTTATATAAAACCGTTTGATAATCGACATGTATCTGTTGCAACACTTCCTGCAAATCGGGGACAGGACAAAACAAGGATGTGTAATTTCTTGAATTTATCAGTTGTGAAAGATAATCTTGAAACTGTTCTTGATTTTTACAAGGGACAAATTTACCGCCGGCATCTCGGAATTTAGAAACAAAAGAAGGCAGTAAATCATTATCGGGAGCAAATAACTCCGTCATGACATCTACCTCAAGATACGAACGTTTACTTTTGTTTATCAAGGCGTTTCTGATATAGCCTCGAATGGTCTCTTTCGGGCTGGTAGCCAACGTGCTCGCGTGAATTTGCTTATAAGCCATTACCGGTTCTTTTTAATGATTCCTGTTAGATGAAATTTATTGCAAAAGTAAGCATTTTTTTTCTTTTATAAAAATGATAAAATAATATTCCTTTTTTTTCGTTTCTTATTTATGAAAAATAATGGTCTGGTAGTCGCGGGAATATTCTCGCTTGTTTTTTTGTTTTTTTGCGCGTGTAGTGACGGGAATATCACGCCCGCATTTTTGGAAATTACCAAAGAAGACATGCAAAGGGCAACGATAGATGCTTCATCGTTGTCGTACTTAAATTTAGATTCCTATCAAATGGAAGCCGTGAAGTCGCACCGTTTTCAAGATGTTAGGATTACTTTAAATAACGAGGATAGGGGAGTTTATTCTTTGCCCTGCAAAATTCCTTTACTCGGCAACGGGGACGCGAATATCGGCATTATCCCTGTTATGCGTCTTAACGGCACTACCTACATGATGGCTGATTATCCGTTTTTCTTTTCATTTAACACGAGCGTGAAACTTACTCCCGATAAAGACACCCGATTAGAAAATACTCAGATAACCTTTAAATACGACACGTTGCTACGATTTCCCTTATTGGTAACTTTCGAGTCAAGTACCGAATTTACAAGAGTAGACGAAGACGATTTAGTGTATACAGATGCAGAAAAAGGGGGACGTTTCAAGATTGTTAATGATGCGAACAAAGGAAAAATAGGACGAATAGAACTCACGGACGAGGTCTCGGAGTTTGACCTTATCTCTTCCAACATTAAGTTCCCGTCTACTTCGGGAGACTACATCTTATTGGAAATAGACTATCGTAGCGATATAGAATTTTCAACGCTCGTGAAAATGACCACAAGCAGTTACGGGGATGTTTCAACCGCCTTAGTCAACGTACTCCCTTCCGGCAACGAGTGGAAAAAAATATATATCAACCTCTCGCCTACCATCAACACGTACCACAAATCGGGTTTGCTTGACTATGCTCGTATTCAATTGCAGGGGAGTAAACTATCCGAAGATGCCGATGGAAACCCTATTCATAACGCTACGGTAGAAATGGATAATATAAAAGTCGTATGCTCAGGTTATTAAAAAAATAATGAAGGACAAAAAGCGTATCCAATTTTATTATATTTGTTTAGACATGTTCGCCGCGTGGCTCACGTGGTGTCTTTTCTTTATGTACCGGAAGTACCATATTGACCCCGAATTTTTGATACATATACAAACGAGCGTGCTCAATGACCCGAAATTTTTTCTCGGCATGGTCTTGTACCCGCTCTATTGGTTTGTATTTCACTGGTTTTCTGGATATTATTATAAAATAATTAAAAAATCCCGCCTCAAAGAGTTATCGGTTACTTTTTATATTACCCTCATGGGTACGTTACTCTTTTTCTTTGTTTTTATGCTTGATGACCTCGTGCTACATTATCATGATTATATTACCTACTATTTTTTACTGTTCCTGTTACAGTTTTTCCTGACCTATTTACCTCGTTTGTTGATAACTACACGTACTATACATCAATTACGACAAGGCAAATTGGGATCAACTACACTCATTGTCGGCAGCAATCAATCGGCATTAGATACCTGCTATTTATTGCAAAAACAAAAAACAACTGTCGGCAATTGTTTAATCGGCTACGTGATGCTTTCCCCGGAAGACGAGAATTTATTAAAAAACGAGTTACCTTGTTTGGGAAACCTCGACCAATTGTCTAACATAGTGAAAACATATCATGTAGAAGAGTTGGTTATCGCGGTGCAAAATGGGAAAAGAAAATACATAGAAAATATCATACAAATGTTATACGGGCAAGATGTCGCGTTAAAGATCATCCCTCAATCCGAGGATTTTGTCATGGGGTCAGTGCGTACATCGTCTATCCTTCACGAGCCGTTTGTTTCTGTCTCGCCGGAATACATGCCCTATTGGCAACGTTATTTTAAACGAGCATGCGATGTTTTCTTTTCATTGCTTGCCATGCTCGTGTTATTGCCGGTATATTTATTTTTAGCCATTGGCGTGAAGTGCTCCTCAAAAGGTACTGTTTTTTATAAGCAACAACGGGTAGGATGGAGAGGAAAACCTTTTTATATCATTAAATTCAGGTCTATGTACATGAATGCCGAAACCGATGCCCCCATGCTTTCGCACAAAAATGATCCCCGAATTACCCCGTTTGGAATATTTATGCGAAGAACAAGATTAGACGAGATACCTCAATTTTTTAATGTCTTAAAAGGAGAAATGTCGCTCGTGGGACCGCGCCCCGAAAGACAATATTTTATAGACCAAATTGTACAAAAAGTCCCATATTATTTGCTGCTATTGGGCGTGAAACCCGGTATAACTTCTTGGGGACAAGTAAAATATGGCTACGCCGAAAACGTAGACCAAATGATTAAACGACTGAAATGGGACTTGTTATACATAGAAAACATGTCCTTAGAGTTAGATTTTAAAATATTGATTTATACTGCTTTAATTATTTTAAAACGGGAAGGAAAATAGAGTTTAGAGTTTAGAGTTTAGATTGGATATTCATCAAATATTTCTACTCCAAGTCATCATCTCTACCGAAAAAATATGCTCATTTCCCCGAAACTCGTAATTAATTTTTAAGTTGTAATTTTGGCAAATACTTTTAACAATCGCAAGTCCCAATCCCGACGAGTTATGGTTGTTGCCCTCTGTATAGAAACGATTGAAAATAAGGTTTCTATCCAATTCTCTGTGATTGCCTGTATTATGAAAAACGATTTTTTCAGTGTCAATTCTTACAAGAATTTTGCCGTTACTTAGATTGTGTACAAAAGCATTTTTTAAAAGATTAGAAATTAGAGAATTGGCAAGTGTTTCGTTAATAGAAAGCAATAAAATTCCATGTTCTTCCATTTCAAAGGTAATGTTTTTGTATGCAAAAATTTCCTGAAAATCTTCAAAAAGAAGTTTAATCAAATTATTTATATTCACGATTTTATCATCAACGAACTGTCCGTTTTCGATTTTTGCAAGAAAAAGCAGCGTTTTATTGAGTTGAATACTTTTGTCGAGCGACTGTTTTATTTTCATTATTTCTACAAGTTCGTTTTCGGCTATGTTTTCATTTTCCAAAAGCATTTCAAGACGGTTCTTGCACACGGCAAGCGGTGTTTGCAACTCGTGCGAGGCGTTGCAAATAAACTGCTTTTGCTGTTCAAAAACATCTTCGTTTCGCTTCACGCTGCAGTTCATTGCATGATAAAGTTCTTTGAATTCGGCTATATTGCTTTTTGTTTCAAGTGTTGGTTTGTTTTTTTTCCCGATAGTATAGTTTTTTAACCATTTTAGCAAAAAATAAAGCGGTTTCATTTCGCGACGGAAAACTATAAAATTGATAAACAACAATATAATCAATAAAATGGAAAAGAGAATGATAATGGAAAAGAGAATTGCAAGTTGCAATTCCCGCGTTTCTACGGTAGGTACGCTCACTTTCAGCATGTAAAAATGCCCTTCCGTGTCGCCGAAAACAGTTTGAAAGGTGCGCGCGGGCTCGGTTTCGCCTTTTTCGGGAATGTAAATCTCTTCTTCAAAAAATCGTGCGGTAGGCAACTGTTGCGCTTCCTGTTGAGTGATTTCTTTGAGTACATAACTGTTATTGCTGACAAATTTTTGCATTGGAATCACGCTGCCGGCATTGTGCAGCGTGATAATTTGTCGCGCGTAAATTTGCAGATAATCGTCCGTTTCGTCGCGTACCTCGTCCATAATTACAAAATAGAAAACCACAGCCCAAATGCCCATTATTGCAGCAAAATAGACGAGAATTTGTGAAAATATTTTATCGCGGAGTTTCATTGTTTTGATCTATTTTAATTTTCAACCAATTTATAACCAATGCCATAGACTGCCTTTATCGAGCAGTTTGCCTCTGCCTGCTGCATTTTTTTTCGTAAATTTTTGATTTGCGAATAGATAAAATCAAAACTGTCGGCTTGGTCGATGTTGTCTCCCCAAACGGCTTCGGCAATGATTTCCCTGTTGAGCAGGCGATTGGGACGGTTGATAAAGAAATGCAGCATATCAAATTCTTTGCGATTGAGTTCGATAGGTTTATCATCGACAAATACTTGAAAGTCATCGGGCTGCAATTTAATATTTCCAAAAATTATATAATTTTGTCCGCTTCCGTTGCGCCGTGTCACGCTGCGGATACGCGCACTCAATTCCGGCAAATGAAAGGGCTTCGGCAAGTAGTCGTCGGCACCGGTATTCAGTCCCAAAACCTTGTCGTCAAGCGAATCTTTAGCAGAAATGATGATGATATTTTCCTGCAATTTTTCGGCTTTAATTTTTTTCAGAAGTTCCAAACCGTTGCCGTCGGGCAACATCACGTCAAGTAGCACACAATCGTATTTATAAATCGATACTTTTTCCGAAGCCGTTGCGAAATTGGTGGAAGTTTCTACTACATAACGCTCTTTTTCAAGCCATTGTTGCAAAATTTCACACAAAGATTTCTCGTCTTCAATGATTAAAATTTTCATATCTTTGACTGTAAATTTAAAGCGCGAAGTTACACAAAAAAATATTTAACCTGCATTATTCATACTATCCCCCAAATTGTTTTTTCCTACATACGTAGTCGATGTTTCTTTCGACTGAAGGTCAAAAATCCGATAAAATTGAGACTCGGTTGATGCAATTTAAGGATTTTTTCATCCAAAAAGACTCTAAAAATACCTCATATTCACATTTTTAAGGGCTACGGTCACAGATTTTCGCGGGATATTAAAAAATATTCCGTATAAGATTGATTTAGAAGTAATTATCAGTTTTATGCAGCATTCCTTCGTAGATCTTCAAAATACTGTAGCACCATTGCAAAAGCCTATTTATTAGGATGTTTAGCAAAACATTTGGACTTGATTTTGCAGGCAAACGGCAAAGATTTGTTGCAAAATGCAGGAAAAATAACCGCCGCCATCGCCAAACAACACGCCGAAAACGAGTTTGAAAAATACCGCCCCATTCAAGACCGGCTGTTTGAATCGGACTTTGATAAGGCGATGAAAATGTTGGGAAATAAAGATATACAGTGAAACATGCATTTTGTTAAAAAATAACAAAAAAAGTGTATCTTTGCAAAATAGTAAAAAAATATGGCAGAAACAGAAAAAAATAATTTAGCCTGCATTATTCATACTATCCCCCAAATTGTTTTTTCCTACATACGGAGACGATGTTTTTTTTCGACCGAAGGTCAAAAATCCGATAAAATTGAGACTCGGTTGATGAAATTT
>JAISUP010000081.1 GCA_031272025.1 Bacteroidales bacterium
GTGCAAGCGAGAGCAGAGGCAAAACTTGTTTTGACTATGCCGAGCGCAGTCGAAAATCTTGTAAAAAAAACAACGCAGGTAAATAGGTATTCGTCAATCGCTTCCTTTGTTCCACAAAAGCATACTTGCAAGGGTATAACAAGCGGCTTAAAAAAAATCTCCACACCTGCGCTTCGCTTCGGGTAGAATTGTTGTGCAAACGAGAGCAATGCCAAACTTGTTTGAGCATTGCCGAGTGCAACCAACAATCACGGAGTAATTTTTTTTGCCGCCCTTGCCAAGTAACGCCGCCACACTCCGATACAAAATATTTTTCAGTTACACAAAATTTTAGAGCAAAAATTCAAAATAAAATCGTAAATTTGCAGTCGAATTCTAAATCATCAAAATGACAGCCGAAGTTGCCAAAATAAAGAACGAGATAATTCTCTATCAACCTGACAGTTCCATTCAAGTGGAAGTGATGATAGACGAAGACACAGTGTGGCTCTCGCAGGCACAGATGACTGTTTTGTTTGAAACGACCAAATAAAATATCAGTCTGCACGTCAATAATATTATCAAAGAGGGTGAATTACAGCGAGATTCAACTGTCAAGGATTTCTTGACAGTTCAGAAAGAGGGCAATCGAGAAGTACAGAGATTGGTTTCTTACTACAATCTTGATATGATTATTTCTGTCGGTTACCGCGTTAAATCTCGCAAAGGTATTGATTTTCGCATTTGGGCGACAAAAACGCTGAAAGAATATTTATTGCGCGGATATGCTGTAAATTACCGTTTTCAACAGGTTGATGAAAAATTGATGCGGCACGAACAGATTTTGTTGGAACATCAAAAGCAGATTGACTTTATTGTCCGCACCGAAATTCCGCCCAAAGAAGGCATTTTTTATAATGGACAAATTTTCGATGCTTTTGTCTTTGTTGCCGACCTTATAAAAGGGGCGCAAAAAGAAATTATTTTGATTGATAACTATTTGGATGAAAGCGTTTTAATGCTGTTGGCAAAAAGGAATGCAAAAGTCAAAGCAACGATTTACACAAAAGCCATCACGCCAGAAATCCAAACTGATTTGGCAAAACACAACGCCCAATATCCCGAAATTTTTATCGAAGAAAAGCCGGATATTCACGATAGGTTTTTGTTGATAGACAGCGATGTATATCATATTGGCGCGTCATTCAAAGATTTAGGGAAGAAATTATTTGCCTTTTCAAAAATGGAAATGAAAAGCAGCGAATTATTGAAAAATATAGAATAATATAAAAACGGAAAAAATATGATATAAGAAATTGATATATAGTTAAATACATAAATTATTAGCATTTGCTATATTTTGGCTCACTAAATTACCACTTATAAGCCTCAAAAATATTGTAACGCCTGCAGTAATGCGGGCTTACATCTTTGAGGCGAGGTTGTGGTAAACCCTGCGAGCGGATTTGAAAGTCCGCTATTTTTATGTTCAAACCTAAAAATAATACGACGGCTTTGACCGCCACAATATATAAGACAGAGTTGCAACTGTTCCCCAAAAAATGCAGAGTGAAACAACAAAAACACTCAAATAATACTGCTGGGTTGAGTAGAAACAACCATAAAAACAGGCAAGCCCTGCAAAGCCTATCAGAGCAGGAATTTTTTTATAACTTAAAGGTCTGCAAAAAGGTGCGGACGTTAAACTAAAAGTAAGAGATGGTAATGATGATGGTGTTGAAGGTTCTTTTACAAAACAGTGAAATAACCCCAATTTTACAGGCGAAAGTGTTGTATTTCAATAGATAATACAACACTTTTGTTTTATGCAATTATATTATAATTCTGTTCTGCTGAAGCTGTCGCAAAACCCACCCCAGCCTCTTTTTTGATTTATGCCGCGAGTTTCAAATTTTCGGCGTAAAAATTTTCTTGCCGGCGATGAAGTTCGTTACCCGGTTGTACTGCTTGTTGCTTTGGCTAACGGATAAAAATTTTTTTTATTAAATCAAAAATTATGATTACCTTTGCCGCGTGAAGTAGTTTTATGTGTGGTAAGGATTTTTAATTTTTGTTATTTATTAAAAAAACAAATATATGATGAAAAAGTTTGCCGTATTTTTGTGTGGTTGTGGTTCTATGGATGGGTCAGAAATTCACGAGGCAGTGATGACTTTGCTCGCGATATCTCGTCACGGGTGTAGTTACACTATTTTCGCGTTAGACCACGATCAGTATCACGTGATCAATCATTTAACCCAAGAAGAAATGAGCGAGGTCCGGAATATGAAAATAGAATCGGCACGAATTGCTCGTGGCGATGTGCTTTCACTCACCGACTATCGTCCGGAAGATTTCGACGGGCTTCTTTTACCCGGTGGTTTTGGGGCAGCAAAAAATTGGTTTACCTACGCTTTCGACGGGGTTAAAGCCAAAGTCAACCCTATCGTGGCACAATCTATTCGTGAAACACACGCCCTGCGACACCCCATCGGGGCACTCTGTATCGCCCCCGTATTATTAGCCAAAGTGCTCAAAAATATCACGATCACGGTCGGATCAGACCCTAATACTATCGCGAATGTGGAAAAAATGGGTGCCCATCATGTCAATACCATGGAAACCGAAGTCGTGGTAGATAAAGAAAATATGATATTTACAACTCCTTGCTATATGCTACCCGCGACAATCGCAGACATCGCAGACAGCGCGAATAATCTTATAGAAAGTATGTTAGACCATATTCAATAAAATAAAATGCAGGAAGATATTGCTCCTTTTTTCCCAAAAATTGTATTGATAGGAATGTCGGGGGCAGGAAAAAGTACGGTCGGGAAAATGCTGGCAAAACGACTACAAATGCCATTCCTCGATCTCGATAAAATAATAGAAGAACAATATAAAGTGGGCATTCCGCGATTCTTGCAAAAATATGGCGAGAAAATCTTCAGACAATGTGAATATCAAATGCTTTTGCAAACATTGGAAAAAGATTGCTTTGTTCTTGCCACCGGCGGCGGAAGCCCTTGCTTTTTTAACGCCATGCAACACATCAAGCAAAAAACGCTATCTATTTATATTTACATGCCCGTGTCGGCACTTTTTCACCGTATCACGAAAAGCAACAGACCCCGCCCCCTCGTCTTTGACCCTCTTCCTGAAAAAACACGACAAAATATAAAACACCTGTTACAAGTTCGCGACCCCATCTATTGTCAAGCTCATGAAATAGTTAATGGCGAAAATGGACAGGGCGAACAAGTTGTCAGTAGAATTATAACATTATTAACCAATAAGATAGAAATTATAAAACAAAATAATTAGATTTTGATAATCAAAATTTGATTATCAAAATTTGATTATCAAAATTTAATTTGTATCTTTGCAAAATTTTTTTCGCGTATGAAAAATCCATTTTTAATCAAAGGTTATATTTCGGCAGACTATTTTTGTGACAGGGAAAAAGAGACCGCGGATCTTACCCGGTTCGTTACCAACGAAAACAATGTTATACTCGTGTCCCCGCGGCGGATGGGAAAAACGGGCTTAATAGAGCATTGTTTTCGGCAAAAAGAGATAGCAAAGCATTATTATACGTTTTTTGTAGACATTTACGCTACGCGAAACATGCAAGAATTGGTATATAAAATGGGTAAAGAGATTTTTGAACGACTAAAACCGCGAGGTAAAAAATTCGTGGAGAATTTTTTTTCGGTTATATCTTCGCTACGTCCTGCCTTCAAACTTGATGAAATGACCGGTGCTCCCGTTTTTGACATAGGCATTGGCGAGATTCATTCGGCAGAAATCACGTTAGAAGAGATATTTAAGTACTTAAATGCCTCCGATAAGCCATGTATCGTGGCAATTGACGAGTTTCAGCAAATCGCGAAATATCCTGAAAAAAATATAGAGGCAATTCTTCGCACTCATGTCCAAAAAACCACGAAAACAACTTTTATTTTTTCAGGAAGCCAACGACATATTTTACATAATATGTTTTTTTCTGCTTCGCGCCCGTTTTATCAAAGTGCTGTACTTCAATCGTTAGACGCTATTGACCGGAAAAAATATATTCAATTTGCCGACCGTCATTTTCGCCGTGCCGGTAAAAAAGTGGATAAATCATTTATTGAACGGGCTTACGATTTGTTTGAAGGACACACTTTTTACGTACAAGCCATTATGAATCAATTGTTTTCAGAACTTGATGAATATGAAGATTGTACGGGTAAGAAATTTGAAAACGCGCTCAAAAATCGCGTTTTTTCTTACGAGACTTTGTTTTCCGAAATATTGAATATTCTCCCCGAAAGACAAAGGGAGGTATTGTATGCCGTGGCAAAAGAAGGGAAGGCTGTCAACATTTCTTCGGGCGAATTTGTAAAAAAACATTCGCTTCTCTCTCCTTCATCTACCCAAACCGCAGCACGTCAATTAGTTGAAAAAGAGATTTTTACTCGAAACGAACACACGTATTCCGTGTATGACCGTTTTTTTGGATTGTGGTTGCAAACCTATTACGGCACGTTGTTCCATTAAAGGTCTCGGAAAATTTATGTACCTTTGCATGTTTATTTATTCTTTTCAGTGAAAAAAAAGGATTTCATTTCTCGAGAAATAACCATTGGCAGGCAAAAAATAGGAGGGCTTCATCCTGTATTATTGCAATCCATGACCAACACGAGTACTTGTGATGTAGCCGCTACCGTGGAACAAATCATAAGATTGTCAAACGTGGGGTGCGAAATGGTGCGTTTTTCCGTACCGGCGATGCGTGATGTTCGGGCGGTAATTGAAATCAAGAACCTTGTTCGACAAAAAGGGATAGACATGCCATTGGTTGCCGATGTGCATTTTCAACCCGCGGTAGCCGAAGCCTTAGTAGGTATTGTAGATAAAATACGGGTAAACCCCGGCAACTATTCTACCGACAACCATGAAAAAAACGGCAAACGTACTTTTAACGATTCTTTTGAAACGATGAAAGAAAAGGCACGTTCGTTATTACAGTTATGTGATAGAGACGGTACGGCTTTGAGAATTGGCGTGAATCACGGCTCTCTTAGTCATCGTATCGTGGAACGCTATGGCAACGGGGCGGAAGCCTTATGTGCCTCGGCAATGGAATGGGTTAAAATATGTCAAGATTTTAATTTTCAAAATGTTGTGTTTTCCATGAAAGCCAGTAACGTGCTCGTGATGATTCAGGCTACATGGTTGTTGGCAGAGCAGATGCGTGCTACCGGGCAGTGCTATCCTTTGCATCTTGGGGTTACCGAAGCAGGCTCCGGGTTGGACGGGAGAGTAAAATCCGCGGCAGGAATAGGTGCACTATTATTGCGAGGGCTTGGCGATACCCTTCGGGTTTCTTTAACAGAAAAACCTGAAAATGAAATTCTTTTCGCGAAAAAAATGCTACAAGCCATAGAAACGATAGATGTGGAAAAATACCCGTTAGATACTCAGGGCAGGTTAGTGTACGAGAGCGAAGAACAAGATCGCGAGCAATGGATCGCGGCGGCGGCGGCATTGTCGGGATACTATCATTCCACCATAGGCATACGCGACATTTGGATATCTAATCCATTTTTCTCGCTAAAAGAATGCAAATTATTAGCCAACGCTATTTTGCAAGCATGCCGAGTCAAAATGAGTTATACCGAAATTATTTCTTGCCCCACCTGCGCGCGTACAATTTACGACTTGGAAAACGCCGTTGAAAAAGTAAAACGCCGTTTCATAAACTATCCCGGCTTAAAAATCGCGGTTATGGGTTGCGTGGTTAATGGTCCGGGTGAAATGGCAGATGCCGACTATGGTATCGTGGGAAGTAGCAAAAATAAAGTGGTAGTATACAAAGGAAAAGAACGAATTTCTTCAAATGTATCGTTAGAGGAGGCTTTAACCATATTAGAAACATTGATTCATTAAATTAAGGTCATGAAACAATATAATGAACATAAATTCAATCAATTAAGAAAAAAATACCCGTTGTTTGAGTATTTTAGTTATCAAATAGAAGTAGATGCGCGTACCATCACGATGTTTTTTGATTTTCGAGTAGGAGAAAGTCTGAAATTTCAGCCTCAAATGGTATTGCATTTGGGAAATCACGCGAGGGCTTCGCTTGCTTACGAAGATTTGGACGGCTTGGTTTGGCATATTGGGCTTATTGAATTACTAAGTTATTGGAAGTCAACATGCTCCGCGGACATTCAGGTTCGCGGAGGTTTTTTGACTCCCGAACAAGAAAAATGGTGGAAAAAGTTGTATTATCATGGTTTGGGTGAGTTTTTTTATCAAAATGGCATATCGGTTGAAGAAGATAATTTTGTCAAGTTCGTGCAAGACTTATCGTCCGCGCGGTACTTGTCTTCTCAATTCAAGTACAAGAAACAACCCCAAAGTACTCGTGTAATTGTTCCAATAGGCGGGGGCAAAGATTCTGTGGTTACTTTGGAAATGTTGAAAACAAGTCGCGAAGTGATTCCCTTTATCATTAACCCGCGACAAGCTTCGTGGGATTGCCTCGAAATTGCCGGTTTTTCTCGGGAAGATGCAGTGGTTTTAGAGCGTGTCATAGATCCAAAACTATTAGAACTCAATCGCGATGGATTTCTCAATGGACACACTCCCTTTTCCGCGATGTTGGCATTTTATTCTTTATTAGTTAGTTATGCTACAGAAACACGAGATATTGCCCTTTCTAACGAAGCCAGTGCCAACGAAGCAACTATCCCCGGCACGCGTATCAATCATCAATACTCTAAATCCATAGAATTTGAGCAGGATTTTGCCGCTTACGTGAAAACATACATGGGAGATTGCGCTCATTATTACAGTTATTTACGAAAATACAACGAACTATGGATTGCCGAGAAGTTTGCCCAATACCCTGATTATTTTCCCGTGTTTAGAAGTTGTAACGCGGGCAGTTTTCAAAACCGGTGGTGTGGAAAATGTGCCAAATGCCTTTTCACGGCAATTATTCTATCCCCATTTTTGAGCGAAAATACGCTTTTCCGGATTTTTGGAAAAGATATGTTAGACGATGCCGATTTATTACCTCTCTTTGAAGAATTAACCGGTATGGCTAAGGAAAAACCTTTTGAATGTGTAGGAACCATTGCCGAAGTCAATGATGCCGTGAAACGGGTGATTGAAAAATACAAAGGAAAATATCTGATTGAAGAATATTGTAAGAGAGTGAATTTATGAGATATTTCGTTAAATTAGCCTATAATGGGATTCCTTTTTTCGGTTGGCAAATACAGCCCAACAGGATAACTGTACAGGCAATATTACAAGACGTATTCTCGCGGTTGCTCAAACAGCCTATCATCTTTACCGGCTGCGGACGAACCGATACAGGGGTACATGCAAAGTGCTTTTATGCTCATTTTGATTGTAATATAGTTTTAAATGTATCAGAAAAAAACATCTTTTTGCGAAAAGTCAACTCGTTTTTGCCCAAAGAAATTGTCGTTTACAACATGTATGCTGTTCCCCCTGATGCTCACGCACGTTACGATGCGATTGAACGAACTTATCGCTATTATATTGCTATGCAAAAAGATCCATTTAATTTTCATTTTGCCTATCGTTTTTTCATGTCTTTAAATGTAGAGAAAATGAACGCGGCGGCAGAAATATTATTACAAACAAACGACTTTACCAGTTTTTGCAAATTACATTCACAAACAAGCAACAACACGTGTCAAGTTAGTTGCGCGAAGTGGTACGCGAAAAACGGGTTGCTCGTTTTTGAAATCACGGCAAATCGGTTTTTACGAAACATGGTGCGTGCCATCGTGGGCACCTTGCTAAAAGTAGGTAAAGAAAAAATGAGTATAACTTGTTTTCAACGGGTTATAGAAGATAAAAACCGGTGCTCTGCCGGAGAATCTGTTCCCGCGCACGCCTTATTTCTCGAAAACGTTACGTATAATTATAAATTTGAATAATGAAAATTGTTTTTATGGGTACCCCCGATTTCGCGGTACCTTCGTTGGAAGCCATTGTCAATGCCGGACATGAAATTGTATCGGTAGTTACCGTCCCCGACAAGCCGTCAGGGCGCGGGTTGTGTTTGCAATATTCTGAGGTAAAGAATTTTGCCCTTTCTCGTGATTTGCCGGTTTTGCAGCCGGAAAAGATGCGGGATACTCACTTTATCGACACCCTTCGACATTTGGAAGCCGATTTATTCGTGGTGGTGGCATTTCGCATGTTACCCGAAGAGGTGTTTGCTCTTCCCCCGCGAGGGACATTTAACGTACATGCTTCGCTTTTGCCCCGTTATAGAGGTGCTGCTCCTATTCAACGGGCTATCATGAACGGGGAAACTACCACCGGGGTAACGTCCTTCTTTTTAAACAAGGAGATGGACAAGGGAAATATCATCGCGCAAATGACAACACCCATATTAGAGCACGAAACCGGTGGAGAACTGTACGACAGGTTGAAACAACTTGCCGCAACACTTACCCTAAAAACGATTCAAGAGATAGAAACAGAAACCGTGACCCTCGTGGCACAAGAGAATTTGGTTACAGGAGACGAGCCGCTTGCACCCAAAATTTTTAAAGAAGATACGTTGATAGATTGGCATCAACCGGCACAAAAGATATATAATCAGATACGTGCATTGTCTCCCTACCCGGGTGCCTATACTCGCGTAAAAACGCGCAATGGGGACATTTTTTTGCTAAAATGTTTCAAAGCAGAAATTTCAGAGCACCGCCCAATCTTTCCCCAACCGGGACGATTTGAATGCGATGGAAAAGATTTTTTATCGGTACAAACATCTGATTATAATATATATATGTCTAATGTACAGTTGCAGGGGAAGGCAAGAATGGAGATAAAGCAATTTTTACCGGGTTTTAGAATAAATAATTACATTGACACGATGTTTTAATGTAATTAAATCAGTTTTTTTTATTTAGTTATTAACATTTTTATTTTTTTATCAACATTTTTATTTTTTTGGAAAAAAAAAGATTTTTTATAAAAAAAATATGTTAAATTTGCTTGCGTTAAAATTTTTAATTATTCACCAAAAAACAAATTAAAAAATGAGTAAACTTGATCTTATCAATGCCATGGCAGAAAAGACCGGTAGCACGAAAGCAGAAGCAAAAAAAGCATTAGAGGCTTTTCTTGAAATCGCGACCGAGACCTTAAAAAAGGGAGAAAACGTATCGCTGATTGGTTTTGGGACTTTTTCGGTGCAAAAACGTGCTGCACGTAAAGGTCATAACCCACAAACTAAAAAAGAGATACTAATTCCGACAAAGAAGGTAGTAAAATTCAAACCGGGGCAGGGATTGGCTCTGTAATGTTTTGTCTCTTAAGATTTCTTTTCACGAAGCCCTTTTCAAGGGCTTTTTTAATGATGATATATGTTTATTTTACCGGATATTTTTAAACATCAGATAGAGGAAGATGCAAAGGTTCGCGAAGATCTTATTCGCTACCTGTCAAGTTTTTTGGAATTGGCACGCTGGCAACGATTGCAACAAGTCGCGGCGGCACGAACCCGACACGTAACCGTGTTGGTGGAAGATTTATACCAAATGCAAAATTGCAGCGCGGTATTGCGCACCTGCGAATGCTATGGATTGCAAAACATTCACGTGGTCGCGCGAAAAAATGAGTTTCAAGTTCATAAAGCCATCTCTATGGGGGCAGACAAATGGCTGTCTATAAATTATTATCATTCTGATGAAGATGTGCGCGAGGGTATTTTATTGTTAAAAAAGCAAGGCTATCGCGTCGTTGCTACCTTACCGGGCGAACACCATGTTTGCTTGGACGATTTGCCTGTAGAACAGCCTTCTGTTTTCCTTTTTGGCACCGAATTGCACGGACTTTCTCCCGACTTAATTCATATCGCGGATACTCCCATGAAAATACCCATGTACGGGTTCACCGAAAGTTTTAATATCTCGAACTCGGTGGCTATAGTACTGTCTACTTTTGTCGAAAAATTGCGAAAATCATCATATTCATGGCAACTCTCACCCAAAGAACAGGAATTTTTATTGATAGAATGGCTACAAAAATCAGTAAAACATGCTGATTTTTTAATAAATAAATTTTTTCAAGAAAACATTGCCCAATTCAAAAAATAATTGTATCTTTGCAGTCCGATTTTTTGATATTTAATATAATAAAATTAAAACATATAAAAAATGAAACGGACATATCAACCATCCAATAGAAGGCGTAAAAACAAACATGGTTTCAGAGAGCGGATGTCTACGGCTAATGGTCGTAATGTTTTAGCAGCACGACGTGCTAAAGGTCGCTACAAATTGACAGTTTCGGACGAGGCTCTGGGACGCAAATAAATATGATGGTATAAGCAGTGCGAAACAAACAGCAATCATGGCAACATGGTTGCTGTTTTTAGTAATAAAAAAGCGTTTTTTTTTGAAAATGAATACACGAGATGATATTTACATGCGGATGGCGTTAGAAGAGGCTCACGAAGCTTTTTTGAACGATGAAGTACCTGTTGGGGCGGTTGTTGTGTGTGGCGACAGGGTCATTGCTCGTGCTCACAATCTTACACGCACGTTGCACGATATTACGGCTCACGCCGAGATGCAAGCCATTACCGCCGCCTCTGATTTTTTAGGTGCCCAATATCTTAAAGACTGTACTTTATACGTAACGTTAGAGCCGTGTTTGATGTGCGCGGGGGCTATGGCATGGGCACAAATCCACACGTTGGTATACGCTGTCCGCGATACCAAGCGCGGGTACTCGCTTATATCTCATTACCCAATTTTGCACCCACGAACTCAAATCAGGCACGGGATATTCGCGGACGAAGCCTCCCGACTGTTGGTCTCTTTTTTCGAGAAAAAAAGGTAATCTTATATTGATCAGGTTAATCCGTACTCGTTCCCATATTTTCTTCCTCCGCGTTGCTATCGGGGTGTTTGTCAATACGTCTTTTGAAATTGTTAATCTTGTAACTTACTGACAGGTTGACTTGGAACTGTGAATTTTGTCGGGTACTGTTGGCATCGTAGCCGTTAGGAGTATTGTAGGCGTAAGTGTGTATTTTTGTATCTCGGCGATAAATGAGGTCTCTGATATTTAGGTTAAGAGTTAGCGTGTTGTTTAAGAACCCTTTTTTCGCGCCAAGACCGACAGAATAGTTTGCAGAGCGTTTTCCTTGTCCCACGCCGCCCGTGCCCCAACCCATGCTACCCGTGGTTAGAGAAGCAGAGCGGTAGCGAAAATTGAGTTGCGCGCTCCAATCTTTGGGAAAATTAAAGGAATTATTAACTCTAAAACCCCAAGACCAATCGTTAGAAAGGTTTTCATCGATTAAATCGTTACTATTAATCATTACTCTATAAAAGTCCCCGTTCAGGTTCAAACGCCACCATTTGAAAATTCGCTGTCCAAAGATGGCTTCAATCCCCACGTTTTGGCTGTGTCGAAGATTGGCATAAGAAGTTAGCGTGTAGGGATAGGCAGTGCCTGTTTCGTCTATGTCCTCAAGAAGTTCGGTGTAACGAGAAATAATGTCGTTTCTTTGTCTATAAAAAGTCGTGAGAGAAAGGGAGGTATTCTTAACAAACATGAGATAGCCCAATTCAATATTGTGGGCAAATTCCGGTTTCAGATCCGGGTTTCCTTGACTGATATTGAGCCGGTCGGAGATGTCTTTAAAGGGGTTTAACTGATTCACTCTTGGTCTTGTAACTCTCATGGAATAACTGATTTGCAAAGAATGCTGCTCGTTAAATTCATACACGACATGCGCGGATGGAAAAATATTGGGATAGGAGTGCGGGATAATGGTGTCGGCAGATTTGAGATTGGAGACCGTATTAGCCCATTCGCCTCTTACCCCTACCTGTACTTTTAATTTTTTCCAAAACACGTTGGAATAGATGAAATACAGCGAGTTGATATATTCGCTGTATAAGAAGTCATTGATTTGTGAGGAGTCGAGTACGCGGGTGTCGAAACTGATACCATCATAGAGTTTGTAATCCTGTTCTATGGAGCGATACGCGAATTTATAGCCGGTTTCAATTCGTCCTCCATTACCTGCCGGAGTAACAAAGTCTATTTGTGCCGAAGCATTTTGATTTTGGCTAATGCTTCGGGTTTGCTGAAAATAATCGTTAGCCTCCTCAGGGACACTAAATGTTTGTAAATAACGGTTGTCGGCATCTCTATTCATGCGGGTATAGTAGATGTCGGCGGTCAATTCGCGACCTTTGGTTTCAAAAGTTTTCTTATAACTGATATTGCCACTATAATTATTTCCTGCATTGGTATTCGTACCGGTTTGTGTATAATTCCAATAGGGTAACTTTTCCCCGTAGAGCAGGTGAGCATTGTTAGATAGTAATTGATTGTCGCCTTCAAATGAGTTAAAATTATAGCCAAACGTGAAACTAAGTGTATTTTGTTTATTCACGTACCAATCAAGTCCGGTACGTAAATTATGCGAATTTCCGAAGTTTTTCTGGGTACTGTTTTGGTCGAGAAAAGAGGAATCACCTTGTTCTGTCCATGATGTACGGGTTAAAATTCCTTCACCGCGTCTCCCAAAACGACGATAACTATAATTGAGAAACACGTTGATTTTGTCATAAGAGTAATTTAAGTTGATATTTCCGTTATAGTTGTCGAAGTATGGTTTTTTTTGAAAGACAGTAGTTGCACCGCCAAGAGTAATCATACCGTTTAGTCCTGCTTCTTTTTTCTTTTTAAGTATCACGTTAAGAATTCCTGACATACCGTCAGGGTCAAGTCGGGCTGAGGGATTGGTAATGACTTCAATGGATTCTATTTGAGAAGATGGAATCTGGTCGAGGGTAAGATTCGTGGGACGTCCGTCTACGAGAATAGTAACATTGCTATTGCCTCTTAACGAGACATTTCCTTCAATATCCACTTCTACCGAAGGGATATCTTGTAATACTTCTATCGCCGTAGCACCTTCTGCCATGACATTTCCTTCAACTTGATATACTTTTTTGTCGAGGTTGGACTGTAGCATTTCTTTTTGAGCGGCAACCTCAAACGTTGCTAATGTTTTGGCTTGTTGTGTTATTTTACATTTATTGACTCTAAATGTATTATTTTTCTCGTCTAAAGTAAAACGGTTAGAGAAATGTCGAGCATATCCCATACATTGTATCTCAAGGTAATAGTTTCCGTATGGGATGTCTCGAATAGCAAAACGACCGTTTTCTCCGGTAATATTCATGGTTATTGTGGTGGAATCGGGCAGTTGATGCAAAAACACCGACGCGTAAGGCAATGGGGCACCGTTTTCGTCAATCAAAGAGCCAAACACCCCCCCCGTACCGGAGACAAGTGTGGAAAAATTGCCACTATCGGCACTTTCGTTTCCACGTGTTTTCGTGCTTTCTTTTGTTTCCGTTTGTGAGAATAATCCATGACCCATGAAAATAAAAAAAATAAAAAAAATGACCCGTATTCCCCCGTGTCTCTTTTCTCGTCCTTTCACCATATCCTGCATAAGTTTCCTGCTTTTATATATTTTTCACCATATTAAATTTAAGACAAAAAACATTTAAAAAAGTTTAAGAGCAACGTCGTTTAAGAAGAAGATACAGAAAATAAGGGGTACCGGCGAGGGCGGTGATGCTGCCTACCGGCAATTCGGAGGGTAACGCGAGAGTGCGGGCAATCGTGTCGGCAGTGAGCATGAAAAATGCACCGAAAAAAAAGGAATAAAGAAAAAGGTCTTTGTTGTGATTGCCAAAATATAGCCTGACCATGTGTGGAATAATAAGTCCTATAAAACCAATAACCCCACAGATGGATACTATGGTGGCGATAAGCAAGGAGGCAAACAAGAGCGTGAGTAACATGCAGCGCCCGGTATTTACGCCAAGTGTTTGGGCAATATCTGTCCCCATTTGCATAATGTCGAGTTCTTTGGCATGATAAAAAAGTACCCCTATCGCGAGCACGACCACGGGTAAAAGGAATCCGATGTCGTGCCAATTAACAGAAGCAAAACTTCCCATAGTCCAGAAAATTATTTTACTCATTTCTTGCTGGTTAGCGACTATAAGTAGGGTAATGATTGCCGAGATAAGAAAATTGAGCGCGATGCCTGTGAGCAATACGCGGGTGCTATCTCTACGGTAGCCGATGCGTGAGACTCCCAGTACGAGCAATAGCGTCAGCAGAGCTGTTGCCAGCGCGGGCAAAGCAACTCCTACCCATAACAAATGCCAGCCCATGACGAACGCGAGGGCGGCACCTAACGAAGCCCCCGATGAAACCCCAAGCATATAAGGGTCGCATAATGGATTTCGAAAAATAGACTGAAACAATGCCCCACAAACCGCTAAACCGCCACCGGCAAGCAAACTCATCACGATGCGGGGCAGTCGTAATTCCGTGATCGCGAGTATGAGATTGTCCGGTATCGGAATTGCCGTCTTCCCCATGATTTTTAGAATGAGTATTTGCCACACTTCTCCCCATGATACAGGAACTACCCCTATCGTTGATGCGATAAATGCACTCAATAACAATATGATACAAAATAAAAAAGGTAAGAGGCGAGAAATGAAAACCGGTAAACGCATGTTAGCATCGGGATTGACCAAAGACATCGAGTTGTATTTGCAACAAATTTTGTTTTGCTGCTATCAGGTCAATCATATTCATGAGCAGGCGGTCAAGTGGTGCCCCCGCGTGATAATCAGCAGGAACAATGTAGTTAGCGCGGTCGTTTTGCAGGATTTCGGTAAATTTGCTTGACAAGATAAGAGGCTCGCTACAATCGGAAGAAGTAGGAGGATAAACCGCGATAGAGTATCCCCCTTGCATGTTGACCATCTTCATCGCGGGGATGTCGGTTTCCCCGTCCCCAATATATATCATGTTGGAAAAAGGAACCGGTTTTTCTGACTCCGGAATAATTTTGTTAATCAATGTATTGTCGTATGAATTATCTATACCCTTATTGATACGGAACAAGAATTGTGTTTTGTTGGTATAATTTACGGCTAATGCTGGCCAACAGGCTTCTCCGCGACTGTCGTATTGGTACCCTGAGGCGAAGATATTTTTAAATTCTTTCGCGATAGCCGTGCCTTTAATCATCTCTCGTAATCCCGATGAAATAATATAATGTTCTATTTTTAAATTTTTTCCTTTCGCGTAGTCGTTTATTCTTTTAAAATAATCTTCTACCCCCGGGAAAAAGGTAATTTTTCTTCCATAATCCATGAAAGAAGATTCTTTTACCGGAATATTTTTTTCTTTTGCCTTGGATAGCATCAAATGTAAATAGGCAAGTATCTCGTCCATGTCATGATCTTTGGCAAGGGCATTTGCCTCTTGCCAAAATGCCAATGTATCCATTTCTAAGTCAGGAATAAAATTTTTATCCTGCATGTTCCCGGGTGATAAGGTCCCGTCAAAATCGTAGGCAATGGCGATGGTTCTTTTACAAGCAGTAAACATAATTTTTGCTTTTACATTTATTATTCAAAACTTATTTTGCTTCTAATCGGGCTATTTCTTTTTTCAAAGATAGGGGAAGGTTTTCTATTTGATGGTGACATTGCATTTCTTTGGAATACATTCTGCCGATACAATAGTTAGAGTGTTTGCAGTTGCATCGTTCCTGCCCTTCACGTATATGATTGACAAAAGCAGGATCGTGCAGGAGTGCTCTTCCCATTTGCACGGCTTCAAAACCACTATTGAGTACGGTTTCCATTTTTTCGCGGGAGAGTAAGCCTCCTACATATATCAGAGGCATTTGTAACTGTTCTCTAAAATAAAGCGCATCTTTTAAGAAATAGGTTTCTTCAAATGGCATGGGGGGAATAATAAGCCTCCCCGCGAGGCGAATACCGGCTTTGAGCCACCAAAAGTGTTTGAAATCCATGTAGTGTGCAAGCGTTTTATAGGGCATGCAACCGCGCATCACGGTCATTGGGGCTTTGCTCACGAACCCGGCAGTAAGCACAAGCGCGTGGGCACCTATGGATTGCAATTCTTTTGCTACAGTAAGACAATCTTCCATTTCGAGACCACCTTTGAAGCCGTCATACATGTTTGTTTTCACTACGACTCCGAGGTCGCTACCGGCGGCTTTTAACACCTCTTCCATTGCCATTTGCATGAAACGCATCCTGTTTCTTAATGTTCCCCCAAACTCGTCTGTTCGGCGGTTGGTATAAGGCGAGAGAAACTGACTAATTAAATAGCCATGTCCCGCGTGAATTTCCACACAGTCGAAACCGGCTTGCCGGGAGAGACTCACGGCTTTCCCAAAATCTTGAGACATTTGTTTGATCTCGGCTTTCGACAAAGCCCTATGAAACGTGGGCGAGTAGAGATTAAATCCCCCAGAGGCACCTACCGGCAATTGCCCACAAGTAGATCTATGGGTCATGTTTCCACAGTGTCCCAATTGGATCGAGGCTTTCGCCCCGGCAGCGTGAATAGCGGTGGTTAGTTCGCGCAAAGCCGGCACGACATCTTCTCGCATCCAGAGTTGCCCGTCAAACGACAACCCTGACCTGTTCACAGAAGCATAAGCAAGGGTAGTCATTCCCACCCCTCCCTTTGACACACTAACATGATAATTAAACAATGCCGGGGACGGGTTATGGTGTGTTGCCATATTCTCGAATGCCGCCGAACGAATGGTACGATTGCGCAATGTTACCGGACCAATTTTGCATGGAGTAAAAATAACAGACATGTACTTTTCTTTTTTATCAAAGTGCAAAAATACATGAAAATATTCAATTGAGCAACATTTTCAATAATAAAATGAGACAGCCTCAGCGACATAACACGCGAGAATTTGTTTTTCATTTCATACAAGATTTTTCTTATTCCCGTGGTTTCCCCGCGAAGTTAAAACTATTTCTTTATGTTGCAATGCCCAATCGATTAATCCTTGAATGTGAGGAATTAATGATTTTCCGGTTTCGGTCAGCGAATATTCCACTCGCGGCGGGATTTCGGCATAAATTTTACGCTGTATCAAGCCGTCCGCTTCCAAAGTGCGCAAAGTAACTGTCTGCATTTTTTGCGAGATGTCAGGAATATCGCGACCAAGTTCTCCGAAACGCATCACGCCTTTCTCGTTCAGTGTCCAAAGCATTAGAATTGACCATTTATCGCCGAAACGGTCTAAGATATCTCGGATGGGACAAAAATTTTTTTCCATAAGTTTAAAATTTTATTTCATTGACATTTAATAATAATAACCTGACAGTAAGTATCTTACTTCTTCGTGCCTACTTGTTTTTTATTGATGAATATTATATTTTTGCAGCGCATTATTTTCTTATGATTACCATGCAAAAGTAAGTAATTTTTATTTTATAAACCAAATTAAAAAAAAGTTATTATGGCAAAAAAAGTTGCAGTTCTAGCAGTAAATCCGGTAAACGGATTAGGGTTGTTCCAATATTTGGAACCGTTTTTTGAAAGCGGCATTGCTTTCAAAGTCTTTGCTGTCGCGGAAACCATGCGCATAAAAAGCAATTCGGGCGTTTTTCTGCAAGCAGATGATGTAATCGCCAACCTGAAAGGCAAGGAAGGTGATTTTGACGCGCTCGTGTTTGCTTGCGGCGATGCGATGCCGAAATTCTCCGAAAATGCCGCGAAACCTGAATATCAGGATTTGTTGGCAATACTGAAAGCCTTTGGCGACAAAGGGAAAATTATTGCCGGGCATTGCGTTGGCGGTCTGCTGTTCGACATCACGGGCATCGCCTCCGGCAGGCGGTTGGCTTTGCACCCGTTTGTGAAAAACGCGGTAAAAAGCACGATGGGCACTGATGAAGCGTTTGTCGTTGATGGCAATATCTACACTGCTCAAACGGAAAAAACGCAAAATCTGTTGATTCCCGAATTATTGAAAGTACTGAAATGATGTGCGTGATCGTGTCATTGGCTAGTGTTGTGGCAACGATAGGGCAGATATCGAATGTCTTTATTACTTCTTGTTTTGCCGGTCGACACGCTGCAATTACCAATTGCTGATTAAAATTAAAAAAGAAATTAAAATCAAAATTAAAAAAGAAACAGGCAAAAAGTTTTTATCTTTTGCCTGTTTTCTATTATTATCAGAGGCTGTATCAAAAGTAGAAAAACTGCGTCATTCAGGCGAAAGCCGCCCCCCCCCCCTTCTAATCGTTAATTTGTACACAACAAAAATCCGAAGAATTTTGTATCTTTGCACTAATTTTTATTGACAAACATGAATATAAATGAGAACAGCCATTTTTCCCGGTAGTTTTGACCCGTTAACCCAAGGACACGTGGATATTATTTCCCGTGCATCCAATATGTTCGATAAAGTTTACGCGGCAATAGGGTGCAACAGCCAAAAAAAACCACTCTTTCCTTTGGAAAAACGGCAGGCATGGTTGCAAACCGTTTTTGCCCAAAACCCAAGCGTGGAAATTGTTACCTACGAAGGACTAACTGCCGATTTTTGTAAAAGAAACAATATTCACGTCATTGTTAGAGGTATAAGAAATGGGAAAGACTTTGAATACGAGCAACAAATGGCAATGGCAAATCGCGTGATATGTCCAGATATAGATACCATCTTTTTAGTTGCCTCGCCCGCCTTAGCGCATGTATCTTCCGAATTGGTACGAGAAATTTACCGGTTGGGAGGCAACTATGATCTTTTCTTACCCAAAGAAATCGCGAACTTATGATAAAAAAATGTATTCTTTTCTTTTACATGCTTTCTTGTTTGGCAGGTACTACGTTGCCCGCGTGGGGACAAAGTTCGCTCATGCCCAAAGAAATCGTGATAGAGGGATATACTTCACTACCGCCTGGAGAAGAAGTGCGTCTTGTGGCTTTTAAAGATTTGCTCACTTACACCCCATTTGTCGCCGACAAAGACAGGATAGATAAAAACGGACACTTTAAACTAACCTATGCCTCACCTCAAATTACCGTGATACAATTAGCCATAAGAACCTCAAAAGCAGAAATGATTGTTGCACCCGGTTGGACTTATTTTCTTGACGTTGAAATGGATAAAAACGCTTTCGACTTATTAGACCCCTCCGCGGTTGGAGCATTTCTACAAGTACGTCCCCGACAAAAAGATACGCTTGATCTCAACTATAAGATAAACCGCTTTAACTATTACCTGGAAAATGCATGCCAATATTTTATCCCGAACATGCTATATCAAAACAATAAAGACCGGCACGATAGCCTCATGCTTCTATTGAGAAAGCACTTTCCCGTGAGAAAAGAACCTGCCAACTTTTATCAATCCTATATGTATTACGCCGCGGGCGCCATTGATTTGCCTTTTTATCATAAAAAAGCAGATACGATTTATTCCCTTTATTTTGACAACGATAACATTTTGTACAACAATCCTGCTTACATGACCTTATTTAAAGAATTTTACGGGAATTATTTTAGTTCTACCTCTATTTCAAAAAACGCGCTAAACGAATACATTAACATTAAACCAAACTATAGAGAACTCTTTAACGAAATTGGACGAAACCCGATATTCGTGAACGAGCGTGTGCGCGAGTTGGCAATTATTCTAAACTTATGGCAAAGTTACGGCAAAAAAGAATTTTTTATCCCCCATATCGAAATCATACTCAACTACATCAAAGAAAATACACATTTTGAAGAACATAAAGTGATTGTTGAAGATGTATTGTCGCTGATTTTGGCAAAAAACGAACAATATGTCATGGATAGTATATTATTTACATCGCCTGACGAAGAAAAGAAAACATTGCAAGATTGTCGCGGGAAATGGATTTACGTGCAATTTTACAATTTAAATTGTACGGATTGTATTCGAGAGATGCTAATAATTAAAGAATTACAAGAAAAATATAAAGACACATTGTTATTTGTCAGTATCTCGTTAGATTTTAATTTTGAAGATTTTGCTATTTTTTACAAGACCCAATGTCATTTGTTCCCGTGGCAGTTTCTGCATTTTAATCAACAATACATGTGGCTTGACATCTTAGGCGTCAACACGTTGCCGGATGCATTACTGATATCGCCTTCGGGGAAACTCAACGACAGGTTACCTCCACCGCCATCCGAAGGACTGTCGGAATATTTGCTGCATCGTTTTTTTAAACCGGAAGATAAAAAAGGATATAAAATAAACCGATAATCATGAAAACACAAATCAAAAAAAAATTGTATTTTCGTAGTTCCATTTTTATAACAGAAACATTTTTGTAACACCTTAATTCATAAATAATATGGCAGTAAAAGGAACGTTGGTAATCAACAAAGAAAAGTGCAAAGGTTGTGCGGTATGCACGACAGGTTGCCCGCAAAACGTGATAGCTCTCTCGAAAAACGTGAATAGCAAGGGCTATAATTATCTGGAAATGACAAACGAGGATGCGTGCATCGGTTGTGCGAATTGTGCGATATTATGTCCCGATGGCGTGTTGGAAGTATATAGAGTGAAATTGTAAAAAAGTGAATATGAAAGAGTTAAGATTAATGAAAGGCAATGAGGCGATAGCCGAAGGAGCAATTCGCTGTGGCGTGGACGGTTATTTTGGCTACCCAATTACCCCACAATCGGAAGTATTGGAATACTTAATGGCAGAAAAGCCCCACGAGAAAACCGGTATGGTAGTGGTGCAAGCCGAAAGTGAAGTCGCCTCTATTAATATGGTATACGGGGGTGCCGCGTTAGGGAAGCGAGTAATGACCTCGTCCTCCAGTCCGGGGGTAAGTCTCATGCAAGAGGGTATCTCCTACATCGCGGGTGCCGAATTACCCGCGTTGGTCGTGAACGTGGTTCGCGGCGGTCCGGGATTAGGAACCATACAACCTTCGCAAGCCGACTATTTCCAGACCGTGAAAGGAGGTGGGCATGGGGACTACAAACTCATCACGCTCGCGCCTGCATCGGTACAAGAAATGTACGATTTTGTAGAACTTGCCTTCACCCTTGCCTTCAAATACCGCAATCCTGCCATGATCTTGTCTGACGGTATCATCGGACAAGTTATGGAAAAAGTGGAAATAGGCGACTATCAGCCCCGTTGGACTAACGAATACATCGCGGAACATTTCCCATGGGCACTTACCGGAGCCGAAAATCGCCCGCACAATATCGTTACCTCGTTAGAATTGGATGCCGCTAAGCAAGAACAAGTAAACCTGCGTTTGCAGGCTAAATATCGCGAATGCGAGGCAAACGAAGTTCGATACGAAGCCATCAAATGCGAAGATGCGGATTACCTCATCGTTGCTTACGGGTCCTCGGCACGCATTAGCCTCAAAGCCGTGCAACTCGCCAGAGAAAGTGGTATCAAAGTCGGGTTGTTGCGTCCCATTACTTTATGGCCATTCCCTTCTAAAATCATTAACGAACTCGGCAAAAAAGTAAAAGGTATCCTGACCGTAGAAATGAGCGCGGGACAAATGGTCGAAGACGTTAAATTATCCGTGAAATGTAGTGTCCCCGTAGAACATTACGGGCGATTTGGCGGCATTATTCCTTCACCAAATGAAATCGTTGAAATTATTAAAGAAAGATTGATAAAATAAAAATCAAATTAACCCCTTAGTCCATCGAACCATTGATGGATATGGAGAATTTGCCGCCTCTGGCTGTAGTTTGACCGGGGAGCGGGTCGAAGCCATAGCCCCAATCAAATCCGAGTAGCCCGAACATGGGTAAATGAATTCTAATACCTACACCTGCAGATTTGTAGAGTGAGAATGGGCTATATTTACGAATATTTGTCCACACGTTACCTGCTTCCGCGAAGGCGAGCATATAGATGGTCGCGCTGGGGTTGAGCGTGATGGGGTAACGCAATTCGGCAGTGAACTTATTGTATATCGTGCCGCCGTCAGTCGGGGTAAAGTCGGTATCTTCGTAACCGCGCATTCCTATCACTTCACGACCGTCTAATTGATACAACGCGAGCCCATCGCCGCCAAGATAAAACCGCTCGAAAGGCGTGTTCCCTATCGCGGGGTTATAATATCCCATAAAACCACTCTTTAAGCGCAAATTGAGTACGAAATTTTCCACGATACGTGTGAACCAAGAAATATTGAATTTCCATTTATGAAATTCTAACCATTTGTATTTTTCGGCAGCCTCTAACGTAGCATAGTCTCTATTATTCATGAGCGAAAAGGGCGGCGTAAGTTGTACCGAGAACAAGATATTAGAGCCTTCGCGCGGGTAAATGGGGGCATTGACCGAATTGCGCTCCAACGCGAAAGTATAACTAATGCTATTGGCATAACCATCGGGAAAAACAAAAGCATAACTATAATTTACCACGTGATAGTTTTGATACATGAGCGTGTGCGACATTTGGAAATAGTCGTCAGGCCATTTTAGTTTTGACCCCAACGACAACGAAACCCCCATGATAGAAATGGCGGAATAACGTTCATCGCTTTTTTTGTAGCCGTTATAGTTTTGCGTTTGGTAATACAATACCGCCGAGAGGGAATTGGGTTTTTTGCCGCCCAGCCAAGGCTCGGTAAAAGAAATAGAATAGTTGGAGTACCATATCGCGTTGGTAGAGATACGCAAGGCTAATCGTTGCCCGTCTCCTCCGGGGATAGGCGACCACGCGTCTTTTTTAAACATTCTTTTGAACGAAAAATTGTTAAAAGAGATACCCGCGCTTAGCAATAGGCTACCGGAGCCATAACCCGCGGACAATTCAAATTGGTCGGAGGAGGTTTCTTCTACCTGATATTCTATATCTACCGTACCGTCTTCGGGGTTAGGCTTGGGTACCACGTTCATTTTTTCCTGATTAAAATAGCCTAATGCCAGCAAAACCTGTTGGGTACGAATAATATCAGCCCTGTTAAATAATTGCCCGGGTATGGTGGTTACTTCTCTCAAAATCACGTTGTCGTTGGTCTTCGTGTTTCCCGATATCGTGATTTTGTTGTAGGTGGCTTGTTTGCCTTCGTTGATACGGATTTCCATGTCAATAGAATCCCCGTCAATGAGAGTTTCTACCGGTATGGCACGGAAAAAAAGATAACCATCGTTCATGTAGAGCGAACTGATATCCGTACCCGCTTCGTTCATTGAAAGGTTTTTATTGAGTTGGGTAAGGTTATACACATCGCCTTTTTCCACGCGTAGCAATTGTTTCAATAAGTCGGAGTTATATTTAGTATTGCCTATAAAACGAATATCACGAAAATAATACTTTTTTCCTTCATGAACTTTTATATTGATAATCATTTCATTACCTTCAATCCGGATGCTGTCGTCTTCTATTTTCGCATCTCTGTATCCCAACTCGTTATAACGGTTAACCAAATTTATTTTATCGGTTTCGTATTTATCTTCGATAAATTTTGAGGATTTCATGATGCGCATTTTTACTCTCTCGGAAAAATAGTCGCGGGCATGTTCCAATATATCTTTAGAGGCATAATAATCAGGGTGTTTGAACATATAAAGAGCAAAAGTATCCAATTTATAGAAAGGCATGAACCTTGATTTTTCTTTGGTATCTTTCATCCCTTTGGTCAATTGTGCTTTTGTTACTTCTTGATTGCCAATAATGTTAATGGTAGCTATTCGTACTTTTTTGCCTTTATGAATTTCAAAGAATAGATTTACCCCGTTAGATACTTTGGTATCGGGTTCTTCTTTCACGGTAACAGAGCAATTATAGTATCCTTTTTCTATTAGATATTGTTTGATGACATTGCAGCAAGTAATTTTAAGATTGTCGTTGACAATATTGCCTTGCGAGATTTTAATTTTTTCGCGAATATCGTTCTCGTTACTTTTCGATACCCCGCTAAAAGCGAAGGACACGAGACGTGCCCGCTCTTTTAGAGAAAGTTCGAGAAAAGCCATATCGCCTCTCGTGCTAATAAGCGAGATATTGATATCTTCGTACATCCCTGTTTCCCAGAGTTTTTTAATGGATTTTGCAATTTCGTCTCCCGGTATTTCAATCATGTCGCCTATTTTAAATAGCAACATTCGCTGGTCAAAACGGGCGATGCCTGAAACCGTGATACCCCCGATTTCATATTTTTGTGGGTGATTATAATCTACTACCACCGCGGTATCATTTCCTGTCCCCGACCATACAACTTGTCCATAACCATTTAAACTAAAAATAGTTATAACCAAAAGAGCGAGAATATACCTGCTATTTTTTTTCGGCATTATAAAAATTTAATAATAAAACGCGAAGGTACAAAAAAAAGTAACAAGATGGCACGAAAAATGACGAAAAAAAACTCATATTTCATGCTCGACCTGTTCTCCGGTTTTTCCAAAACGGCGTTGTCTTTTCGAGAAATCAAGAATGATGTTCCACAAATGTTCTTTACGGAAGTCTGGCCACATCGCGGGCACGAAGAAAAGTTCGGTATATGCTATTTGCCAAAGGAGAAAATTGCTTATTCTATAGTCACCTCCTGTTCTAATTAAGATATCCGGGTCAGGCATGTCGCGGGTACACAGGTAGTGGGGTATCTTTTCCTGAGATATTTGTTCGGGGCAGAGTGTCCCTTCGTTGATGTCTCTAATCATATTTTTCAGGGCATGCGCGAGTTCCCAACGCCCGCTGTAACTTAAAGCCAAAATCACGGTCAGTCCGGTATTGTCGCGGGTGTCGCGGGTAATTTGTGACAATTGCTCTTGACAATGCGCGGGTAAAGAGGCAATGTCTCCTATCGTTTGCAAACGCACGCGGTTTTTCATCAGGTTTTCTTTTTCGAGATGAATGGTCTGTACTAACAACGCGATTAAGGCATCGATTTCAAATTTAGGACGATTCCAATTTTCGGTAGAAAAGGCATAGAGGGTAAGGAACCGGATACCGGCTTCTCCCGCCCCTTCAATAGTGCTTCGCACAGAAAGTACTCCTTGCTGATGCCCGTGAACCCGTTCGAGACCCTGTGATTTAGCCCAACGCCCGTTCCCATCCATGATAATCGCGATGTGTTTTGGCAACTGTTTGTCGGTCAATAATTTAATTTGCTCTATAAGCGACATGTTCATTATTTATTGATAAAAAAATTTAATGTTTTTTTCCCAACCGTTTTCGTATATTGATATGTCTGCGGATATTACAACTTTGGTCTTCATTTCCGAATTTGAAAGTAACCGAGCCGCCGAGGAAAGAATAGAGGTCGTGGGTTGTAGAGTTCCCGCGTCCGGTACCTGCTTTATGAAGGGTTTCGGAGCGGTCGGCAAGTGCCGCTACGACATCGCCGCGTTCCTTGGCTAATACTTGATTGTCATAGTAAGTTCCCCCCACGTCATCAAGGTAATCGGTAAACGTGTATCTCATTCCCCATTCTACGCCTAAGGAGATAAATTTCCCGATATTTACTTTTAGCCCGATCCCGAAAGGAATGGCTACTGACGTGAGCGAATAGTAGTTTTTGCCACCGGGCAGTCCCTGACCTTCTGTACCAAGATGTTGTAATGCATACGTTTGTCCGTTATATTCGGTTTGCGGGTTAAACGAAAAGACCACAATTCCCGTGCAAATGTAAGGGGTAAAGCGGTTTTCTCCCGATTGATTGTAAATATTAAAGAAGTTGAGTTCTCCCTGCACGGCAATTTCGGTAATGGGGGAATGAAAATCTAAACCCCTTTCGTATTGTTTGTTGGTATTCGCGTCGCTGGCACTCACGTTGGCAAAAATAATCGTGGCACGTACCGCCCATCGCGGGGTAATGTTGTAACGATAAAGGATACCCCCGGCTACCGAAGGTTGCGCGAAAAGCGTGGTAGGATTAAGTTCCCCTAAATAAAAAGACGTGCCCGCGAATGCCCCTATTTCCGATTTTTGGGCTTGCATACCAAAAACAATGGCAAACAAAAAGATAAAACTGATAACTTTTTTCATGACATAAATAAATACGGTGCAAAGATACAATTTATTTAAATATTGACCCCTTTTTTCGGTGGTTGATTTTTTTTTTCGTACCTTCGCGAAAATTTTTAAAGAATATATCATTCTTAAAAAAAATCAAATTTAATAATCACCAATAATTACGAAAAGAAAATGTACAAATTAGTATTGGTAAGGCATGGACAAAGCGAATGGAACGAGAAGAATCTGTTCACGGGTTGGACAGATGTTGATCTTACGGAAAGAGGCATGCGAGAAGCCACGGAAGCAGGAAAAACCTTAAAAAACGAGGGTTTCCAATTCAGGTATGCCTTCACGTCATTTTTGAAAAGAGCCATTAAAACCAATCAATTGCTATTAGAGGCAATGGATTTGCTTTGGATACCGGTGGAAAAGAGTTGGCGGT
This sequence comes from Bacteroidales bacterium, assembly GCA_031272025.1. Lineage (GTDB taxonomy): Bacteria > Bacteroidota > Bacteroidia > Bacteroidales > WCHB1-69 > JAGVVH01. The sequence continues at coordinate 26,299 of JAISUP010000081.1, forward strand.
TGAATGAGAAACATTACGGGACTTTGCAAGGCATGAACAAAACCGAAATGGTAGAGCAGTATGGGGCAGAGCAAGTTCAATTGTGGAGACGCAGTTATGATGTGCGCCCGCCCGCGATACCGGATACGGATGCACGAAACCCGCGGCATGATGCTCGATACCAAGGCTATAATGACCCCGCCGCTACCCCGGGAACAGAAGCTCTCATAGATACCGTGGGGCGAATTATTCCTTATTGGACAAATAATATTCGTCCTAAATTGCACGAACATCAACAAGTTTTAGTAACCGCGCACGGGAATAGTCTGCGCGGGATCATTAAATACCTCAAACATATATCGGACAACGATATTGTTTCACTGAATTTGCCCACGGGTATCCCGTATGTTTTTGAACTCGATGAACAAGATAACGTGCTTAAAGACTACTTCTTAGCCGATGATGAAACCCTGAAAAAACTCATGGAAGAAGTAGCAAATCAAACCCGTCAAAAATAAAAAAACGGAGCAAAATCGCGATGGCAGACAAATATGATATTGAAAATATCCTGAATGAAGACTACGAGTACGGTTTTGTTTCAGATATAGAGGTAGAAGATTTCCCGAAAGGATTAAATGAAAATGTTATTCGTTTGATTTCTAAAAGAAAAGAAGAACCCGACTGGCTGTTAGAATTTCGACTTAAAGCCTATCGGCAATGGCTGTGTATGAAAGAACCCGATTGGGCACATTTGAAATTTAGCCGAGCTAATTATCAGGATATAAAATATTTGGCTATTCCAAAGAAAAAGAAAGATACACAAGATTTGGACGAGATTGACCCTGACCTTTTAGAAACATTCAATAAGTTAGGAGTACCGCTCGAAGAACAGAAACTATTGGCAGGCGTGGCAGTAGATGCCGTGATTGATTCTGTTTCTGTAAAAACTACTTTTTCAGAAACTCTTGAAAAACACGGGATTATATTTTGTTCTTTTGGGGAAGCGATTAAGAAACACCCTGATTTGGTTCGGCAATATCTTGCCACGGTTGTCCCCGTGGGTGACAACTTTTACGCGGCACTCAATAGTGCTGTTTTTAGCGAAGGTTCCTTTTGTTATATCCCCAAAGGGGTACGTTGTCCCATAGAACTCTCGACTTATTTCAGGATCAACGCGGCAAATACCGGACAATTTGAGCGCACGCTTATTATTGCCGATGAAGGTTCCTACGTGAGTTACATGGAAGGTTGCACAGCACCTCGTCGCGATGAAAATCAATTACATGCCGCTGTGGTAGAAATTGTCGCGATGAAAAATGCCGAAGTAAAGTACTCGACCGTGCAAAATTGGTACCCGGGCGACAAAAACGGCAATGGGGGAATATACAATTTAGTTACCAAACGCGGACTTTGCAAAGGCGACCATGCTAAAATTTCGTGGACACAAGTAGAAACAGGCTCTGCTATTACATGGAAATATCCCGGATGCGTTTTGCAAGGCGACTACTCTTCGGGAGAATTCTACTCGGTAGCCGTAACAAATCACTATCAACAAGCCGATACAGGTACCAAAATGATACACTTAGGTAAAAATACCCGTAGTTTGATTGTCTCTAAAGGAATCTCTGCCGGACATAGTCAAAATAGTTACCGAGGATTAGTACGGGTATCTAAAAAAGCGGAAAATGCCCGTAATTTTTCGCAATGCGATTCCTTGCTCATGAGCGACACCTGTGGGGCACATACTTGGCCTACCATAGACTGTAATAATCCAAACGCGATTCTCGAACACGAGGCTACAACTTCGAAAATCTCAGACGAGCAATTATTCTACGCGCAACAAAGAGGTATTGATAAAGAAAAAGCCATTAGCCTTATCGTGAACGGGTATGCCAAAGAGGTTTTGAACAAATTACCCATGGAATTTGCCGTTGAAGCCCAAAAATTACTCAATATTAGTCTGGAAGGAAGTGTGGGATAACCTCATTATGAAAAGTAATGAGCAACAAATCAATTGTTTATACGATTTTTCTTTTTTTTCAAAAGAAGATACCTATTTCAAAAAAAAATCGTATCTTTGCACTCGCAAAAAACAAAGGAGTTTCAGTAGCTCAGCAGGTAGAGCACATCCCTTTTAAGGATGGGGTCCTGGGTTCGAATCCCAGCTGGAACACAACCAACCTTAATCCCACATCCTTCCTTTTATGAAAACGTCAACCAAATGGTCGTCCTTGCTGAAAGCATCAACAAGGGAGGCATCGTGTTTTTATCCCCCTTTGGGTAGGCTACTTTTATTTGAATTAGAAAGTCTTTTTAATAAATTTTTTTACAATAATTTCTTGATTGTCAACTAATTTGAGTACATAAAAACCATTAGGCAAATTGGCGACATTCATAGCATTGCTACCGGTAAAAACATCTTGTTGTAGCACGGTTTGTCCGGTAATATTGTAAATAAAAACTTTGGCATGATCATTTTTCAGGCGAAGCGAGAGATAGAGTGTTCGCGAAGCAGGATTGGGATAGAGCGAAAGTGTGGTTGTTGAAGTTTTGACCGGTTGAATCCCTGTGGTGTTTAATGCTTTAATCACGGCTTGCCACGCGTTGATTTTTCCTTGTCCAAAGCGTTCTATACCGGCGGCGAGAGTGAAGTCATCGTTGCTCGCCGTTTCTCTTAAAATTTGCTTTATTTGCGCGGGCGACAACGCGGGGTTTGCCTGCCACATCAAAGCCGCTACCCCCGATACCAACGGGGCTGCCATAGAAGTCCCCGACAAGGATAGAAAATAATAATTTCGCCCGTTGAAGGTAACTCTGCTTTTTCGCGTGCCACTATAAGATTGATTCGTGTAAGAAGATAACGCGGCGGTAATTTCGTAGCCGGGTGCCGACAAGTCGGGTTTTTGGGGTTGCCCCGGCACGGGACCATAACTGGAGAATGTCGCGATGTCGCCACCATAATCATAATTCCCAACTTGATAACGCGACTGATGTGCTGCAACCGTAACGGCAACTTCTACATTGGCAGGAGTTCCTATCCCGTATTGATAGTCTCCATCTTGCCATTCGGGAATGTCTTCGCTACTAAAATCGCCTCCCCAATTTCCTACTCCCGTGGGGAGTTCTATCACGTTCCAAGCGTGAAAATCGCCCCCCTTCGCGGTTACTGCCAACACGGGAAAATAATTGTTGGTTGTCATTTTCTTAACACACAATCGTGCCTGTGGACGATGATTATAAGGATTTTCGTGCTCTAAGTTCACCTTATAATACACGGTATCCCCGGAAGGCAATGATATTTCCCCTTCCGCGTAACTATTGCTGTCTTTCACGTTTTGCCAAGGACTTTGTGCAATCTGTTCTTTTTGATTATTCATGATTTGTAACGCGAAAGCAAAATCATGACCGGGGGTATTGAGCATGGATATAGATTGTCCCCATTGATTTCCTGCATTGTCGCCGGCATAGTGAATTCGAGAACGTAAAGTATCGGCATATTCGTTGAAATTACGGTGTAAATGAAAGCGATAGTAGCCACAATTGCCCGCGGCAGCCACAAACAATACCCCTTCTTTAGAAAGCGAATCCATGAGCGAGGCAATGGCTCCGGTACCATCCATGTTCCCCATGTAATACAAGCCCCAACTCATACTGATAATTAAGTGTTTTCCTTCTTCTTTGGCAACACGATGCATCCACCGGAACGCATCCATGATTGCCTTCTCATCTACTAAAATAGAGGTAAAAAGCAATTGAGCATTATAAGCCACACCCTTGTAAGCGGTGCCTGCACCCGCACCTCCCGCGATAGAAGCCACATGCGTACCGTGATAGGCAAGGTCATACACGTTATTTGTATCATGCATTGCCGTAAGCAAGGCTTCCTTGCCCACTAACTCTGTCCCATAGTTAAACCCTGTTGGTGGTTTCCCTTGTCCGCACCACTGATCCCATGCGCGCGCAACTCTGTATTCTTGCATTAAAGTATCGAAAAAAACCGGATGAGTATAATCAAAACCCCAATCGGTAAACCCGATAATCACTCCTTCCCCATTAAAGCCGGATGGCAAATTATCCCCGTTCCACACGTGCTCTATCTTACTGTCGGGAATTGCACGGTGCAACCATTGACCTTGTGTTCCCAACATTTGCGAAAAACCATCGGTGGCTATCGCGAAGATAAGCAAAAATAGAAGTTTTTTCAATTTATTGGATGTTGGCTTTTAGTTTTGCCTTTTCCAAGTACTTATCTATCCCCGAGGATTGATATTCGTTATAATACTCGTTTTGAATCCGAGCATAAGTAGCGTAAGCCTTATCCCAACGGTCTGCTTTTTCGTACATTTGTCCTAATTTAAAAAGTACGATAGGGGTTGAAAAATTGTTATCGCCCTTGGCGGCTTTCTCGTAATATTTAATGGCTTTATTGTCATCACCTTGCTCATCGTATAAATCTCCGATAAGCATTTGGCAAACATACCAATACACATCTTCTTTTTTCTTAAATTTAAGAAAAAAATCCAATGCTTCTTCCTTTTGTCCCATGTTAAGATAGCACAATCCCGCGAAATATTTGGCGGTATTTGCTACTTTGGTCATCTTGTAATCGGAGATAATAGCAAGGAATCCATCATTTTCCTCGTCTCCTTCAAGGGCGAGATTAAACTTTGCAGTGTCGTTAGATTGTATCGCTTGTCCATAATATTGTATGGGTGCCAATACAGCTGCTGCTCCTTTTTGATTTCGCGGTTGGAAATAAAAACGATTTAGTGCCATACTGCCGCCTATTATTACGAATAACGCGATAACTACCCCAAAAATAATCTTCTCGTATTGGTTATACCAATGAACAATTTTTGTTATAAAATTTTCTTTTACAACACCTTTAACTTCTTGTTTTGTACCTATTTTCTCGCTGTTTGCCATATAAAAATGATGTTTTAAAATTTGGCTGCAAAGATACATAAAAATATCTAATTACAGACCATACCGTTAAAAAACTCGCGGTATTAAATTTTTCCGTACATTTGCATTATCAAACCATTGTTGTTTAAATACCATTGTTAAGATGTCTTCTATAGAAATCATGTCTCCGGCGGGTTCTTTCGAATCGTTGATGTCGGCGATACAAGCCGGGGCAAATGCCGTGTATTTTGGGGTAGGTAATTTGAACATGCGCGCTCGCTCATCGGTCAATTTTTCTCTTGCAGACATGGAGGTTATTACACGTGTTTGTCGCGCACATGGCGTTTTGTCCTACCTTACCGTGAATACCGTGGTCTTTAATCATGAAATTGAAGAGGTACACGCGATTTTAGATGCAGCAAAACAACACGGAGTATCTGCAATTATCGCATCCGATTGGGCGGTAATCAATTATTGTCGACAAATAGGTTTAGAAATTCATATCTCTACCCAGTGTAATGTTACCAACTTCACGGCAGTGCAATTTTATGCTCAATTTGCCGATGTAATCGTATTGGCACGGGAAGTCAACTTATTGCAAGTTGCTGAAATCTCGGAGGCTATAGCACGACAGAATTTATGCGGACCCTCAGGAAAAAGAATACGTTTGGAAATGTTCGTGCACGGGGCTTTGTGCATGGCAACATCAGGAAAATGCTATCTCAGTTTAGACCATTTCAACTCCTCTGCAAACAGAGGGGGATGCTATCAATTGTGCCGAAGAGGTTACAGAGTCAAAGATATGGACAACGAAGTAGAATTAGATATTCAAAACCAATATATTATGTCTCCGAAGGACTTATGTACAATTGGATTTTTAGACCAGTTGTTGGCTGCGGGGGTGTCGGTATTGAAGATAGAAGGACGCGGACGTTCGGCAGAATACGTGAAAACAGTTACTTCTTGTTATCAAGAAGCAGTAAATGCTATAGAAACAGGAAGTTATAATACTCAAAAAATAGAAGCATGGACTGCCCGACTGCGAAGTGTCTATAACCGAGATTTTTGGGATGGCTATTATTTGGGACAAAAACTGGGAGAATGGTCTGATGTATATGGTTCGCGAGCCACTCGCTCAAAACAATATATTGGCAAAGTAACCAATTATTTTCATCATATCGGAGTCGCTGAAATTACCATCGAAACAGGGACACTATCCGTGGGCGACCCCTTGCTAATCACAGGAACTACAACTGGCGTTTACGAAGAGATCATCCCTGAAATCAGGGTAGATTTACAACCTGTAACTACCGCGAAAAAGGGTCTTCCCTGTTCAATCCCAACTTGTGAAATCGTGAGACGAGGTGATAAAGTGTATAAATGGATAGATGCGGAAAAATAAAAAATGAACACGATAAAAAATAAACAAAAGGCATTGCAACGGACTTCGTGGATTAGTGTTTGGGGTAATCTTTTCTTATCCGCCTTGAAAATAGTCGTAGGTCTGTTAGCGGGGAGCCTTTCCACGTTGAGTGATGGTATGGATTCGGCAACAGATGTACTTACTTCTGTCATTATCTTAATTACCTCGTTTTTAGTGAGCCATCCTCCCAATTCCAAATACGTGTACGGGCGCGAAAAAGCCGAAAATATGGCATCTACCATCTTGTCTTTCGTGATTTTGTTCATGGGCATACAATTATTCATCACGGCAATAGGCAAACTGCTACACCCTCGCGAATTAGCCATGCCTTCCTTCTTGGCTCTATGGGCGGTTATCGTGTCTATCGTGGGCAAACTGTTATTATCGTGGTATCAATTTCGACAGGGACGCAGGCTCGGTTCTTCCATGCTACAAGCCAACGCCGTGAACATGCGCAACGATGTTATCCTGTCGGCAGGGGTACTCGTGGGCTTACTTTGTACTCATGTTTTTCACTTACCGGTTCTCGACCCGATAGTAGCAATGCTCGTGAGCCTTTTTATCGTCTGGTCTGCCATAGGAATATTTCGTTCTGCCAATCTCGTGCTCATGGACGGGATGAAAAATACTAAAGTTTATCACGATATTATTCGGTCGGTTGAAAAAGTACCTGGGGCAGAAAACCCGCATCGTATTCGCACCGGTTACGTGGGAAATCGCTACAACATCGTGCTCGACATTGAAGTCGATGGGAACCTCACTCTTACCGAAGCCCATCGCGTTGCCACAGAAGTAGAAACAAGCATTAAACAACAAATAGAAAACGTGTATGATATTGTTGTTCACGTGGAACCCAAAGGCAATACCAACGATAACGAACAATTTGGCGTGAACAAACGCATTTTAACCGAAAGTTGAAAAATACTTCTAACCAGAATTTAGAATTGATGAAACATTTTCGTAACACCGGCGTATCCGGTTTGTAATCCGACGTGAGTACTTTTGCAGCGGATTAACAAATATGTTTCAAATGATTAAGATTTTTATTCTCTTGATAATTTGCGTTTTAAGCGTTAATATAAATGCGCAGAAGGCGGATGTCCTGACTTTATCACCCCAATTTTTAACACTCCTGTATATCAACAAAGGTGTCCCTCATATTTTTCTACCAACATTTTGTGCCTAACGGCACAGATATTGAATGAATAAATTTTGAAATCAAATACTGATTTTTACACCCCACCATGTGGGACAATAAAATTCAAAAAAGTCAAACCGCGTGAAAGCAGGGAAACGCTTTTCAAAACAATGCTTCTTACCCCAAAGCTCAAGTCCATCATCCAACTCTTTGACCAAAATTTTTGGGCTAAGGCGTTGTTCATAAATAAACGAATCAATTTGTGAATTCCCTAC
>JAISUP010000033.1 GCA_031272025.1 Bacteroidales bacterium
GTATTGAGACCCATTAGCCACATTCACCTGCAAAGAGGTAAATTGACTGGTCGTACCACCACCATTGTTGTTGTTGTCATCGTCATCATCATCGCTGCACGATGAGAAACTTACGATAGCCGTTGCTATCATTACAGAGCAAAGAGTTTTGCTCATAATCCTGCGGGCTTTCGCCCAATTAAATGTTGTTTTCATTTTTGTTTGAATTTTAAATTATAGTTCAAGACAATTTAAGGTGTCTTTTTACTTTGTTTAACGCTTGCAAAAGTACAAAACTTTTTTTTTTGAATTTTTAATTGTCCGGTTGTGGCTGTATTTTCTTTGTAAAATCGCGATTTTGTCTTTCGATGCGGACAAAATATGGTCAGATTGCCTGATTTTAGAAAATTTTTTCGTGCCTTTGGAAAAAGGTACAACTTTTTCTTGAATTAGAGAGGTCGTATCCCGATAATTTCTCTCACGTCTTTGATTGTTTTTCGTGCATTTTCGCGGGCGTGTGTTGCTCCTTGCGCGACGACCTCTCGTAAATAGTCGTTTTGTTCCCGCAAAGAGAGTACTTTCTCGTAAATTGGGGCGGCAAATTGTATAATATCTGTTGCCAATTGTTTTTTCATGTCCCCGTAACGAATGCGACATTGATGATATTCATCTTCAAAAAATTGCACGGTTTCGGGGGTAGATACGGCTTGCATGAGTGAAAAAAGATTTTCTACGGCTTGCGATTTTGGGGTTTCGGGGGTAACAGGTCCGGAATCAGAAACGGCTTTCATCACTTTTTTGCGAATGACTTCTGGGGAGTCTGAAAGGTAGATACACGAGGTTTCGTTGTCGGATTTAGACATTTTGGTAGAGCCGTCCAACCCGGGAATTTTAATTAAGTTGTCACCAAAATTGTAGGCAACAGGTAATTTAAAATAGTTAATCCCGTATAAGTTATTAAATCTTTGGGCAAAGTCGCGGGTGAGTTCCAAATGTTGCTCTTGGTCTTTTCCCACGGGGACTTTGTCGGCACGATGTATTAAGATGTCCGAAGCCATGAGCACGGGGTAAGTAAGCAGTCCCGCGTTGACATTGTTGGGTTGTCGTCTTACTTTTTCTTTAAAAGAAGCCACTCTTTGCAACTCTCCCACGTGAACGTTCATGGATAGTAGTAGCGAGAGTTCGCAAACTTCGGGCAAATCGCTTTGCACGTAAATATCGCACTTGTTCGGGTCTAACCCCGCGGCAAGGTAGTCGATAAGCACGTTCTTAATATTGATACTCAAATTGTCGGGCGTGGGGTGTGTGGTAAGCGAATGATAGTCGGCAATGAAGAAAAAACAGCGATTTTCATCTTGCATCTTAATGAAATTTTTTAATGCCCCGAAATAATTGCCCAAATGCAAAAAACCGGTAGGTCTGATTCCACTTAAAACGGTATCCATAATATGTATATTTTTGATTTTCAATTTAAAAAATTACATTTTTTCGGGGAGCAGCGAATCTACGAACTCGTCTTTGTTAAAGATTTGCAACTGGTCGATTTTTTCACCAACTCCGATATATTTGACGGGAATTTTAAAGAGGTCGGAAATGCCTATCACGACACCGCCTTTCGCGGTACCGTCTAATTTGGTAATCGCGAGGGCGTTGACGGCAGTAGCAGCAGTAAATTGTCGTGCCTGTTCTATGGCATTTTGTCCGGTAGAGCCGTCTAACACGAGCAAAATTTCATCGGGAGCGGTAGGAATAAGTTTGCCAACCACGTTTTTGATTTTGCTCAACTCTTTCATGAGGTTAATTTTGTTGTGCAAGCGTCCCGCGGTGTCGATAATGACTACGTCGCATTTTTTTGCTATGGCAGAGGCTACGGTGTCGTATGCTACGGCGGCAGGGTCGGCACCGGCTTTTTGCACGATAACCGGTACTCCTGCCCGTTTTCCCCATATTTCCAATTGGTCCACGGCAGCAGCCCGAAAAGTGTCGGCTGCACCAAGCATTACCGAATAACCCTTTTCCTTAAATTGATATGCCAATTTTCCAATCGTGGTGGTTTTACCTACCCCGTTAACTCCTACGACAATGATAACATAAGGAATATTTCGCGAGGGAAGTTCAAAATCCGAGAGATCTTTTTGCCCGTTTTCTTGTAGTAGAGCACGAATCTCTTCCCGTAAAATGGTATTTAACTGTTCCGAGCCGATGTATTTGTCGCGTGAAACCCGTTGTTCTATGCGCTCGATGATTTTTAAGGTTGTTTCCACGCCTACGTCAGAGGTTACTAGCGCTTCTTCGAGGTGGTCGAGTACCTCATCGTCTACTTTGGATTTTCCCGCGACGGTTTTTGCTAATTTCGCGAAAAAACTCTCTTTGGATTTCTCCAGCGTTTGGTTTAACTCTTCTTTTTTTTCTTTAGAAAAAATCTTATTTAAAAATCCCATATATGAAAATTATGATGTGTAAAATAATCAAAAAAGCCGAAATAACGGCATGTCATCCCGGCTTTCGTAACCATGAAAACAAAAATATTACTTTTTTGAGAAAAAGTCTTTCACGTTCGTGGATTCCACGATGGCTTCCTTGAAAACGTAAGCCCCTGTTTTTGGAGAGCGTTCCATTTTAATTACGCGAGAAAATGATACGCCTCCTTCTTTTTTCAATGATGCAACTACCTTCTTTGCCATGACTTATTCGTTTTATATTATTTAATTTCTTTATGCACCGTAACTTTCTTGAGATACGGGTTATACTTTTTCAACTCCAACCTTTCGGTGGTGTTTTTTCGATTTTTGGTGGTGATATACCGCGACATTCCCGGAACACCGCTGGATTTTTGTTCGGTACATTCCAATATCACCTGTTGCCGTGCTTCTTTATTTTTCTTTGCCATTTTTAAAATGTATATTTCAAATAGTTATATTTTAACTTTTGGGGTTGCAAAGATACAACTTTTTTTATAATTGGAAAAAATATTTTATTTTTTTTTATTTTTTTCCCAAAAGGGCGAACATGTTTTTTTTATAGGCTTCTACTCCGGGTTGGTCAAAGGGGTTTACTTTAAGCAAATAACCACTTAATGCACAACTATATTCGAAGAAATAAATCAACTCGCCTAAGGTATGTTCTGATATATGGGAAATCAATAGTCGCAGGCAGGGTACTCCCCCGTCCGCGTGTGCCGTGCAAGTGCCTTCTTCGGCAAGATGATTGATATGGTCTATGCTATGATGTGTCAGGTAATTGAGCTTGTCAATATTTTGCAAATCGTGAGGTATCGGCAATTTTTGGGTTCCTTCTCCAATAGAAATCACGGTCTCGAAAAGGGTACGCTCGCCTTCTTGAATGTATTGCCCCAACGAGTGCAAGTCGGTGCTAAAAATGGCTCCAGCGGGAAAAATACCTTTCAGCGCTTTGCCTTCACTCTCGCCAAATAGTTGCTTAAACCACTCTATAAAATAAAACATTTTAGGCTCGTAGGCAACCATCAACTCTATTTTTTTGCCATATAGTTGATACAAAAGATAACGAAACAAGGCGTATTGCATGCCTATGTTTTGTTCAAAATTGTTAGTATGGCATAACTGTTGCTGCATTTGTCGGGCACCATCGAGTAGATTTTTGATAGAAAATCCTGCCACGGCGATGGGTAGCAATCCTACAGGGGTGAGTACAGAGTAACGTCCTCCCACGTCATCGGGAATTTCGTATGTGGCGTAACCTGCTTTCTCGGAAAGATTTTTAAGTGCCCCTTTGTCCCGGTCTGTAATAGCCACAATTCGCTCTTTACTCCCTTCTATCCCGTATTTTTGTTCGCAATGTGCCCGCAATATCCTGAACGCGATAGCGGGTTCGGTAGTTGTGCCCGATTTTGAAATCACGATAATGCTATATTCTTTATCTTTAATATATTGTATTAGTTCAAACAAGTAGTTTTCGCTTAAATGATTACCCGCGTACACAATTTCCGGATTTCCTTTTTGCCCCTTCGTTGTTGAAAAATAAGGAGAAAGCGCGTCTATGACGGCACGGGCACCTAAATAAGACCCCCCGATGCCGACAACGACAACGACTTCTGATTGTTTGGCTAAACGATTACCCGTTGCAGAGAGATGCTCTTGTAAGTCGATGGCAGTGTCATTTGGCAGTGAGAGCCACCCCAAAAATTGATTACCTGTCCCGCTACGCTGTAGCAATTGATGATGTACTTCTTGCACCCGAGACATGTATTTGTTGATGTCTCCTGATGAAATAAACGGCTGTAAATACCGTTTTTCTAACGTGATCGATGTTGACATAAATTAAGAATACAATGAAATAATTTATTTTTGCAGTAAGGCGATGAGGTCTCCTTTTTTTACTTTATTGCCTTGTTGTATGAATACATGGACTAATTTTCCGGTATAGAGCGCGGGAATATTTTCGTTTCCATAGTAAGCCTCCACGAAACATACCGGTTGTCCTTCTTCGAAAAGAGTTCCTTTCGGGGGGGGCATGGAGGGTTCGTTCACGGCGAGTTCCCAAAGTAAGGTGCCATTCACCGTAGCGGTTACCGGTACGATGCCGGGCATTTTCGATTGCCACTCTTCTAACAGTTGGTCGGCAACGGGTTTGCTATCCTCGTTCTTTTTAGGTAAGCCTGTATTCGCGGGGATATTGATTTTTTGCCTCGCGACTTCTACCTCACGCTCAAAGTTGCGCTTGGCTACCCCTGATTTATAATCAATATATTGCCGTTCGTGCATGGCACATTCTAACAATTCTTCCTCGTCTTGCCCGAGTTCCCAGCCTTGCTCTTCCATGAGTGAGCGATATTTGGGTAGTTCGTCAGGAAAATGAGATTGAGGATTGTCGGTAAAGAAGACGTAGTTTTTACTTTTTGCCAAGTCTACAATTTCAGGGGCGACCTTACCGGGCAAAGCCCCTGTTTTTCCCAAAATCATGTCCCACATATTTTTGTCCATGCGCGAGTATCGCTCTTGGTTCTGTGTCATGGACAAGATATTCATGAGGGCGATGTTTTTCACGTATTGACTAAATGGGGTTACCAAAGGGGGGTATCCTACTTTAGACCACACGTATTCTACTTCATCAAAAAGAGCCACGAGCAAGTCGTCTTCGCTCATTTCCGGTTTTCCCGTGTTTTGCAGTTGCCGGTTAATGCTACCGTGTACCCCTTTCAGGTCTGCCATCATAGATCCCATCATGCCACCGGGCAGCCCGCATTTCAGTAATAAGGAAGTGGATATTTTATTTTTAGGGTCAATAAAGAGACCGAGAAAGTCATCAATAAATTCTTGGTTAAGTCGGCGAACTTCCATGTATGCTTTCATGTTGATGTCGGGTACGGAAAAACCGGCATCTTTAAGCATGGCTTGCACGGAAATCACGTCAGGGTGCACCATGCCCCATGCCAAGGGTTCCATGGCGGTATCAATGATGTCGGCTCCATTTTCGCATACTTCAAGAATGGAAGCCATCGAAAGCCCGGGACCGCTATGCCCGTGATATTGCACGATAAGATGCGGGTATTTTTCTTTAATCCGGCGAACCAGTTTGCCTAACATCACCGGACGACCGATGCCTGCCATGTCTTTTAGTCCAATCTCATCGGCACCAAATTCTACCAGTTTGTCCACCACGTTCATGTAGTAATCTACGGTATGAATGGCAGAATGTGTAATACTCAGTGCTCCTTGCGATATCATTCCCGCTTCTTTGGCATATTTTACCGAAAGTTCAAGGTTGCGAGGATCGTTAAGTCCACAAAAAGAGCGGGCAATATCTACCCCTTGTGCTTTTTTTACTTTGAACATCAACTGTCTGATGTCAGCGGGTACCGGGAACATGCGCAAAGCGTTTAATGCCCTTTCGAGCATTTGGGTTTGTATGCCTGCTTCGTTAAATGGTTGTACCCATGCTCGCACTGCTTTATTTGGATTTTCGCCATATAGCAGGTTCACTTGTTCAAATGCCCCCCCGTTGGTTTCCACGCGAGCAAAACACCCCATATCTATAATTACCGGTGCCACACGTACCAATTGATCTACTCTGGGTACGTATTTGCCCGAAGATTGCCACATGTCGCGATATAACAGACAAAACCTGATCTCTTTTTTCATGAAGTAAAAATAACTTAATGCAATTATTAAAAAATAAAATGCAAAGGTAGGGATTTTTTTTAATATGAAAAAAATCTATATATTTGCAATCGTAAAAAACAGAATTTATCGTATGAAATATATGCCTTTATCCGCCGAGTTTTATCGCGGCAATCGTGTTCGTGTATCCCACGAGATTGCAAGTAATAGTTTGGTTATCGTAACTTCGAGTGATGAGTATCCTTCGCGCGGGGATATGACACACCCTTTTAAGCAAAATGCCAATTTGCTGTATCTTTGTGGCATTGATCAGGAAGATACGACTTTGGCACTTATGCCGTGGCATCCCGATAAGGGACGCAGGGAGGTATTGTTTGTAAAGAACCCGTCTCCGGAGATGATCACGTGGTACGGGCATAGGTTGAGCAAAGCCGAAGCCTCGCGTATATCGGGAATAGAAACCGTGATTTTCAATGAACAAAAAGAAGATGTGCTACACGAGATGATGATGTATGCCGAGAATGTGTATTTGCATTTGCCTGAATACCCGCGTTTGAAAATGACCTTTCCCACGAGCGAAGTGCGGTTCGCGAAAAAGTTAAAAGAACAGTATCCTTTGCATGCCTACAAACGGTTAGCCCCGATTCTTTATCCTATGCGGTCGGTAAAAGCACCGGAAGAGTTGGCAACGTTGAAACATGCCTGTGAAATCACGGGGCATGCTTTCGCGCGGGCAGCGCGTGCCGTGAAACCGGGAAAATACGAGTATGAAATTGAAGCAGAACTTACTTACGAGATGCTGCGTAGGGGCGCTTCGGGGCATGCCTTCGCGCCTATCGTGGCGGCTGGGGCAGATACCTGTATCTTGCACTATATTACCAATAACAAACGTATGCAGGATGGCGATTTGCTGTTGTTGGATTTTGGGGCAGAATATGCTAATTACGCGGGGGATTGTAGTCGTACATTGCCGGTAAATGGACATTTTACTCCGCGACAAAAAGCGGTATACGAAGCGGTGCTTACCATTTATAAAGAAACGATTCCTCGTTTCGTGCCGGGCATGACCATCCATAAAATCAATGATTTCGTGTTTAAACGCATGGAGGAAGAAATGATTAAATTGGGACTTTTCACGAGAGAAGATGTGCAAAAACAAGACAAGAGTAAACCGCTATTCAAACAGTATTACATGCACAATACCAGTCATTTTATAGGATTAGATGTCCACGATGTAGGAGAACGCGATTGGTTATTCCAACCCGGGCAGGTATTGAGTTGCGAACCGGGGATTTATATTGCCCGGGAAAATATTGGTGTGCGAATAGAAACCGATGTTGTAGTAGCCGATAACCCTATTGATCTCATGAAAAATGTGCCCGTGGAAATAGAAGATATAGAAACTTTGATGCGCTCTTAATAGCCGTTTTTTATTTCAATTTATATTCAAACACATTGAATATTGCATAAAATCTATACTCATTCTGCAAATTGTAATTTGCATCTAATTCTTTTACCTTATTAACTGTTTCCTCAACATTTCTTTCATTCGTTATATCGGGTTTAGCCGTAGCAATAAATAATAAACAAACCATAGCGGGTATCACGTATTTATATTTGGGCATTTGTATAATATAATCAACAGAAATACCAAGTATTAAACAGAATGCAATTGCAGCGGGCATCAGGTATCTGTCTAAAAACAGAAATGACACAAACAGCAACAACGGGAGCATTGGAGAACTGACATAACATAGTATAAATACTATCTTTAGATTGATGTTTCTTATGGTTTTCGGTTTGATTTATCATATTACACGGTTGTAATAATCCCATATACAAGTACATAGAAGTTAAGGACAGCATTCCTAATAATGCATAAGCCCGAGCCTCATGAGCAAATAATATGTGGTAATTGGAAAATATGAATATTATACTTGCATATAAGGCAATTCGTTTATTAAGATACTTAATTCCTAATTTATACATGAATAGCACAGTTATACAACTAAATATTAAAGAGGGAAATCGTATGGAAAATTCGGAGATGCCGAAAGTAATCTTATTATTGAGGCAATATCCATTTGAGCATGATAAACACTGAAAGGTTCATCACCGCCTAATGAATTTTTCGAAAGAAAAATCCCTTTAATAGCAAAGTTTATCAACACTAAAACTATTGTGATTATCGTTTGTTCATGCTTTCTCAAAAAACTCATTCTATTTTTTCTTATCCTTATTTCTTTTTTTATTTTTTCTTCTAAAAGAGTCTAAGAAATCTTTCAGTCCGTTGAATTCTTTTTTGTAGATAAGAGCCACGCCTCCCACGCCATTTTGAGACTGATAGTCATAACCTGACAGGGAGTTATCGTCATTTCGGGTATAGAAAGCCTTGAGTCTCCAATTGCCGTCTTCGTTGAGTAAAAATTCGAGGCTCACGTCTCCTATCACGTAACTGGCATTTGTAGCGTTATTGGTATTTCTGCCGTCCGCGTAGCCAATGTTGGTATTGATCACGATGCGGTCGTGCAGGAATGGGATAGAGGCATTCACGCTGTATTCTGCCGCGTGCGTGAGGTCGCCTACTTGATATTTTACTCCTACGTCGCCATACTTAAATTGTTGCGAGAGCAATTTACTCAACATGCCGGATAACATCTCAAAACTGGTAGAAGCGGCGATGTCGCTGCCAAATTGATCTTCCGTGTTCCCGGTAGAGGTAAATTTGGAAAAGAGAAGTAATGATATAAACTGCCGCGCACCATTATTGGTATTGGAAATGTCTATTGCATTGTTAAGCATGGCATTATCTTCTTCGTTGTTGTTGGGCAAGGCAAAAGAGAACCCGATATTTGGGTGCATGAGATTACCGGTAAGATTGAGGTAGGCGTTCACGGGTACGCGTCGCGAAGATGCATCGGGGATGAGTTCTTGCAAGGAGGCAGAGGTTTTGTAAATGGCACGAGCATCAATGCGTGAGCGGTCTACCGGACCATTGAACGCGATACTGCCATCTTGTTCGAGATCGAAGTTGCTGTTAAAGATGTCTCGAAACGAAAAGGCAAATTTCCCACTCGCGATATTTAATTGTCCTAACAGGTTCAAATTTCCAAGAGTTTGATAAGTAAGATGTAAAGGACCTTCTACGCGTGCGGTAAGGGTGCCCCCGATGGCGGGATCTAGGTCTATTTGTACTTCGGCTTCTTTATTCACGTTGAATAGAAAATCGAAATCCAATTCCATATTAGTTGCTGTGGGGTTGGCGTTAGCGATGGTTTCCGATACCGGTTTAAACCGGATACCCGCCGTTTCGGACACGTGCTCCGAAAAAGTGAGTGGAAGGTATATCTTACTGTTACTTAATGTAGTTATATTTTGCCCGACAAAAGATAGTTTTTGGCTGGTTCCTTTGATATTTACTTTTCCCGACACGAATCCCGTGCCATAAAAATAAGTGTCAGACTGTTTTTTACTGTTAAGAGCCATGATTTTTCGGGTTTCTATGGTCAGGTCTATTTGCATGTTTTTGAAAAAACGGTGATAGACATGCCCGTTTAGTGTCGCGGTATTTCCAAATATATCATTTAAAATAAGATGGTCAAAAGTTATCCCGCGAGAGTCGAAGGAGATGGTTTGATTGGCAATATTGTATACCGTGTTGAGTGCCGAGATGCCCATGAGCCCGTTAAGTACGGTAACATTTCCTTGAAAATAAGCAGAATCTGGGTTGGCACGGAAAGTGAGTTCCCCGCGGGCGGTTCCTGAAACAACTTGACTAAACGAACGCAGGAAAGGCGACAAAAAACCGATGCGCAACGTGTCGATATTTGCTTTTACTTCCAATTGCTTTTTGGGGATCTCGTACTTGCCGGTCAAATTGGTTAATTTTACCGGTTCGTTATTATAGTCGCGAATAGTATATTGTTCCACGTTTTCCGAGTTTAAACTTTGTTTGGCAAACAAACCGCCGCCAAAGCCTATCGTGCTACTTTCGGGGACGGCGGCAGCGAGAAACAAATGACCGAGCGTTTCTCCATTATATTGAAAATCACTGACTAATAATTTTCCCGTGATCATACGGTGTTTTTTCCATGTTCCCAATCGTATTTTTGCCGACATCGCGCCGCCGAAGGTCATGTTGAGGTTTTCGGTAAAAGGATTTATTTGAGATAAATCCACATTTTTAATGTCAATGCTTAAATTATCCTGTTGTTTAAAAGAATACAGCCCATTGATTTTAATCATGCCTCGATTGGCTTTGAGAATGAGTTCGGAAAAATCAATATGGTCGGGGCGTAAAACAACGTTGTGTGCCGGGTTAAAAGACCATATATTGTCGCGAATATTGAGCGCGGAAGGGTCAAAATGAATGGCGATGGAATCACGTCGTATCGCGTCCACGTAGCCAGACAATTGTGAGGCATGAACGGACAAGGCATTGACTCCTTGCCAACGTAAATGATATTGAATATATTGTTGCCGTATGGAAGTAGAAAGTTCTATGTCTCGAAACGAGATATTTTGTTTGTTTAAATGGAAGACAAGGCTGTCGCCCGTGATTTGCAGTTGCAGGTTTTGTTCGCTTTGATTGCTACCTGCGCGTATTTTGTACAATCCTATTCCATTTTTATATCTCACGTAGCGGGTATCTAACGAGAACTGATCTTTTTCGGGCACGGAACTGATATACAGGTCGGCATGAGAAGCAGGGGCTATTTGTAGCCCGGGAATGAGCAGGGCGAGCAAGTCTCTGGTGCGAAATGTTTCGATAGAAAGTTTAAAATATCGTTCTTCAACATTATTTTCGGGCGCGAGGGTAGGGTAGGCTGGTGCTCTTTCGGGCATGAGATTGGGCATGTAGCGATAGGCTACGTTAGCGAGCGTGTCTATCAAAGAAGAAAGATGATGATTGGTGGTCATGGTCGC
Source organism: Bacteroidales bacterium (assembly GCA_031272025.1). Lineage (GTDB taxonomy): Bacteria > Bacteroidota > Bacteroidia > Bacteroidales > WCHB1-69 > JAGVVH01. The sequence goes on from JAISUP010000033.1 coordinate 11,004, forward strand.
GTTGGCAAAAGAAGACGTAAGAATCCATTTGTGTAACCCCGAAGCGGTATTGATGGCTGTCAGTCTTAGCCTTTCGCTATTTATGGTATGCTCCCCGTCGCTGTACGACAAATCGTCTAATGCCAAGAGACCGTTCAGGGTTTCAATATTTTTTCCTTTAACGTTAATTTCAAGAAGTTGGAAAGCCCATTTTTTATTTTTATTTTTCTGACAAAAATGCACGAGTTTGTCAAAACTATCGTCTGAGGTGCTGTCGGCGAGCGTGTAACGTTGCGCGAGCAGGTAGGGGATGAGATGAGGCATGACACATTGCCCTTTTAAGGTGGGTTCTTTTCCTGAAATGTCGAGCGTGGTATTGACATTTAAGGCTAATGCCGTGTCAGAAGTTTGGAATTCGGCGGTGATGACCTGATTTTTCACGGCACTTTTGAGTGTAAGGTCGTGCAGGGTACCTCCCAATAAGTCGAAACGGGGGATATGTATCGTGCAGTGGGACGCGAAAGTGCGCTTTGTACTACCCGCGGGCGTGTAAAAACTCCCTTCTCCTTCGGCATCAAGGGATACGATGCCTAAATAACGTTCTTGTTGCAGCAATTTTCCGATATTAAATCCCGAAGAATGCAAGTGCCCCGCGAATAGGGGGATTTTGTTGTTGCCGGTGCAGGAGAGTTGCAGGGTAACGTTGCCCAAGGAAACGGATGTCAGCGCGAGGTTAGTGCTGAAACAGGACGGCGACCCGTTGAATTGTCCTTTGACTCGCAGGGTGCCTGCACGAGTAAGCATATCGGGAAGGACGAGCGCGTGTCCTCCGGGTAACGTGAATGTCGACAGGTCTCGGGCATCGAGTTTGCTGTCGCGACAAGAAAAATCAATAGTAGAATGCCAAAAGTCGGGAATATTCGTAAGCGTGATGTCTCCCGCGATCTCGGTTTTCTCGCCATAACGTATCACACAGTCGTAAGCCGACATTTTATTTACCGGACCATATACTTGTCCTTCGATGTTCAATCGTTGATTCATGCCTTGAATGGACGGGGCAAAACAGGCAACGTCTCGCAAATCAAGCAGGGCAGACTTTATATCTGCTTCAAAACGAACACTATCTGTAAAATTGCTATATGCCCCCCAATTGGTGTATCCAAAAGATAAATTTAAAAAAGCCATGCTGTTTGGGGTTACAATTTTTCCTTCTTTAAATTGCATTTCTTTGGCATTGATTCTAAAAAGAGCAGAAGCGTCTAATAAATGGAACCCTGTATATTGTTTTAGGGATAATTTTTGTATATTTGCCGATACATCAGCACCTTCGACTGAAAAGTTCTGCATTTTGGTCGCGATATTTTGCAACTCGAAAAAAGCATAGTCTATGCACCTGTCCGGCGTTGTCGCGCGTTTGTTTGCCTCGTTGGTATAAGCAAAACGGCTGTTCTTTAAGGTCAGTTGGTCAGCGTATAGCGCGAATTTTATGGGTTTGTCGGTTTTGAATTTTCGTGCCCACAAGGCAACATTGACACTTTCATCTCCCGTGTATTTTATCAAATCCACATCTGCACCTTCGGCATGAATGGAAAAAAAATGCAGGGTAAAGGGTTTGAGTTTCACGGTTTTGATACGTCCTTTGGTTTTTTTTACGCTAATCATAGGACGTTGCCGGGTGTCGTTGATAACCAAATCGCTAAAAACAACTTCAAGGGTAGGAGAGATGTAGATTTTGCTTATATGAATGTTGCTTTGCCATTGTTGTGATACGAGTTCGGTTACTTTGTGCACGAGATATTCCTGTATGGAGGGCACAAAACAAAGCCCTACCACCGAGAGGTCTAATATTAAGCATGCCCCCGCGATTATTCCCAGCACACGAAGTGTTTTCTTTACGATTCTATGTATCACATCTTCATTTTTTCTATATTATTTCCATGCTTTCTTTGGGTAGCCAGCCTTTTTCTCCGTTGGGTAATTTTATCTCGTACCAATCGGCTGCCTTGTCGGTAATGATGATTTTTATGCCTTCGTGAATAACGAAGAGGTCGGAGCCGGAGGGATTAGGGGTGCTCTTCGCGGTTGCCACGCTTTCGATAAGAATTGCCTCAGGGTTAGAGATATAATGTTGTTTTTCTCGATGGGCAAATAGCAGGCTCGCGGTGAGTAGTAGCAGTGTTACGATGAATAGGGTAAGCGAGAACGCGCGTACCCACGACCGTTTGGATACAAGAAATAAGAGAATGCTAAGTAATAAGAGCACCGTGAACACGATACTCGCGATAGTCCATTGATTAGAGGTCATACTTCCCGACAAGGCATTCCACCAACGGGTAATCGCGAACTGTGGCAATGGTTCTATCTTGTCCATGAGTTGTTGTTTCACGAAGGCTATATTGTGTTTGATGTCTTCGTTGGAAGGGCTTAGTCGGAGTGCCCTTTCGTACCAAAGCAGGGCATGAGCCTTATCGCCGATTTTATAACAGGCATTGCCCATATTATAAAATAGCACGCTACCTTCGTATCCTTTGTTGACAATGCGTGTATACAAGGCAAGAGCCTCTTCGTAACGGGCATTTTGGTAGGAAGCATTTGCCATAGCAAAAGCCTTTTCGGGGGAGAGCGTGTCGGGGAAATCGCTCTCCGACACGGGCATCCATAAATCGGCAGTCGTGTCGGGCAATAACACGGGAGAGGCTAACGAGAGCGTATCCCCACGCGAAATCATGATATTAGAAATAACTAAACAACAAAAAACACACAAAATTCTTATCTTTTTCATCTTTGTCTTATTTTTTTTCAATTCGGGTAATAAAAGAAAGGGTTGATTGATACATGTCGTGCATAAGTTGGGATGGGTCGCCGGGGGCAAAACGGGCAAATTCGCATTGTTGAAGGGTGTTCATAAATTCGCTTATATGTTCTGCAGGGAGTCCCTTCGCTTGCAGTTTTTCTTCCACGGTATTCATGGATAAATTGGCAAGTGGAATGTGAAACTTGTCGCTCATGTAGCCCCATAGTACTCTTGATATCTCTTCATAAAAAGGTTCTTGTTGGTTATTTTGCAGCAATTGGTGAGCCGCGCGCAGTCGTTTGCGTGCCACTTTATTGGCGTGCCGGTCTCGGTAGCCGGTAATGTCGCGACGTGCTTCTATTTGTTTGCGCCAGATAAGCAAGAACAGCAAGAACAAGGCAACGGGAATAAGAATGCCCGAAAAGTGCCAAACGGAACCGAAAAGAGAAACTTCGCGGGGGGCAAAAGCCTGCCCGTTGGTTTTGATATAACGAATATCGCGGTCGAGCATTTTGATGTCTTTTTGCGCGGCAAAAGGAGTCGTGCTCGACACCGGTTCGCCTTCTCCTTTTTCCACTTTTAACGTGTATTCTTTTGAGGACAGGGTTTTGTACGCGTGAGACGCGAGGTCGAAATAACTGAACGTGGCGGCGGGAATGTTGAAAGAGCCTGCTGCCCGCGGGATAATGATATACTCGAAAGTGCGACTCCCGCTAACCGTGTTACCCGAAGTATTTATCTTGTCGCTTACCCGCGGTTCGGCTACGTCAAAATCAGGGGGAAAATGAAGGGCAGGCAGTTCCACGTGTTGCAGGTTACCCGTGCCGCTTACGGTAATCACGAGATTCGCGGCTTCGTTGGTTTTTAATTGTTCGCGACTCAAATGAGTGCTCATAGTGAAATTGCCCGCTAACCCGCTAAATGAATCCGGTTGCCCCGCGGAAGGCAAAGGCTTAACATGTAATTTAATGCTATTAGACTGTATTTTAAGTCGATGGTCACGGGCTTGCTGACCGCCCCCGAAAAAATCGTCCCAAATGCTATTGCTCGGTCGCCCAAAAATTACTCGCGCGGCAACTTCCATTTCTAAGGCGGTAATAGTCAAATCCCCTGATTTTTGAGGAAAAACCGCTGTCTTTCGTATCTCGTATACCGTGTAATGTTTCCCGTTGACCGTTTCGGAGCCTTGTTTGCGCGTGTCGTTATCTTTGCCTAACTGATAGGTCCATAGCCCATTTTGCGTGGGCAAATTTTGGTTTATTACTTGTAAACCCCCGTTCACGGCATCACTGACATATAGTTTGTGGGTAATAGTAACCGATTCGCCCTGATACGGAGAGGTGCTTGAGGCAGATGCCGAGAGAAAAATGTCATTTTTGTCGAGATTACCCCCCTGATTTTGCCCTTGCCCCTGAGCGCGGGCATTGTTCCCGCTACCGCCGCTATTCGTGCCATCGGCTTTGACCACGGTTACTTGTACGTTATTGGCTTTCACTTGTTGCCCGTTGACAGAAAATACTGCCCCCGGTATGGCAAACGTACCTTCGGCAGTGGCTTGCAAAGCATACGTGTATGTGTATGACTGTGAAGAAGTCATGTTCCCGTTAACCATGCTAAACGAAGATGAATGACTTACAGACGGACCTCGGAGTACCTTGAAATGAGAAAATGAAGTAGAAACAATTTGGTCTGCCTTCGTGTTTAACGACACGCTATACTCGAAAACTTGTCCAACTTCTATCGCACGGGTAGGTACTGTAGCATGACAAGTTACTTGTTGCGCGTGTAACCCTCCTTGTACAAAGAAGATAAATAAATAAAATAAAATAGAGACAATCAAATACTTAACTTTGCTCATGTCTTAAAATTTCTAATCTCGTTTTTTATACGCCGTATAACGTTGCAAAAATAAAAAAATTGTGTGAAATAATAAAAAAAATAAAAAAAATGGAAAGACGTGCCATATATTAAAAAAAAGTATTATTTTTGCACCGGTTTTTTAGCAAAAAAAAACGAGATGCGAAAAAAAAGATATAATTTTATTATTTTTTGTAAAGCAATGTGCGAAACAGCAAAAAGTTACGCGCATTATTTCGTGCATCTTTTTTTCGCGATACCCATTTTTGTTAACGAAAAAAGTGTAACACACACACACACACACACACACACAACTACCATAACCTAACCCCGCCCACCCGACATTTAGATTACTTGCACGGTTACAGATTATTATATCTGATACAACCGCGGATAGTTATTTTTGATTTTAAATTTGCAAAAATAGCAAAATTTTGGTTTCCCATACATAGAATAGACATAAGGAGTGATGTCGAAAATCCTGAAAAGAGTAGGCGATTTGTATTAAATTATTTTTTATGTGTAAAAAGTTATCTATTTACTTTATTTTAATGTTGTTATCGTTTGGAAGTGTAACGGTAGTGTATGGTCAAAATTGTGCAGCGCTTTTGCAACGGGCAACCGCTCTTGAATCGCAGAAGAAATACTGCGAAGCCAAAAATTATTACCAACAATACGGTGCTTGCGATGCTGATGCCGATGTAAGTTCGGAAATCGCGATGTGCGATAGGTATTGCAAAATGAAGCAAGGCGACAGCGGTAATAACGGGAGCGATGACCGCGAAACATACTGGTAATAAATATACCTTCAAGATAGATGGAACAGATGGTTCGGGCGCGTCATTCAATTCTCCCTACGTAGATATATATAATGAATCGGGAACGCGTATCGCGGGTTATTATCGCGCTACCAATGTGACTACATCCTATACCGGCTATTATTATGTTAAAGTATCTGGTGGTACTGGTAGTTACGTTATGGCATACCGCTGTGAGCCGTAAATAATTGAGTGGTTAGTAAATAACGCGAATCAGGAGTTGAAATGTCCCGCGTAGGGACAAAATATATTTAAGGTAATAAAAGGAGGTAGCCGAAAATCCTGAAACAGAGTAGGCAGCAAAAACGTTCTTTGACATATTGGTTTACACGAGAAAAAGTTTTTGTTTGTATCGAATAATTTTGTATTTTTGCAGCGAATAAAATAACAAGTACGATTATGATACTGAAATCATTTTTATCGCAAGTCATTGATGAACAGCACGATTTGCTGTT
>JAISUP010000064.1 GCA_031272025.1 Bacteroidales bacterium
GACCTGCGAGACATGCGACCATGGAACGAGATGGTAAAGAATGCCTTGGGTATTGATAACATGGAAATATTTAAACTCAAAACAGACTATGATAGAAAAAAAGAAGAAAATAGGTGAAACTCAGGATTCTGTCCGGTATGAGAAAGATATCAATCGCTATGGTGAAAATACGAAAAAAATCACTATCTTCGCGGGTCGAATTCAGGTATGGGCATTTTTTTTACATGGTTCTTCATGCCGAATTAAAAGAAGATGAAGATATTGGATATTAGTAGAGAATTATTTGCCTCTCAGGTTTATCCCGGGGACACGATTCCTTCTCGTGTTGCCCGTGCCGAGATGGATAAGGACGGCTATCGACTTTCGGACGTAACATTGTGCGCGCACAACGGGACACACGTGGATGCCCCATCACATTTCGTGCCCGATGGGCAGGATGTGAGTCAAATCGCGTTGGAAAAGTGTATGGGTGAGGTAGTCGTGCTACCGTGTAAAGAAAATATTACTGAAAAAATGTTATTGCCCATACTTTTAAAGTATAAACCGGAAAGGATATTATTTAAAGGTAGTGGCTATTTGACGGAGGAAGCAGCCCGCGTGTTAGTAAAGGCAAAGATACAGTTGGTAGGGACGGAATTGTTGTCGATAGGACATGCCGAATTTTCTAAACCCGTGCACGAGATTTTGTTGGGTGCCGAAGTTGTTGTTATAGAAAATCTCGACTTGTCTGCGGTAGCCCCCGGAAAATACCTGCTCGTGGCATTACCGCTCAAATGGGGTAGGGTAGAAGGTGCCCCATGTCGTGCCGTTTTATTACCTTGTAATATTTTATAATATACTTATTTTTAATTTTTTAAAAATGAATTCTTTTGGTTATATTTTCCGGTTAACTGATTATGGGGATACACATGGGGTTGCTTTGGGAGGCATGGTCGATGGCTGTCCCGCGGGGGTGTCATGGGACGAGGCTTTATTGCAAACGATGCTTTCGCGGAGACGTGCTTCTCCCGCGTTGCCGCACGTTACCGCACGGGTAGAGCAAGATAGCGTGCGTATCCTATCCGGCGTGCACGAGCAAAAAACAACCGGTGCCCCTATCGGGTTTCTTGTTGAGAATACAGACGTGCAACCCGACCGCGAAGGACTGCAGGCACTCAAACCTTCTCATGCTTCTTTTGTTTATCGTCAAAAATACCTCGCCGAAAATAATAGTTATTGTGGGCGGGCATCGGCACGACAAACTCTTAACAGAGTCGTGGGGGGGGCGATTGCCATGATGTTCTTGAAAACAAGAAATATAGAAATAGAAACGTATCCGTTAGAAACTATAAAGGACACGCGGGAGGGAGATACCGCAGGGGCATGGGTCAAAGGGGTAATCCGGCATTTGCCTGCCGGCTTGGGCGAACCTGTATATGACAAATTCCATGCTCGTTTAGCATATTCCATGCTTTCTATCAACGCCGCCCGGGCTTTCGAGATAGGCGAGGGATTTGCCGCCGCGCGTATGTCAGGTTCAGAATATAACGATAGGCAAACTGCCGACTTCCGTTTTCTGTCGAATCACGATGGGGGCGTGCAAGCCGGAATTACTAATGGTCAGGACGTGTGTTTCACGGTAGGATTCAAACCTATACCTTCGTTGCAAATGACACAGGAAACCATTAGTTTTAAAGGGGCATCGTGTACCTTAAAAGCCTCGTCCCGCAATGACAGTAGCGTGTTGCCGAGAGTTTTACCCGTGATAGAAGCCATGACAGCATTGGTAGTCGCCGATTTTTTACTCCTCGAACATGGACATTGCTGTTAGTGCAAATATTTTCGCGTATCTTTGCAATGCTTTTTTAGCATCAATTTTTTAGGACATTAATAACGATAAATCAAGCAGATGAATTTACAAGACATGGGAAGTGCTCAACCGGGAAAGTTGTTTGTATTTAACACGATGAGCAGAGAGAAGGAACTCTTTGTACCCCTTCATGAGGGTAAGGTAGGGATGTATGTTTGTGGTCCCACGGTATATGGGGAACCTCATTTGGGACATGCGCGACCCGCCGTAACTTTTGATTTGGTTTTTAGATATTTAAAACATTTGGGCTATCAGGTCCGTTACGTGCGCAATATTACCGATGTAGGACATTTGGAAAACGATGCCGACACGGGGGAAGATAAAATCGCGAAAAAAGCACGGTTAGAAGAATTGGAACCCATGGAGGTAGCGCAACATTATTTAGACAGTTATCACTTCGCGATGGATGCGCTTAACGTATCCCGTCCCTCTATCGAGCCGCGTGCTTCAGGGCATATCATGGAACAAATCGCGATGGTAGAACGTATATTAGAAAAAGGATATGCTTACGTGTCTAATGGCTCGGTGTATTTTGACGTGCTAAAGTTTGACCGAGACTTTGGTTACGGGAAACTGTCAGGACGTGTCCTTGACGACATGCTCGCGAACACGCGGGCATTAGACGGACAAGACGAGAAACGTCATCCCGCTGATTTCGCGCTGTGGAAAAAGGCTGCCCCCGAACATATTATGCGTTGGATATCCCCTTGGGGACAAGGATTCCCCGGTTGGCATATAGAATGTACAGCAATGAGTACGAAATATTTAGGAGAACATTTTGATATCCACGGGGGAGGCATCGACTTGCTATTCCCGCACCACGAATCAGAAGTATGCCAAAGTAGCGTGGCTAATGGGCAAGCCTCCGTTAAATATTGGCTACATAACAATATGATTACCATAAATGGACAAAAAATGGGCAAATCGTTGGGCAATTTTATCACGCTTAACGAATTTTTTAAAGGAACACATCCTTTATTGACACAAGCATACGCCCCGATGACCATTCGCTTCTTCGTCTTACAGGCTCACTATCGCGGTACGCTAGATTTCTCTAACGAAGCGTTACAAGCCGCCGAAAAAGGACTGCAAAAATTGCAAACCTCATTGCTCACGCTCGACCATTTGCCCGCGTCAACATCTTCAACAGAAGATATCCCCGCGTGGATTTCTCGTTGCTACGATGCCATGAACGAAGACTTTAATACTCCTAAACTTATCGCGGAACTCTTTGAGGCAACTCGTGTTATCAATAGCGTGAAAAACGGGAAAATTACTTTGACCGCAGAGGATATCCTCCTGCTTAAAAATGGTTTTCATACTTTCTTTTTCGATATATTGGGTCTGAAAAATGATACCGCGGGTGAAACGACTCCTAATGATCTGACATCTCGATTGATGGACATCATCTTGCAACTGCGGCAAAAGGCTAAAGATTCTAAAAATTGGGCATTGGCGGACGACATTCGCGATTACCTGAATTCTATAGGAATAACCGTCAAAGATACCAAAGAAGGCGCGACTTGGACAAGGTAAACTGCAATAATGAAACAAAATATAAGCCCGCACACTCCCTATTCGGCTCATACCATTGACAAACCATTGCTTTTCTTGTATTTATTTTTGGTTATCGTCGGTTGGTTGTCGATATTTTCATCAGCGTATGACCCAACTCGCTTTCACAGTATTTTTACATTATCTACGGTATACGGGCGACAATTAGTATGGATTATTGCTGCTTTTGTTATTGCCCTTATCATTTTGGTACTCGATGCCAAACTGTTTCAGCATTACGCGTGGGTAATTTACGCGGGCTGTTTGCTTTTGCTTTTGCTCGTTTTTGTCTTAGGCACCGAAATATCAGGAGCAAAGGCTTGGATAAAAATAGGTAGTTTTAGTATACAACCCGGCGAATTTATGAAACTCGCTACAGCATTGGCATTGGCACGTTTGCTCAATCAAGGTAAAACCGTGAAAGAAAAACGAAATGTATGGATTGCTGTTATTGCCATCGTTTTCCTGCCTATTCTTATCATTTTTTTGCAACACGACACCGGATCAGCGTTGGTATATACCTCTTTTTTTATCTTGTGCTATCGCGAAGGAATGAGCGCCCGTATCTTTATCGTAACTGCTTGTATGGGACTATTGGGATTAATCACCTTGTATTTTAATGAATTATATGCAATCGCTTTGCTACTGATGGGTTATACGGTAGCATGGTTCGTGAGTAAAAACGTGAAAAATGCCGTTGGACGTTATAGCCTGATACTGCTACTGGGTATCATGTTCGTGTTGGGTACAAACACGGCTTACGAGCGTGTCTTTCAATCACATCAAAAACAACGAATTGATTCATTATTGGGAAAAACAGTCGACCCTAAGGGGGCTGATTTTAATCTCAATCAATCGAAAATAGCCATTGGCTCGGGAGGATTTTCCGGGAAAGGATTCCTGAAAGGCTCGCAAACAAAGTTTAATTTTATCCCCGAACAAAGTACCGATTTTATTTTTTGCAGCATAGGTGAAGAATGGGGATTCTTGGGTGCATTGGTCGTGATAGGCGCTTTTTTCTTTATGATAGCGAGAATACTATGGCTGTCGGAAAAGCATCATAATCCTTTCGTGCGATATTATGGCTACGGCATCGCGGGCATCCTCTTTTTCCATGTCGCCGTCAATGTCGGCATGACCATCGGTTTAGTGCCCATTATCGGGATTCCTTTACCTTTCTTGAGCTATGGAGGATCTTCTTTGTGGTCATTCACATCTATGATATTTATATTCATAAAGTTGAATATAAAATAAAAAACTTGAAAAGTACTAAAAAACAAACGGGAAACTTTTAAATTCCCCGTTTGTCATTTAATACTCAAACAACACAAATACTTTTTTTGTCGGGGTGAGAAGACTCGAACTTCCGACCCCTTGCACCCCATGCAAGTGCGCTAGCCAACTGCGCCACACCCCGAAAAAGCGATGCAAAAATACGATTTTTTTTTGACATAAAAGACATAACTCCTTTTTTTTTTTTACCTTTGCAAAAATTTTTCAAAATAAACTTCGTTAAAAAAATAAATGTCTGATTTTTAATTATTTAATTAATGTTTTCATGAAACAAAGTCAAAGAATATTTTTTTTATTATGCTGTATGAGTCCGGTATTTTCCCTTTTTTCTGCCTCTAATGATTATATTGACGAGAAACGAATCGCGGGAGTTTGCTCCTATTTGACACGCAATAGCATGATTTCTGCACATGTCATAGAGCGCGGGGTAAAACAAACCGCCGAATTTTGGACAGAGAAAGACGGGACAAGAGAGGACTTTTCTAAATTTTGCACCCGATATGCTTGTAAAACCCCCGAAGAAAAAAAGAAACTTTTTAATAGGTTATGCTATTATTTTGAATCTATTTTAGGGCATCAAAACAAAATGTCGTTAGATTTACAGGCTCCTTCGCAATTGAGTGGTTATTCTCCCACCCCTATAGACGCACTTTTTGCCGGCTATGATGGTTTCGCTCATTTTCAGGAAGATATGTTTAAAAGTAAAATCGCGTTTGTCGTGATTCTTAATTTTCCCCGTTTTACATTGGAGGAAAAAAGTAACAATGGGGAGCATTGGACTGACCTTGAATGGGGGTACGTGCGGTTAGGAGAAGTCTTTATTTCACGATTGCCTGCCGCGTTACCTCAGAAAATAGCCACCACGCTCGCGAATGCCGAAAATTATATCTCTAATTATAACATTGTCATGGGAGATGTGTGGACAGATGATAACGAAAAATTTTGGACTGCCAATGACAAGTTTATCGCGCATTGGGGACTTCGCGATGAACTGAAAGCCTGTTATGCCGATAGACACAAAGGTACAAAAAAACAACGGGTGCTTTATAACGTGATGAAACGTATTGTTATGCAAGATATTCCAGAAGAGGTGATCAATAATAATGAATATATTTGGTACCCGTCTTCTAACCAGATTTTTTTGGATAAAATAGAAATCACCGCGACACGCGAAAAAAATATTCGCTACCGACATTGGCTGGAAGTCTTTAAAGCCGAAAGTGCAGCAGACCCGTATTATGGCAAAAACTCAACCTTCATTAGTCGCACTTTTGACAATGATTACGAGATTTCGGTAGAGACCGTGGAACGATTATTTACCACGTTGCTTGCCTCACCGCAAGTAGAAGAAGTTGCCAAATTGATAAAACAACGACTCGATAGAGATTTGCAACCCTTTGATATATGGTATGATGGTTTTAAGGGACGGGGTTGCTTCTCGCAAAAGTTTCTCGACTCGGTAGTAAGAAAACGCTACCCTACGGTAGAGGCTTTCGCGAACGATTTACCTCGTGTTTTGCGCGACTTGGGCTTTTCTGCTGAGAAGGCAGCCTACATTTGTCAACATGTTACGGTAGAGCCTTCGGTAGGCGCGGGACACGCGTGGGGTGCTAAAACTCGTGCCGACAACGCGCACCTGCGTACCCGAATAAACGAAGATGGAATGGACTATAAAGGTTATAATATTGGAATTCATGAGTTTGGACATAATGTTGAGCAAACTATATCCTTGCACGATGTCTCTAATTATTTCTTGAACGGGGTGCCAAACACGGCGTTTACCGAAGCATTGGCTTTCATTTTTCAGTCGCGCGACCTCGCTCTCTTAAATCTTGAAGACTCTTCACTCAATGAAGCCTACCAAAATTTAGACATCTTTTGGAATTGTTATGAAATTATGGGGGTAGCCTTAGTAGACATCAAAACATGGCAATGGCTATACGAACACCCCGATGCCGCCGATTACGAATTACGCGATGCCGTGATTGCCATCGCTAAAAACGTGTGGAACCAATATTATGCCCCTATATTTAAAGTCAAAGATCAGCCCATCTTGGCTATATATTCGCATCTGATAGAGGTGCCGCTCTATGTGTCGGCTTATCCTATCGGGCATATCATCAGTTTCCAATTAGAACATTTTTTGAAAAATAAAAATATCGGTACCGAAGTAGAGCGTATCTTTAAAATAGGACGTAAAACTCCCGATGTTTGGATGCGGGAAGCCGTGGGAATGCCCGTCTCCATAGAGCCTTTACTTGCCGAAGTAGAACAATCTATTGCTACGGTAAAAAAAACAGATAAGTCGCGAGGCAAACGCTAATCTATAAAATGCCGTAAGAACAAGGTTCGTAGCCTGCACGACCTGTCTTTTTGCGTTTTAAAGTATAAAATAATGACAATTCAAAACCCCCGCGATAGCGAGTGGCAATATCAAACTTTGAAATGTTGATGTCGTAACTGCACACGAGTCGTAAGTTTTCCCATTCTGTTAAAAAGGTTACTACTAACGCATCGCGATAACGATAAAATAACCCTGTTCCCACGGATATACCATTTTGGTAATTATTTTTTTTGAATATAAATTCTACGTTACTGCCCGCTACCAACGTGAAATAACGGGATTGGAAAGCCGTGTACATGGCAGGCTGCAATTGACAATAATCCGATACGGTGATTTTAGCAAAGATATAACTTAATGATTTAACCGGTAATAAAGATGTAACGTTGAGCAAGGACTGTTCCGGTCGATTGAGATGCGAGAGTGTGGTACCCAATACAAGATTGTGCTTGCTATTGATTCTATAGGTCCATGCCATGCCTATTCCCCAATCAAGAAAGCCAAAGGATACCCGTTCTATGGTTTCCGAAATAGGATTGTCGGGGGAGAAATAGCCATTGACATATTGCTCGTCAAAAGAGAGCGCGTCGCGATTTAGTGAACGATGCAACCAAGCCACGTATGCCCCTGCACTGATACGGTGGTGATGATACCGGTCTAATCCTTTGGTAATGCCTACCGAACCTTGTACTTGAAAAGAATGATAGCGAGTGTCGCCGGCGTTGTCGTCTGTAATACTGATGCCTGTCCCCACGAGCCACTGTTTGCCGGCATGCTTATAAACCGGCAAATCCACGGTGCCGGTTATGGTTTGAAAAGGTTTCCCCACGGAGAGCCATTGGGTACGTTCTTGTAGCCCCCCTCTAACTATCCCATCAAACATTCCCGTGTGGGCAGGATTAAGAGTTGCCTCCGAAACCTGAAATTGAGAATAATGCCAATCTTGTCCCTGCAATGTTATAAAACCTGTGAGCGATAGCAAAAGAAAAAGGATGTAATGATACTTTTCTTTCCAACAAGCGCGCAAATATCGTCGTAATTCATTTTCGCGCGGACTGTTGCCGGGGTCATATAATTTTAGCCCGCGAATGCTGTCCGGCAAATACTCCTGTTCCGAAAAGTTGTTCTCGTACTGGTGAGCATACTGGTAACCTTTATGATACCCCAAGTCTTTCATGAGTTGGGTAGGGGCATTGCGAATATGCAAAGGAACGGGTAAATCGCCGGTTTTGGTTACCCAATTCATGGCTTCTTCTATCGCCATGTAAGAGGCATTGCTTTTAGGAGAAGCGGCAAGGTAAGTCGCCGTTTGAGAAAGGATAATTCGGGCTTCGGGCATCCCTATCTGGTGCACCGACTGGAAACAGGCATTGGCTAAGAGTAGCGCGTTAGGGTTGGCATTGCCAATATCTTCGGAGGCAAGGATAATCATGCGACGGGCAATAAATAGAGGATCTTCACCGGCGGCAAGCATTCGTGCTAAATAATATACCGCGGCGTTAGGGTCACTACCGCGCATTGACTTGATGAACGCCGAGATAATATCGTAATGATTTTCTCCTTTTTTATCGTAAATAACTAAATTTTTTTGTATAACTTTAAGTACAACTTCATTGGTAAAATGCAGTACTCCATTGCTGTCAGGGGGTAAAATGGAAACTACGACTTCAATGGCATTGATGAGTTTGCGCGCATCGCCCCCCGACAGTCGTAAAAGTGCTTCGCTCTCGTCCACGACAATGGTCGTGCCGGTTTCTTTTTCCAAATAACGGCAAGTATTGTGTATAATACATTCTAAATCTTTCTTTTCTAAACTTTTGAGCACGTACACCTGACAGCGGGAAAGCAAAGGTGAGATAACTTCGAAAGAGGGATTTTCGGTAGTTGCACCAATCAACGTTACTACCCCGCGCTCTACCGCACCTAAGAGAGAATCTTGCTGAGACTTTGAAAAACGGTGTATTTCATCAATAAACAAGATGACTTTTTGCTCTAATTTTTCGGCTTTATCAAATACCTCTCTAATTTCTTTCACGCCGGAATTGATGGCACTGAGCATGAAAAAACGGGCATGGGTAACTTCGGCAACGAGTAACGCGAGGGTGGTTTTGCCTACCCCAGGAGGTCCCCACAAAATCATCGAATGTATGTGCCCCATCTCTATTGCCACCCGCAAAATAGCCCCTTCTCCCATGAGATGAGTTTGCCCTACATACTCGTCCAACGTTTTTGGACGTAAGATTTCTGACAGAGGTTGTTTCACGAATATAAATGTTTTTGCAACTGCAAAGGTACATGAAATTTCCCAAATCACACGCGTGAAGACTAAAATTTTCTCAAAAATCTTTACCTCACAGAATAACTTTTGTTCCAAAATCGCACAAAATATACTATCTTTGTCCCCTCAAAAACGCCCCGAGACAAATAAGGTTTTTTATAGATATAATATTTTGATTTTTAATATAAAAAAAAAAGTGATAAATAGTTATGACAAATTCAGTATTAGCAAAATTTCCGATGTTGGCGAATAGAATTGGTGAAGTGGCAGAAGTAGCAGGGTATTTGTGGCAAAAAGGTTGGGCAGAACGTAATGGTGGAAATATCACGGTAAATATTAGTGATATTGCAGACGATAGCCTTCGTAATTTGCCGCCTTTGGTCGCGGGCATTCCTATTGGACGTCCGTTGTCGAATATAGGAGGGCAATTGTTTTATTGTAAAGGGACCAACAAGCGTATGCGCGACCTCTCGCGTGCTCCTATGCAGCATGGCTCTATTGTCCGTATCGCGACCGATGGCTTGTCTTACGATATTATTGCAGACTATCCGGTAAAGCCTACCTCCGAAATGGCATCTCACATGTCTATCCACGACTACCTGTTAGGCAAAGGCTCCTCGTACAAAGCCGTGTTGCACACGCATCCTATCGATTTGGTTGCCATGACACATCATCGAGAATTTTTGCAAAAAGATGTTCTGTCGCGTTTGTTGTGGAGCATGATTCCCGAAACGCGGGCGTTTTGCCCTCGCGGAGTAGGTATTGTCCCTTACGCGTTGCCGGGCTCTTTCGCCCTCGCCGATGCAACAATTCGAGAGTTGTCTGATTATGACGTTGTGTTGTGGGAAAAACATGGCGTGTGCGCCGTGGGCGAAAATATCATGGAGGCTTTCGATATGGTGGATACCCTGTCAAAATCGGCACAAATTTATCTTACGGCAAAGGGCATGGGATTCGTACCGGAAGGGATGACTGACGCGCAAATGGAGGAGATGAAAGTCGCGTTTCATTTGCCCAAATAGTCGTGTTTTAAGAACGATTCCGCCTATCCGCGCCCCACATCAATTTCTCTCGTAATACGGTAAAGAAATCCATTTCGTGAAAACGTACCATGCTAACAGTAAAGTTCTCCGGACTAAGATGAATCAGGGTGGGTTGTGGTAATTCAACCCGATGAGAATCAATAGTTAGGATAAAAGACATGCCTCTGCCCTCAAACGATAGCCGGATTTGCTGCTCGGCGGGAACTACAAGCGGACGCACTGTTAATCCATGCGAGGCAATAGGTGTGAGCACGTTCACGCGAGAAGAGGGTAGCAATAT
This sequence comes from Bacteroidales bacterium, assembly GCA_031272025.1. GTDB lineage: Bacteria > Bacteroidota > Bacteroidia > Bacteroidales > WCHB1-69 > JAGVVH01. The sequence goes on from JAISUP010000064.1 coordinate 10,639, forward strand.
TGGTCCCCCGCAACTCAACGAATACGCGGTAGACCCTGTGGGAGTGGCTACAATCAATCCATCTGCCCAATAGGTATTTACTTTTTGCCCATCAATCCAAACGGTAATCGCGCTCATGGAGATCTCATTCAAAGAATGAATCGTGAGGTCATTTAGGGCAAAAGTGGTGGGCAATGAAATCGCGGGATAGGTTTCCACGTGCAATAATGACCGCTCTTCTATTTTAAAGTGCCCGGTTTCGAGCGACCTCAAGGCTTCTTCTACGCGGGAGGGTAAGATATGAGCCAAAAAACCCACGCGTCCGGTGTTGATACCCACGACAGGAATCCCGTGATTGCCCGCGTACCGCGCCGCTTGTAAAAAAGTACCGTCCCCCCCTATGGAAATCAAAAAATCAAGCACGGGAATAGCCTCATTTGCCTTTCGCGGGTCGAAAGATGGAAAATCAGGAAACAAGGGGGCGAGGTTTTGTTCTATCCATACGCGATGACCGTGCCGCAACAATAACCCCGCGACCTCCAACAAGAAATTCCGGTCATCTTCATTTGCCAACCTGCTGTATATCGCTATATTCATTCGTATCACAAAATTTTAATACCTGTTTTTTTGCCGACACAAAGGTACGTTTTTTTTTCAACACGGCACCCGAAGTTCGAACAGGATAAAAAACAGCACTTTTTTAGAAAAAAAATGCGTACCTTTGCATTTTAAAAAATAAAATATGCAATTAAATTTAGAACGTCCGTTAGTTTTCTTTGATTTAGAAACCACAGGTGTCAATGTAGGAAAAGATAGAATTGTAGAAATAGCCATGTTAAAAATTATGCCTGATGGGAGTGAGCAAAAAAAAACGTGGTTAGTAAATCCCGGGGTACCTATTCCCATAGAAGTTTCTAATATACATGGAATAAAAGATATAGATGTAAAAGACAAACCTCGTTTTCCCGAGTTGGCGGATGAGTTATTGGAGTTTATAGAAAATTGCGACCTCGCGGGTTATAATTCCAACAAATTTGATATTCCCTTATTAGCAGAAGAACTTTTGCGCTGTGGCAGAGATTTAGACATAACAAACCGGCATTTAATTGATGTGCAAAATATTTTTCACAAGATGGAGCAGCGTACTTTGGTAGCAGCCTATCGTTTTTATTGCCAAAAAGAATTGGTAGACGCGCATCATGCCGAAGCAGATACCCGTGCTACCTACGAAATTCTTAAAGCTCAATTAGACAAGTATAAAGACATGGAATACGTGGAACGGAATACCGGTACCCGCAGTCAACCCGTACAAAACAACATGCGCTCGCTTAGCATCTTTTCCAAAGAATTCAGACACGTAGACCTTGCCGGTCATATTATTTATAACGAGCACGATGAAGAAGTCTTTAATTTTGGTAAATACAAAGGTAAAACTGTAGAATGGGTATTTAGGCACGAATCTCCATATTACGATTGGATGATGAAAACCGACTTTCCCAACTATACCAAGAAAATCATTACCCAAATCAAGGAAAGAATACAAAAATAACCTCGGTTATATTCTATGAAATGACAAAAAATGCAATATATAGTTAAACTATGGAAACTAATTGCCGTGGCTATGCTATTTTGTGGTTGCCATTTTAAACAGGCACATCATTTTCGAGGCATGGCATTTGGCACGTACTACGCGATTACTTACGAAGGAAAAATAGACCCTGATTTGCCTGCAATAGTAGATTCTTTGCTGACAGACTTATCCGGGCAATTCTCGGTTTTCGACAGTTTGTCTCTTTTGTCGAGAATCAACAAAGGAGAAGATTGTACGCTCACGAGCGATATGATTTATGTCATAGAACAAGCGAGAGGTATCAGTGTTTTGACCGATGGGGCTTTTGATCCTACGGTAGAGCCGCTTGCCGATTTTTGGGGGTTTGGCAAACAGAAAAAAACTACACCCGCGGACACCTCCCTGTTGGATTCTATACGTGCTTTTGTTGGTTATGCTAAAATACATCGCGAAGGGCAACGATTGGTTAAAACTAACCCTCGTGTACAACTGAACTTTAATGCCATAGCCAAGGGGTTCGCGGTAGACAAAATTGCTGTTTTTTTGCAAAAAAAAGGCTACAAAAATGGGGTAGTGGATATAGGCGGCGAAGTGCGTGCTATTGGAACAAAAAAAGGAAAACCATGGAAAATAGGAATACAAACCCCTACCGAAGACAGCGATGACCCGATAGAGGCTTCCTGTTTTTTTTATTTACAAGACCAATCGGTCGCCACGAGCGGCAATTACCGAAATTATATCGAACAGAAAGGACAACGCTATTCGCATATTATCAATCCCGCGAGTGGCTATCCTGAAAAGAATAATCTACTGAGCGTTACGGTAATTGCCGAAAATTGTACTATCGCGGACGGCTTAGCAACCGCGTTGATGGTTATGGGGTTAGAAAATGCAATGCAATGGCTAACCCTGCATCCTCAATATGCTGCATATTTCATTTACGACGAACAAGGAACTTTCACGACCTTCGCGACTCCTAATTTTCCTCTTATTATCGTGAAACTATAATATTTACACTTTGTTTTTGAGGCATTTTCCCGTGTAAGAATTTTTGCATTTCGCTATATTTTCTGGGGTACCTTCAAAGACAATGTTGCCGCCTTCGGCACCGCCTTCGGGTCCAAGGTCTATAATCCAATCGGCACATTTGATCAGTTCGGCATTGTGCTCGATGACTACAACCGAATTGCCGCGTTCAATAAGACGCGAAAGAGAGGCATACAGTTGGTTGATGTCGTGAAAATGTAAGCCGGTAGTTGGTTCGTCAAAGATAAAAAGAGCCTGTTTCACGTTGTTTTCTAAGGTAAGATAACTGGCAATTTTTACGCGTTGTGCTTCGCCTCCCGATAGGGTAGAAGAAGATTGCCCCATTTTTAGATACCCCAATCCTACATCTTGCAAATATGATAACTTTGATATAATATTGTCTATTAGTTTATTTTGAGGCAATTCTTTAAAAAAATCCACGGATTGTTTGATGGTCATGTCGAGAATATTTTGGATGGTTTGCCCGTTGATTTTGATGTCGAGGGCTTCGTCTCGGTATCTATTTCCCGCGCATTCGGGGCAGGTTAGGTTCACGTCTGCCATAAATTGCATGCTCACGTGCACCACGCCTTCGCCTTCGCATTCTTCGCACCTCCCGCCTTTTACGTTTAGGGAGAAGAAGCCTGATTTATAGCCTCTTTGTTTGGCAAGTGGCTGTTCGGCAAAGAGTTCTCTAATGTCGTCAAATGCCTTAATGTAGGTAACGGGGTTACTGCGGGTAGAGCGCCCGATAGGATTTTGGTCTACCATGATTATCTCGCTCACGGTACGTTTGTCCATGTCTACACGGGTATGTTTGCCCGGTATGGGATTGCCGGTTTCCAATAATCTTTCCACGGCGGGATAGAGAATGTCGCGAATGAGACTGCTTTTCCCGCTACCTGAAACGCCGGTAACAACCACGAACACGTTAAGGGGTATCTTCACGTTGATGTTTTTGAGATTGTGTTCTTTTGCCCCGATAATTTCAATATAGTTTCTCCAAGGACGGCGTATTTTGGGTAACGGGATGGTTTTTGCCCCCGCGGCATGTTTGTTGTCCATGCCCTTGATATAGTCGGCTGTAAGATTGTCGGGGGTTTTTATCAGTTGGTCAAAGGTCCCTTGAAAAATGACATTGCCGCCTAGTTGTCCGGCTCCGGGTCCCAAGTCGATGATATAGTCGGCGGCACGAATAATCTCCTCGTCATGCTCGACCACGATAACCGTGTTGCCAATGTCGCGAAGGCGATGCAATACTTTGATGAGACTACGCGTGTCGCGGGAATGTAAGCCTATGCTGGGCTCGTCTAAGATATAGAGCGACCCCACGAGACTGCTGCCCAAGGTTCTTGCAAGATTGATGCGTTGCGACTCGCCCCCCGATAGCGAATTACTGCTCCTGTTGAGCGTGAGATAGCCTAACCCAACGTCTGTAAGAAACCCCGTGCGCTTTATTAACTCATTGATTACATGTTTGGTAATCTTTTTTTCGTTTTCATTTTTTAACTTTATATTTTGAAAAAAATCGTGCAAGGCAATGATGGGCATGATGAGCAAGTCGCTAATAGATTTGCCGTCCACTTTCACGTAGTTGGCATCGGCTCTCAGGTGCGTCCCCAAACAGTCGGGGCAAGGAGTGCGCCCCCTGTACCTCGATTGAATAACCCGATATTGTATTTTGTACAAATTTTCAGTTACAAATTCAAAAAATTGTTTTACCCCGTATATTTCTCTTGTTTTGTCGCCATGCCATAGCAAATGATAATCTTCTTTTGACAGGTCTTCTACAGGGCGGTGCACGGGAAATCCTGTTTTCCCCGCGTGCAGGATAAAATAGTTTTTCCATTCCCCCAGTTTCTCGCCTTTCCAACACGCCACGGCTCCGTCAAAGACCGACAAAGATGGGTCGGGAATGACTAAGTCGGGACTAATATCATCAATGATGCCCGCGCCCCCACAAGTTTTGCAGGCACCATACGGGTTATTGAAACTGAATAGATTCACCGTTGGCTCTTCAAAAACCATCCCGTCCATCTCGAACCGGTTGCTGAACTCTTGCTTTTGCACATGCCCGTGGTCTTCTACCTGTATCATGCAAGTACCTTTTCCTTCGGCAAACGCGATTTGTACAGAATCGGCAAGCCGACTCATATTTCCTGATAAGTTTTTTACTTTCAGACGGTCAATAAGCAAATAAAGGTCATTTTCGTTATCGGGTAACTGTTTTTGCAGGTCTTCTATGTCCATGATTTTTTCATGATGCACGATATGATGAAACCCTTGTTGCCGACATATTTCTATTTGCTCGGCAAGCGTTCTTCCTTGTATCACGAGCAACGGAGCCAGAATATATACCTTTGCCCCCGAATGAAGTCCTTGAATATAAGAAACTACATCGCTCACGGTTTCTCGTTTTACTTCTTTTTGAGAGATGGGGGAGAAAGTATGACCTGCTCGCGCGAATAGCAGTTTCAGGTACTCGTAAATCTCGGTTGTAGTACCTACGGTAGAGCGCACGTTTCTATTGATTACTTTTTGTTCTATGACTATGGCAGGGGCAATGCCGGAGATACTGTCGACATCGGGTTTGGCAATTTTTCCCATGAACTGACGGGCATAAGAACTCAAACTTTCTACATACCGGCGTTGTCCTTCGGCATAAAGCGTGTCGAAAGCCAGCGACGTCTTCCCTGACCCCGAAAGTCCCGTGATAACAACAAACTGCCCTCGCGGGATGTCCACATCCACGCTCTTTAAGTTATTCACTCGTGCCCCCTTAATGATGATATTCCCTTCGCTCATATTTTTTATAAAAAATGGTTGCAAAGGTACGTAAATTTATTTTTTGTATCTTTGTACCTTTATCGTGTAAATATAGCAGCCATGAATTTGTTTTTTAATATATTGAAAAATAGAATATTATATGTTTTTTGGGGACTATTATTGTGTCTTTGTCCCACGGCAAGGGCGCAGGTTTTTTCCACGAAGGGGTCGGATTTTTATGTTTCTTTTGGAAAGAATTTTCAACCGGACAATAGTTCGTTACAAATACGGGTTGCCGTAGATGCTCCTACTCGTCTATGGTTTGCTTTCACGAGCATGGGGACATTAGATTCGGTAGATGTGCCCGCGGGCACTGTATATACCCGCGTACTCACGTCCGCCGAGCGTGTTGCCGTAACCCCGCTGTCTAACGGCATATCCAATCATTCGTTGCATGTTACCGCCTCTAACCCCGTGTCGCTCTACGCTTTTAATCAAGAAGAAAACTCCGCCGATGCTTCTGTGATTTTGCCTTTGCATGCCCTCGGCACTGACCACTATATGCTTTCTTATGGGGCACAGATAGAAGATATTGGGGGCACGATTTTTTCTTACGAAGACGGGTATATCGTGGTGGCTACCGAAGACAACACGGGAGTGTTCGTGAACGGCTTCCCCGTATCTACTTTACAAAAGGGACAGGTCATGGTCAATTATGCTCGTTCGTGGAATGTGCTATCGCCCGCCGACTATACCGGCACACGTGTTACTGCCACGAAACCGGTGGCTTGTTTTGCAGCAAACACGGCGGCAGATATACCCGCCGGTAATTATTTCGCTGATTGTCTTTTTCATCAAATGTTCCCGGTGAGGTCGTGGGGAAAAGTCTTTTTGGTGCCGGTCACGTCTCGGGGCAAAGAGAGAGTACGCGTGCTTGCCTCGGAAAATGCTACAACACTTTCCGTAACCGGCGGCACGCTTGTTAAAGGAAATGCCGCGCTCGATAGGGGAGAGTGGGCAGAATACGAAATTACGACAGACTGTTATATTCAAAGCAACGAGCCGGTTGCCGTGTGCAGTTACATGACAGGTCGCTCGCTACAGGCTTGGCTCATGGGCGATGAAACAGGAGACCCGTCCTTGGCTTGGATACCGCCCTTGGAACAGGCTATCTCTGAGGCTTTGATTGCCCCGTTCGTGCCTACCGGTGCAACTGCTTTGTCGGTGCACCACGCGCTCGTGCTTACCCCTTCCGCTACCAAAGATGCCACTACCGTGAAAGTAGGCAACAACGTTCCGGCACCACTGGGCGGGAGTTCGTGGACAAATCATGCCCCTTCGGGCTGGTCAAAATATCCCATGCCCCTTGATGATAACCCCTATACTTTTGAAAACGAAAACGGACTTTTGGTATTGGGCTACGGTCTCGGAGAAAGAGAATCGTATTATTACCTCGCGGGTGCCGCCATGCAACAAATGCAGGAAGAAGATAATACCGGTATTTATTTGCCTGTGGCAAAAGAATATATTGCCTGTTTTGGGGCAGAAATAGAATTAGGGTTTAAAGACAATCCTGCCCACCCGTCCTTGAAATACTATTGGTACACAGACACTCTTGGAGGTACCCTTTTGGCAAGCGATGTGAACCCGTATGTGGTAATCGCCGGGTCGCCGCCGCGTACCGTGTGGTGGGCAGAAGCCCGCGAAGGGGCTACCGTGTACCCCCGCTATAAAGTAACACTCAAAGTGGGCGACTGCGATCCCGACGCTACCGGATGCAACGGCGAGGGTACCATATTGTTCAAAGAAGATTTTGGAGGTAATCATACCTCGTCTCCTACGGCTATGCTCGTTACCGACACCATGCCCGGTAAAGTAACAGGACTATTATATGCCACTTCTTTGAGTACTGCCGGCAGGTATTCTATTCGTAAAACGCCATTGTCTATCACGGGCAATACCATTACTTCGCTGCGCGACCACACCTACCCCGAAGCAACCAATCGCGGCTACATGATGCAAGTAAACGGGAACGAGCAACCCGCCCAGTATTACGCGTATCGCCTCGATAGCCTTTGCCCGGGCACGAATTTGCATTTTTCATGGTGGCTCATGAGTACCATTACCAACAATGCCACCGGTGCTACATATAGTAAAGTCAATCAAATCATGGTGTTAGAAGATGATGCCGGTAACGAGTTGGCACGCTTTTTCACGGGCAACCTGCCATTGGTAACACCCAACTATAACACTTTGCCCCATCATTCGTGGAACAAGTACAGTTTCAATTACACCGTACCCGCCGATGTTACCGGTGTTACCATGCGGCTACTCAATCATTGCAAACAAGCCGGTAATGGCAACGACTTTTTGCTTGATGACATAGAGATACGTTTTTGCACGCCGGAGGTAGAGGCGAGTGTGTCTGCTTACGCGTGCGAGGGCGACACGATCGTGCTCGCGGGGACTTATACCGATGACGGCACTTTGGGAAGCCCGCTCGCCTTCCGCTGGCTCTTTAACGCTACCGGTAGCACGAACAATATAGACGATTGGTCTATCGCAGGCGAGGGGGATACGTTACTTTTGTCGCCCGCCACGGGAACACAAACCGGCTATTACCGGTTGGCAGTGTCGACTCCCGAAAATAGCCAACGTGCCAATTGTCGTGCCATGTCTACTCCCATGTACATGCCCGTGAAAACCATCAACACTTGCATTATCAATCAAGGAATGCCTTCCAACTCCTCGTTCTCTCAACCCGGATGTCCCAATATTCAAAACAAAACCGAGGCAGGACAATACACGGATACCATCAAAACAGAATATGGATGCGATAGCATAGTAATAGTCAACCTTTTTATCGATAACACAAACTATTACGATTTGCCACAATACACGGCATGCCCCGGTCAGGCGGTTATTCTTGAAATGACCCCCGTGAGCAGTACGACTTTTAAATGGTATAACACAGAAACCGGCGGCACAGCCCTTGGCACTGGCAATAGTTATACCCTGACCAAAAATACTGCCGCCGAACAAGTCGTGTGGGTAGAAGCAAACAGAGGCGGTTTTGTCTATCCCCGACATAAGGTTACGGTGAAAAAGGGAACTTGTGCCCTAACGTCTTTATCCGGGTTGTGTGCCGCGACCGGGAAACAGATTTTTAAAGAAGATTTTGGGGGCAACAGTGCTTCCGACCCTCAGGTGAAAACCTCCGGCATTCCCGAAGTGAGCGGTTATACCTACAACTCTAATGTCGCGGGGGCTGGAAGATACCGTATTGCCAAAATTGGAGGCAGTAATGGAGGCTGGTACACGCCTGCCGACCATACCTATCCGGGGAATAACACTTTGGGTTACATGATACAATTTGATGCAACTGAATCCCCCGGACAGTTTTACGCGAAAGAAATTCCAAACCTTTGCCCGGGAAGTGAATTGTTTTTCTCGGTATGGCTACAAAGTGTAGACTATAACTCTACCATTACACAATACGACAATCCTGCAAACATGACTTTCGAGATTCGGCAAAACACGATTACCGGGAAAGTTTTGGCTAAATTTTACACGGGTGATTTACAAGATAACCAGAATTGGTGGAAAGTATACGGGTTTAACTTTATCATTCCCCCCGCGACAACAACGGTATACCTAAGAATTGTCAATAATGGAACGGGTAGCCAAGGTAATGATTTCGTGATGGATGACATCGCGGTACACGTGTGCGTGCCTCCCATAACGGTAAGTGTCCCCGATTGGCAAGTATGCGACAATGATTCTATCACGTTATCAACTCCTTTCGTGAATGATGGCACTTTTGAAGAGCCGTTGGAATACCGGTGGTACAAGAGTAGTACCTCCGCGGCTACCCCGTTGGGGACGGCGGTAAGCGATAGTGCCACGCTTACCTTCAATCCCGCTACCCCTTCCGACGCGGGTTGGTACTGCCTCGCTATCTCGGGGGTAGATGGTATTGGTAGCGAAAATTGCCGTAGCCTTAGCACGAAAAAATATCTCAACGTGAAAAACAATACCTACGCGACCTTTAACGTGAATCTCTGTTCCGGACAATCTTTTACCATGGCAGGCAAAGCGTACAATCAAACGGGCACCTACGATACCATTATTCTCAACAAAGGAGGCTGTGATAGTATCATGACTTTGAATCTCACGGTAAACGATGTGCTCTTGGATACCATAGAAGTCAGTATTTGTGAAGGTTATTCTTATCCTTTCGCGGGCAAACCCCTTTATTTGCCGGGACATTATGTCGATAGTACGAAAACCGTTGCCGGCTGCGATAGTGTAACCGTGTTGCATCTTATCGTGAACCCCGTCTATTCTTCCCGTATAGACACCACCCTCTGCAAAGGCGACACGTTTTTCTTTAACAAGGGAAAACCGCATTTTACCATAGACACGATTGTCCCCAATAATTCGCAACTCACTCAAAATCATCTGTTTCTCACTACACACGATTGCGACAGCGAGATTTTACTTATAGTCAAAATGTTAGATTTACATTCCGAATGGATTGAAGATCTTTGCGAAGGGGAGTGTTATATTTTCGGGGGCGATACACTTTGCCCGCCCGTGGGAACATGGATTTTTAGAGACACGCTCGCGGGCAGTTGTTCTTGCGACAGTATTGTTACGCTCACGCTCCATGTTTGGGCTATCGACAGTTTGCATTTTGATGATACGGCTTGCCCCACGGAATCTTATGCAAAACATGGATTTCGTATTACCCCCCGCGATTCGGCAGGCGTTTACGATTTCATGCTACAACTCAAAAATACGCGTGGCTGCGATAGCATCATCTCGCTTACGCTTACGGTACCCGAGATAGGAGTAGAGATTGTTTCGTCAAATCCTGATTTTTGTAATACCCATGTTACCACGCTTACCGCGCTCACGCCCAATAGTTTGATATATTGGAGCACGGGCGAGCAATCATCAACAATAACGGTGTCAGAATCAGGAACTTATTCCGTTACCGTGTCAGAAGATGGTTGTATCGAACGTGACCATATCATCATAGAGACTTGCCCCAGCGCGATTGTCTTTCCTAACGCCATTACCCCCGGCAATAACGACAATCTCAACGACTACTTTTTGCTCGCGAATACCGAAGACGTGCAAGATTTTTCTATCCACATCTACGACAGGTGGGGACAACTCGTCTTCTATTCTACCGACAAATATTTCCGCTGGGACGGGCGGGTGAAAGGCAAACTGGTTCAAACTGTCTATAACTACGTGGCACTTGTGGTAACTACCGCGGGGAAAGAACTGCGCTTTTTGGGAAGTATAACCGTGTTATAGCGAGGGTAGCATCTCAATTTTCCTTTCGGCTAAAAAATCATATAACGTTAATTTTCGAATCTCGTAATATTTAACCCAATGTTTTTGCAGGGTTTGGATATACAAAACACGGGCACTATTTTTTTCCGACAAGGCAGCCGAATACTCTAAATAGTCGATTTTCCCTGATACGTATTTTTCAAGACTCATTTTATAACGGGTGCTTGATAAATCAATAGTCTTATTCACTAACCGGATTTGTGAGGTTTGCAAATTATATTGATTGACGGTGGATTGTAAGGTTCTGCGAAAGTCAAGTTTTTCTTTATCAATGGTTTTATTTATATTGTCGAGGGCAAGTTTTGCTTTTTTCCGTTTGTAACGGGCTATTCCCCAATCGATTAGTGGTAAATTAAAACTGAGCGTGATTTGTTCTTGGTCTAACGGGTTTCGATATATGTTTTTAAAGAGTTCATCGTTTTTCGATAGCCCGAAAGCGGCTTGTAAGTCTACGGAGAAGCCATTATCGGCTTTGGCACGTGCGAGGTCGCTTTCCGCGGTGATTTTTCGTTGCGCGTGGTCAAGCACGAGCGTGCCGTTGTATTCTGCCTCCCTACATGCTTGCTCCCCCGAAATCGACGGCAAGTCTATCATGTCCGGCACTTGCAATTCTCCTATATCGTCCGAGAAAATACCCAAATAGTCGGCAAGGGCTTGCCGCTGCTCCGCTAAGGTTTGCCCCAACTCTTCTATTTGAACAAGAAGATTGAGCCTATTCACTTCTAATTCGAGCACGACATCTTCGGTAATTTTTCCCAACGCGTACTTCTGGCGAGCCATAGACAGTAGCGTGTCTGTAACCTCACGGTTTTGTCGTGCAATTTGTAAAGAAGTTTGGGTTTCTAAAAGATTGAAAAAAAAGGTAACTACTTGCATCGAAGCATTTTCTAATGCCTCTATATAGTCCCTTTCGGCTTTGCGGTATTGCACGGGGGCTAATTTGCGTTGCCATTTGTAAGGATTGTAGGTAACGAGTGGCTGACTAATGCCCACGCTAATGAGATTTCCTAAATAGGAAGATATGGTACTGTCGTGATAAATGTCTAATCGTTGTAGACCTGACGAGACATAGAAATTGCCGCCGGTGAAGGGAATAGGCTGTTGAATAGATAGAGTTGCCGTGTAATTGCCTGTGGATTGTGCCACGAAAGATTCACTGCCATCGGGCATCGTGATTTTGGAAATTGTACGATTGAGTGCAGGTAAATTTCCCGACAGCGACAACGTTGGCAATATTGACCGCCGGTATAGTTGATAGTCGTAGGTGGCTATGTCAAAATTATTTCTGGCGGTACGTGCTTCGGCAGATCGCTCGCGTGCGATACGAATACAGTTTTGCACACTGAAATAAGATTGTGAAAAACAGGAAATTTTTAAACATAAAATAAAGAAAATAAGTATTTTTTTCATCGCTTGAGCACGGCTTTTACGGGATTGATGAACTTGTCTAAAAGACGGGTATCTTCGGTAATGATTTCCGCGGTACCGGTCATTTCTTGACTAAAATCCAATTTTTTACCATAGTTAGTAACGAGTTTTTCGGGAAATTCTACTTCGAGCAGGTTGGCTTTTTTGCCGTCTCCCATGTCCACGGGAACGAGCGATACACCGGTAATGGGTACCCGCAACATGCCATATTCCATGTAAGGGTAATTGTCTAATTTCACGTTTACTATTTGTCCCGTTTTTACTTTGCCCGCCCCTTGCGCGGGGAGTATGATTTTACCAATAATATGGGTGTCTCCATCGGGAACAATAGTAACAACAACCTCCCCTGATACCACGTTTTGATTCTTCTGCCGGTATTTGGTAAATGTAACTACCCCATCGCGAGGGGCTACCAATATGTAATTCTCTTTCCACGCTTTGATTTGAGACAGCAGTTGCTCGCGCGACGAAGTTAAGGTAAATAACAAATTCTTTTCTTGCTCTGCCCGTTGCTGCGTGAGGTCAAAAATACTTTGCTCCGACTGTAAAATGCTCAATTGTAAGTTATCAATATTCAATTTTGACTGCTCGTAATTCTGTATTTGTTGCAAATAAGTATTGCGAGACTGTTCGTATTCGGTTCGCGACAACATGCTTTTGGCATACAACCCTGAATCAATGCTAAAAAGTTTGGCAACCCCCGATAACTGTTTCTCGCCAATGACTAATTGCTGTTGTTCTTTTTTCACGATAGATTTTTGTACTTGTACTTGTTTTTCTATTGTTCTGATCTTTTCGCGATGATAGTTTGCTTTTATAAAATAGTCGTACTCTTCGCATGCTTTCAACATCGCGAGGAAGGCAGGGGCAAGGTCACCCAACGACAACGTGTTCGGGTGAAAAAAGGAGGCAAAATCCCGATTCAGGGCATCTGTTTTTTTGTCTGTCAAATACTTTTCCACGAAAAGCACGTCTTCTGTTCGTGCCGGATTTTGAATACAAGCAAGCAAATCACCCACGTGCACGCTTTGTTGTTCGCTCACGAACACGCTGTCGATGCGCCCATTCGCACGGGCAACTACCCCCGCGGGCAAATTCTCAGTCGTTACCGTGATAGAGGCTTGTAAAATGTCGGGGTACTTAAAAAAATAACTGCCCGCGAAAAGCCCTAACACGATGATAAAAATTAAAGCAATCCCATAACGAACCAACCACCGGGGCGGCTTCCCCAATATTTCTTGTATCTCCTCACTGCGAAGTTCTATCTTGTCCGGCGTTTCGTATTTCATGATAGTGGAATATGGATAGTATCTTAACCTGCATTATTCATAACAAAAAGGAAAAAAAATTTCCTTTTTGTTGCAAATCAGCAAAATAATTACTTTCTTTGCAATAAATTAAAAAAAAATTTTCCTATGCGCGAAAATAGTAAAAAAAACGACACGACAACCCATCAAGGAGAATTATTTTCACTTTCTCCGGTTGCAACCACTAAAATATGAGGTAAGTAAAAACATATCTTGATGCCGGACGGATGTCGTGCGGGAAGTTCTCAGCCAATCAGTTCAGATTTTTTCTGCACGCCTCCGCTTATGTTATCTTATTGGCTATAAAACAGATAGCCTTCGCGGGGACAGATCTTGAAAACGCCTCGATGCTGACCATACGCGAAAAGATCCTGCTTACAGCGGTACATATTCGCCGGATGAAAACAAAAATCAAAATC
>JAISUP010000019.1 GCA_031272025.1 Bacteroidales bacterium
CAATGTACGTCTATTTTCCCTACAACTAAAACCTCCTATCCTGCCATTCTGCCGCCCCAACTGTCGGTCGTTTTTGGGACTGCAAAAATACAACTTTTTTTTAATATAACAACTCTATGTGAAAAATTTTTTTATTTTTTTATTATATCATTGATAACCAAAAGTATAAATTGGGAGAAAAACTAACTATCTCCTGCAAAAACCCGTACTCTTACACTTTCGGTTCTATCTTTTTTGCCAAGATTTTTAACTTCTCGCGCAAATTCGCGATGAATTTGTTGTATTTCTCGTCTGTTGAGGTTCCACTGCTCATAAATCTTCAAAATTTCTTGTTCTGTATCTCGTATTTCCGTCGCGTATGTTTTGACTAAGGCATTGTCTGAAAATAACATATTCATTTTATTATGAAGAGGCTGTCTCAAAAGGGCAACCACGGGAAAAGCAGTTTTATCCCAAGACATGCCGATATTGATACCGATTCCGGTTAATACAACAAAGTACCTATTTTTTTTTCTTGTAGAACAGATAGCAGGTTACCTCTCTGATTGGCGTTATACACGTATAATTTCAGGTGATTTTCTTTACAAATGGTAAATGCTGTTAAGTCCATAATTTTCAGTCCCTTATTGTAAGCATCTTCAAAAGAAATTTCTTCGAAACGGGAGGCACTCGGGTCTTTTTCGGGGTCGGCGGTATATACCCCGTCTACGCGGGTTCCTTTGAGAAACAAATCGGCATGTATTTCGGCGGCACGCAAAGCGGCTGCCGAATCTGTCGTGAAGAACGGGTTTCCGGTGCCACCACCAAATATCACAACCTCCCCGCGATTGAGATAGTCCGAGGCTTTTTGAAAATGTATTTTTTCGCCTATTCCTTCTATGTTCATCGCGGTAAGTACCCGCCCTTTGACCCCCAAAGAAGATAGTGAATTTTCCAAAGCCACGGCATTGATTACTGTTGCCAACATTCCCATATAGTCTCCCGCGCGGCGGTCAAAACCTGCACCGGCACCTTTCACCCCGCGAAAAATATTGCCCCCTCCAATCACTACTCCTACCTGTACCTCATGCTCTACCGCATCTCTAATTTCTTCAGAAAAATGTATGATATTTTCATAATCAATGCTATATCCATCTTTCGCCATCAAGGACTCGCCACTCAATTTCAATAAAATTCTTTTCCATTTCATGATATAAAAAATATAGTTTTTCTGTTATTTTTAAAATTTACGTCTCACTAAATCACACAATTTCAAGTAGGCTTGCGAAGCCGAATCCCAAAAATAAGTTTCTTTCAGGTGTTCTATCATATCAAAGGCTTGCTCTAACGAGGTACAACAATTCAGGTCTTGTAATGCCACGCTGAATTCTTCTCCTTTATTATTAAATAATTCTCTTATAAACAAAAACTTATCGTTAATAGATATGGATTTCGCGAGGTCGGCGACTTTGGTTTGTTGGTATTGTGCATACACCGAATGATTGTCGGTTTGCTCTTGCAAGAGGTCGTTAAGCGAGCGCACCGGGGACATATTAGAAAATACACCCACTTTTTCTGACCGCGGGGGTTGTTGTTGTACCGGTGTTACTTCGGCTTTGTCTTCGGCTTTGTCTTCGGCATCTTCATTAAAAAGGTCTGAGGGCAAAATTTCGGGTTCCGGTTCTCGAATAGCAAAATCTTTGGTATCCTCGATGGGATAAGGCTCTTCGGGAGTTTCATCGGGAGTTTCATCTTCTTCGAAAATTTCCGGGAGGTCATTATCTTCTTCATGGGGTTCATTCTCTTCCGAGGTTTCGGGAGTGTCTACCTCTTCGGACAATTCATCTTCTTCGGGAAACTCATCTTCTTCGGAGAATTCCGGAAATTCGTTTTCTTCGGGAACTTCTGCCTCTTCCCGGGTTTCGGGATAATGATCTTCTGCTAACGGGGCAACATGGGGTTCCGTTTTCGGCACAGGTTTAATGGGGACACGATGGGTTAAACTTACCGTGTCTTCGGTTTCTGCCTCTACGGTTAGCACGTAGGCTTCGCGCAACAATTGCAAAATAATATCTTTCTCAATCCGTGCCATCGGCAAACTTTGATCTTGAAAAATTCTCAATTTTTTAATAATGTCCTGCAACAATTCCTGCTTTTTCATCATTTGTTGGTATATATTCATAAAAAAATATTTAAATGATTTTTCACGTTTGTTTTTTATGGGTAAAGATATTGATTTTTTTTATTTTTTCTATCCAAGATCGATACAAGTCAAGAGAAAAGAGTACCGAATCGGTAGAGGCTTTATAGACTAAGAAAATGCTAATAGGCAATAGGATAAACGAAGACAGCCACATTCCCGCGCTCACGGGGAAGGAACTGCTTTTAGCGACTTTTTCTCCCAAAACAGAAATGGCAAAATAGGTAACGAAAAAAATCACCGTGATAAGCAGGGGTATGCCAATACCTCCTTTGCGAATAATAGAGCCGAGCGAGGCCCCGATAAAGAAAAAGAGCAAGCAAGCAGTAGCAGAAGTGAATTTCCGATGCCATTCAATTTGATGCGACCAAAGGTCTTCGTTTTTATAGGTAGCCTCTTCGTAAGCGTATTTTATGGTATTGAGCATATTTCGTGCCGACTGTTCGGCAACACGAAATATCGTTGCCCGTTCTTCTTCTGTTCGTGTTTGCAAAACCGCTTTCAGTCCCGCGCAAGGATTGATTTGGGCTATATTATTCTCAGAAACAGTATCTTTCATGATTGCATTATTAAAAAAATACAGTGTCGCGAAAAACTGTTCAATTGCTCGATCCGAAATCCCGTTTATATCCTTCTTAATACTATCCATTCTCCCGTTTAGCTCTTCTATTGACATTGCCTTCGTGTTAGAACGATAGAAGTTGTTATCATCTTTTTTTATATTAAAAGACGACAGGTCAAATCTTTTGTATTGTTCTTTAAATCGGGCACGGGTAAGGGGCAGACTCTGGTTATTGCCGTTAGAACTCTCGTCCCAAAAGAAGCCATCTTGCAAAAGAAAAAGCATGTATTTCCCGTCGGGGGTAACGGTCATACGACCTCGCGTAGCATAGGTCATGGTAATATTTCCCCTATATTTAGAGTGGTCGTAAATAATAATATCTTCAATGGTTTCGTTGTCTCTATGTTTTTTTCCTACACGAATAGTATAATTATCGAATTCGTTGTAAAAAGTACCTTCTTCTATCGCGAGGGCGGGCTTTTGGTCTTTAATATTATAAAAAAGGGATTTCATTTTGTACCATGCTTTTGGACTTACCTTATCGGTAAAGAAGAAAGCCGACACGCCAATAAGTAGGGCAAGCAATGCTACCGGTAGCATTAAGCGGTGAATAGAAATGCCTGCCGATTTAAGAGCGACTAATTCGTAATGTTCGCCTAGGGAGCCGAAGGTCATGAGCGAAGCAAGCAAAACCGCTAATGGAGCCGCCATTGCCACCATCGTAGCCGAAGCATAAAGTAGCAATTCGAGTATTAACTTAATTTCAAGACCTTTGCCAACCAAATCATCTACATAAAGCCACAAAAATTGCATGAGTAAAATAACCAACGCGAAAAAAAAAGTAATCACGAAAGGTCCCATGAATTTCTTGATAAAATACCGGTAGACAATTTTCATGTCGGCACGATTAAAAGATTAGTAGTCTCCTATGGTTTCGGGTAATTGCAACAGCGCTTCTCGGGCTTGCTCGTCTGAGGGCGGCGTTCCATGCCATTTATGCGTACCCATCATAAAATCTACCCCCATGCCCATTTCGGTATGCGCGAGCACGACAACCGGTCTGCCTCGATGCAAAAGATTTTTCACATCGCTCAACGCGCTAACAGTTTCTTTCATATTATTGCCATTGATTTCAAAGACAAGCCAATTGAAGGTTTCAAATTTGGCACGGAGGTCTCCCAACGAACAAACTTCATCGGTAGTTCCATCTATTTGTTTCCCGTTATAATCCACGATAGCGACAAGGTTGTCCACGTTTTTGGCGGCGGCAAAAAGAATGGCTTCCCAATTTTGTCCTTCTTCGAGTTCCCCGTCTCCAAGGAGTACGAATACATCGTGCGGGTCTTCGTTGGCTTTTTTGGCTAATGTAGCACCAATGGCAATGGACAAACCTTGCCCCAGTGAGCCGGAGGCGACTCTTATACCGGGCAAATGCTCGGCGGGAGTAGGGTGCCCTTGCAACCGAGACCCCATTTTTCGAAACGTGCCTAACTCTGACACCGGAAAATAACCACGCCTTGCCAACACACTATACCACGCTGCCGAAATATGACCATTGGAGAGAAAAAACATATCCTCCCCTACTCCATCGGCAGGGAAACGAGACGGGTCTATGTCCATGATTTGAAAATAAAGAGCGGTCAATAAGTCGGCACAGCCTAACGAACCTCCCGGGTGCCCCGATTTTGCCCCATGTATCATGCGAATAATATCTCGTCGTACTTGTGCCGCGATGTTTTCTAATACTGCTATTTCCATAATTCTTTAATAAAAACGCTGCAAATATACATGAATTTTTTCAAAACACACATAGGCGAATAAAATTTTCCTGATTGTTTCGCTACAAACGACTCGCTATAACGTTACTCGTTTCGCCACCATCGCGAAATCCCTTTTTTCGACATGTTTCATGGATACCTTAAATTTTGTATCTTTGCATTTTTAATACTAAAACCATAAAAATGGATCATTCGACTTATGTTTTAATCACGGGTGCTTCGGGAGGAATTGGTTATGAATTAGCCAAAATATTTGCAGTACACAAGCACAATCTTATTCTTGTGGCAAGAAGCGAAAAGAAACTGTTGCAGATAAAAGAAGAATTGGAAAAAAAACATGACGTTTCTATTGTTGTTATGCCCAAAGATTTGTCGGCGAATAACTCTGTAACTGAATTGTTCTCCGAGATAAAACACCATGGCATGGAAGTGCATATCCTCGTGAACAACGCCGGTTTTGGCGACTATGGTCATTTTCTTGATGCCGATTTGATGAAACTTCAAAATATGATAGAGTTAAACATTAGGGCTTTGATGCAAATGACCTATCTGTTCGCGGGTGAGATGAGAAAAAAGGGATATGGAAAAATTTTGAATGTGGCTTCTGTAGCCGGCTTTACAGCAATGCCCTATTTTGCCGTATATGCTGCTACCAAAGCATTCGTATTGTCTTTTTCGCAAGCCATAGACGAAGAATTAGAAGGAACGGGTATAAGCGTTGTGGCACTTTGTCCCGGACCTGTATCTACCGGTTTTGAGCGTGCCGCCAATATGACCTACTCTAAAACCATGATGCTGGGTGCGTATTCCCCTCTGCAAATAGCAAAATCGGGATATAGAGCTTTGATGAAAGGAAAATCGGTACAGTATGGAGGATGGACAGTGGGAATGGTTAATATCGTTTCACGTCTTCTACCACGAAAATGGATGAGAAAAATAGTTAAAAAAGTGCTGCAACATGAATAAATATGCATTAGTTACAGGAGCCAGTTCCGGCATTGGATTCGCTTTGAGCAAGCGATTGGCAGAACTTGGACATAATATTCTATTAGTCAGTAATCAACAGGAAAGACTGCAAACAGCAGCAGATGAAATAAAGCAAACTTTTGGAGTAGAAACTGCCAAACTCTTTATTGATTTAGCACGGCAAGATGCCGCCCAAGAGGTATTTGATTTTTGTCAAAATAATAATTTTAACATCGACATTCTTATTAATAATGCCGGAATGTTCTTTTTTAAAAATATTTATCAAACAGATCTATCGCAGATAAACAAAATATTGAATCTTCATGTAATAACTCCCTCTTTACTATGTAAATTGTTTGCTGCAAAAATGCGAGAAAATGGCAGTGGTTATATTATGAACATATCTTCCATTGCTGCCTATATGAAGTTACCCTACATTACTTTCTATGGAGCAACAAAAGCCTTTCTTAAAAACTTTTCACGCGGACTTTATGAGGAACTTTGTCCTCATAATATAAGTGTAACTACGGTTTGCCCGGGTGCAGTGGGCACAGACCTTTATGATTTAAGCGATAAAAACAAACAATTGGGAGTAAAGATCGGTATTATTATCCCGCCTGAAAAACTTGCCAAAAAAGCCATTGACAAAATGTTTAAACATAAACGGCAATATATACCCACACCCATAGTGAATCGTCCCGCTATATGGTTGACGGCAAATTTACCCCACCGGTTGATACAAGCCTCGCAGAAAAAAATAAATAAAATAATGAAAAACATCTATGAAAGGAAGATTTAACACGAAGTATTTTTGCATTTTAGCATCTATTTTTATTGTAGTATCCTGTAAGACAAATCATTCAGACCAACTGAGGACAGATTTCATCTCCCCTCCCCCATCGGCACAGACCGGTGTTTACTGGTATTGGATGTCGGATAATATTTC
>JAISUP010000097.1 GCA_031272025.1 Bacteroidales bacterium
GACTCTTTGACCAAAATTTTTGGGCTAAATCCGCGGGGGTGTCGCGTTGACGAAGTCAAGAGGTATAGGGAAAAGGTACAAATTATTTTTCCTTAGCACCGGAAATTATTTTTTAACCACCTAAAACATCAGTCCCGTTTTGGTGCCGTGAAAGTAATAGTATGTGTGTAGACACTTGGCGAGAAACGGTTTGTCCACCAGTGCTGTGAACCGACCCAATTCTGATAACCCCAGACCGCGTTCAGCCCGGGCCAAGTTACTGTGTAAAGACCGACTGTAGCAGGTGTTTGATCCTGATTTTCAACAACCCAAATCCATGAATTATAGAACGATGCAGTAGTGGTGGCAAGTGCCACGGGGTTATCAATTTGCATCCGATGGTCTTTCGTGTTGGTGTAATCGCTGTGAATATAAGGATAAGCGATATGATAATCCCAGCAGCATAGGGCATCGGAGTCCCAATTCGACAGGTTTTTAACTGTTACATCGGGAATATTGGTCGTGTGAGTTGAAGTTAAAGTATAACCGCCTGTAAATCCTCCCGAAGGACCGGTGGCTGAACCGCCGATATTCCCGCCGATTGACACGGTCGAGCCGGTTGTGAAACTCGTTGAGCCGGTTGTAGTTTGCGGCGACATTTGCGTTACGTGAAGGTTGTGCCCGTCCTGCGTCGTCGTTGGACATCGGTTGCCATTGATAAGCAAATAATTGTTGGTATAAATACCGCCGCCACTGCCGAAAGAACCTATACAACCGCTGCCTTCGTATTTAAAATCACGCTTTTGCCACTGAAGGTCTCCGTTGTAAGTAATCACTTCCTGTTCAACAAGATAATAATCTGTTTTTTCGTTATACGAATAAACGGGAGTGATTGTGAAATTTTCGTCATATCTCACCGTAAAATCATTGGAACCAAGATAAGAGGCTGTCCGCACGCTGTTGAAATATTTGTGTTGCGCATCAACATTGACCCCTGTTGTTCCCGTTGTTTCGAGACGAATGTCGTGAAGAAACTTTTCGATAGCCGGACGGGTATATTTGTCGAAATGAGAATCTATACTGCCGGCATCAACATTGGCATAAGTCACGTGAAAAGTGTGCGGTACATTGCCAAAATTGACAGTTGCCTCTACGCCGTTTTCAACGACAATAACCTGCGTCGCATTTGCACCAAAAGCGTCGCGAACTTTGTCAACCAACGCGGTCGGAACTTCTATGGCTTCGAGATTCTCCTTTAAAGTCGACCGATCATATAAATCCGTAGCGACTGTTTCTTTGTCTTTCTCGCAGGAAAAAAATGAAAGCATCGCGCTTAACGTCAAAAATAATAAAAAATTTTTGTTCATAATACTTTGTTTTTAAATTTTTGCAAATATATAAATAATTTCTTTACATCCGGAATAAAAATTTGAACTTTTATATATTTTCTATCTATCAGTTTATCTTCGCGATATTTACGATTACCTCCACACATTTAAGCATGGATTCCACGGGAATATATTCATATTTTCCATGAAAATTATGACCTCCGGCGAAGATATTGGGGCAGGGTAATCCTTTGAAAGACAGGTTTGCCCCGTCAGTGCCGCCGCGAATGGGAATAACCACCGGCTCAATACCCGCGTTTTTCATCGCTTTGATGGCTCTTTCTACCACATGAAATACCGGCTCGACTTTTTCTCGCATGTTAAAATATTGGTCTTTGATATTACAAGAAACTCTTTTCCCGTATTTTAGGTTTAAGAAATCCGTAATTTCCCTGATTTTATTTTTCTTTTCTTCAAATTTAGCGCGGTCGTGGTCTCTGATAATGTATTGCAGGGTAGTATTTTCCACGGTACCTTCCATTTTGGTAAGCAAGAAAAAGCCTTCGTAGTTTGCCGTGTATTGTGGTTTTTCGTTTTCGGGTAGCATGGAATTAAACTCTATGGCAATCAATTGCGAATTGATCATCTTGTTTTTGGCGTACCCGGGGTGGATATTACGTCCTTGCACGTGTATCGTGGCGGCGGCGGCGTTAAAGTTTTCGTATTCTAATTCTCCTATCGCGCCGCCATCAATGGTATACGCGAAATCACAACCAAATTTGGGAACATCAAAATATTGCACGCCATTTCCCACTTCTTCGTCGGGAGTAAAAGCCACCCTGATTTTGCCGTGTTTAATTTCGGGGTGGTCGAGCAGATATTTCATGGCGCAAATGATTTCGGCGATACCGGCTTTGTCGTCTGCCCCAAGGAGCCCTTTGCCGTCAGTAGTAAGCAACGTTTGTCCTTTATAGTTTTGCAATTCCGGAAATTCTTTCACCGTGAGAGTTGTTTGCTGGTCGGCATCCAGCACGATGTCTTTGCCGTCGTAATTTTCTATCACACGGAAACGGGCAACGCCGGGCATGTCGGGGGCAGTATCCACATGGGCAATAAAACCTATAACCGGCAACGGTTCGGGGGTGTTAGCCGGAAGGGTTGCCGTAACATAGCCGTACGGGTCTTTTTCGATGTCCGATAGTCCTATTTCTCGCAACTCGTCAAAGAGCATGTCCCCGAAAACCAATTGCTCTTTCGTGCTGGGGTAATCTCTTGATTCGGGGTTTGAGGTAGTCGCGAAAGTGATATATTTCGCGAAACGAGTTAGTATTTCATTTTTCATAATTTACAATTTTTCTAATTTCACGGTAAAATGTCGCATAATAGGAGCCTCCCATGCGATTTTCACGCCGCGGGATATCGTGTCGCGTCTGTCGAACACGTTTTTGAGGGCAACGGCAACCACGTCCAT
The DNA here is from genome assembly GCA_031272025.1 of Bacteroidales bacterium. GTDB lineage: Bacteria > Bacteroidota > Bacteroidia > Bacteroidales > WCHB1-69 > JAGVVH01. The sequence continues at coordinate 2,779 of JAISUP010000097.1, forward strand.
GTGATTATTGGTATAGACTCTTCGCGGGATTGCCAACCGGAGAAAATCCATGCCCTCGAAACGGTTTTCTCGGGTTTCGGGGTCCCTGTCTGCCAATAAATAGCCTATTTCACAGCCTCTTATTCCTGCTTCTAAATAGAGTTCTATGGCAAGTGTTTGCGCGGGGAACTCTTCTTTGGGGACACGGGTTAGCACTTTTAATGCATCGATAAAGATAGCGTGACCGCCCGCGGGACGTTGGTAGGGAATGCCAAACTCGTCCAAACGGGCTGCAAGGAATTCTATTTGTTTGATACGGGTTTGCAGGTTTTCAAACTCGGTATTCTCGTCTAATCCTATGGCTAACGCGTTCATGTCTCTGCCATTCATGCCCCCGTAGGTAACAAAACCCTCATAAATAATACCTTGTACCTTTGCTAAGTCGTACCATTCTTCTATGTTTGTGGCAATAAACCCTCCCATGTTCACGATGGCATCCTTCTTGGCACTCATGGTCATGGCATCGGCATGGCTAAACATTTCTCTGCAAATTTCTTTGATGCTTTTGTCTGCATAACCGGGTTCTCGGGTTTTGATAAAATAAGCGTTTTCGGCGAAACGTGCCGAATCAAACACGACCGGTTTTTTATATTTGTCTGCAATGGCTCTTATTTCGCACAGGTTTTGCATCGACACGGGTTGTCCTCCGGCGGTATTGTTGGTAATAGTAATGATAATAAAAGGCACTTTGTCGGCATGAGCGGCAAGTACCTTTTCGAGTTTTTGGGGGTCTACATTTCCCTTGAAGGGCAGTTCGAGTTGAGTGTCTTTTGCCTCGTCTATGGTACAGTCTAAAGCATGGGCTTCGCGTGCTTCGATATGACCTTTGGTGGTATCAAAGTGAGAATTTCCCGGCACGATATCTCCGGCTTTCACGAGGCAATTGAAGAGCACGTTTTCGGCGGCACGTCCTTGATGCGTTGGCAGCACGTATTCAAACCCCGTGATGCGGGTAATGGTCTCTTTCATGAAGAAGAAAGAAGAGGCTCCGGCATAACTTTCGTCACCGGTCATGATGCCCGCCCACTGCCGGTCACTCATTGCCCCTGTCCCCGAATCGGTAAGCAAATCAATATATACCTGCTCTCCGGTAAGTTGAAATACGTTATAATGAGCCTTTTTCATCCACGCCTCACGCTCTTCACGCGTACTTTTGCGCATAGGCTCTACCATCTTAATTTTCCATGATTCTGCAAATGGTAATTCCATGATTTTCTATATTAAAGTTTAACTCAATCTTTCGTTTGCTTTGTTCCAGTTTATAATTTTGAAAAAGTTATCCACGTATTCAGCCCGTTTGTTCCGGTAGTCCACGTAATAGGCATGTTCCCACACATCGCACGCGAGGAGAGGCTTTTGTCCTCTTGTAAGCGGGTTGTCGGCATTAGACGTTTGCACGATGTCTAATGTCCCTTCGAGGGCAAGCACGAGCCAAGCCCAACCTGACCCAAAAAGAGATACGGCAAGTTGCGAAAACGTTTTCTTAAAATCTTCAAAAGACCCATATTGATCGATTATCATTTGCAACAATTTTCCTGAAGGCTGCGGCGGCGCATCGGGTGTCAACGACTCCCAATAAAAAGAATGATTCCACACTTGAGCGGCATTATTGAATAAGCCTCCTCGCGTCGTGGTTATCAACTCTTCCAAAGAAAGCCTTTCTTTTCCGCTACCTTCTAATAGTTGATTAAGATTGTTCACATAAGTTTGATGATGCTTCCCATAATGAAAATTAATGGTTTCTTCACTAATCATGGGGGCTAACGCGTTGGGTGCCCACGGTAAAGACGGTAATGTAAACATGATATTAATTTTATGAATGAATAATTTACAAGATTAATTGTTTTACAAACTACCCCGCGAAGGTAAGTATTTTTTTTCAAACATCATCTTATGTTCATGATTATTTTTTCAGGTCTCGTTCCAATGCAAGCATTTTAAGACATGCTACCGCACTTTCTATCCCTTTGTTTCCATGATTTCCACCGGCACGGGCTAATGCTTGCTCCATGTTATCGCACGTAAGTACCCCAAAAATAACGGGAGTACTATAGTCTACTCCAATGTTCATCAATCCTGTAGCCACGGCTTGTGAAATAAACTCGAAATGACGGGTTTCTCCCTGAATGACACAGCCCAGACAAATAACTGCATCTATGTTTTCGTCGGCTTCGAGCATCATCACGGTCGCCGTGGGCAATTCAAAACATCCCGGTACTTTTTTTTCCACGATATGTTGTGGCAAAATTCCCGATGCCAATAACGTTTGTTTTGCCCCTGTTTGTAAGCGAGCGGTAACGTTCTCGTTCCATTCGCTTATCAGCACCGCGATTTTAAAACGTTCTGCATTCGCGATTTTTACCATGTCGGTTGCCGATAAATTTTGTCTTTTTTCTTTCATATTCAATAATTTAATATATTAAAAATCAATCTTCAAGAAAAAAGACTATCGTACTCACTACTCGTGCTTTTTGCAGGAAAGGTTCTTCGGGAGCCGAACTTACCCCATCTTCGCTATAATAGTGTCCGGCAAGAGAGATTTGTCCCTGAGAAGCCGTTTTGATTTTCCCCAGTTTTGATTGAGAATCTTTGGCGAACTGTTCCCCCGCGAGGCGAGCGTTGCGCGTACTCTCCGCGATGAGTTCCGGCTTAATGCTATTGAGTTCCGGAAAAATGTAAACACAAGTTACTTCGCTCGACAATTCTCTGTTAATTAAATCTAAATCAATAGTATTACGCGTATTTTCCGCTTTTTCTACTTCTTGGGTTTGAAAAACCACGTTTCGCGAAGCCCGATAACGGTCTTTTTTCACTTTCTTATACTCTTTGCCATCCCATTCTCTGTCATAGTAAGTTTTTGAGTCATAAATATTCAAATCTTCAACTTTATAGTTGTCGTAGCCTTTTTCTTTAAGATAAGTCGCGAGAATATTGACTCGTTGTTCTATTTTCTCCGAGAGTTCTTTTGGAAAATCCCCACTAAATTCACTCGTGAGAATAATCTTAACCTCCGAAGCCTTAATGTTTTTTTCGGCTAAACCCTTCACCGTAACTACCCGTTCTTTATTGGAAAAACTTTGTAGCCCCCGGTTGAGACATATTCCTATCACGATTAAGCCTATGCCGACAAATAAACCTGCCAAAATAAAAGATGTATTTTTCATAATTAAAAAAATTAAAAATTCGCAGGGCAAAGATAGTTTTTTTTTCTCGAACAACAACCCAAAATGGCAAATAGTGCCATATATTAAAAAAAAAGTAGTATTTTTGCACCGTTTTTTCATAAATAAAGTTTGAAGTGAGCAAAAAAGGACATGATTTGATTATTCTTTGCAAAACAATGCGCGAAACAATGAAAAGTTACGCGCATCATTTTGTGCATTCTTTTTTTGCAATACCCCTTCCCGTTAACGAAAAAAGTGTAACACACACACACACACACACACACACACACACACACACACACATCGTCCTCGCGCGTAATATACAAAAAGTTATTATTACCAAATACCTTCCCTGCTTTTTTACGCGAGTAAAAGAAGCGTTTTTTTTATTTTTTCATCATAAAAATTTCTAAAATCATGCGAAAAATCGTATTATTATTTGCACTATTTTTTCCTGTTTTCGGGCTTTTTACCCAATTTGCAGCGATGCCCGAAAGCGATGGGATGTTCTACTATTGGGACTCGGCAGCGACAGAACCTTCGTGCATTGAACCGACAGCACTTACTGCCTCTTCTACAGGCATTGTATGGACAGGCACGGCGAACAGTTATGATGTGGTGGTTTCGGCTATTGCACTTGCAGACCCCGCAACAGGTACGGCAGTGACCATAACTGATACTTCGTACTCATACACTGGATGGACGATGAATGTGGTCAACTATGTTTATGTACGCGCACGCTGCGGCAACGAAACAAGTGCCTGGATAAGCACAACGTATTTCCACGGCTACTGCATCCCCGCGCCGATATCTTCCGACGGACTGAATGAGGTAAGTTTTGGTACAGGAAACAACGTGGTAAATAATACAACATCTTCCGACGGCACTTTTTATCACGACTATACCGATATGGTTGGCGATGTACAGGCAGGGACAATACTTTCGGTTGATGTACGTTATTCATTTTCTCATTATCTTGCCATTTATGTGGACTGGAATAATAATTTGAGTTTTGACGATGCGGGCGAAACCATTGTACCTGTCAATACTTCTTCAATTCCTTCGGGTATACACACGGTTACTTACTATGTTCCGGCAACGACAGCCGTTGGACAGTACCGTATGCGTGTAGTGGCTTCGGACGGGCAGGCGAAAGTATCCTCGTGTCCGACTGGTGTTTCTTACACCGAAGCAGAGGATTATACTTTGAATGTGCTTCCGCCGCCCGCGTGTGTTCAACCGTCCTTGAGCATACCCGAAATAACGGAAAATTCTGCCCTTCTGATGTGGAATGCTGCCTCTGCGGGAGCATTCGGGTACGAAATCGTACTTGTTCAATATACGGATACTTTGGTGGTTTCATTTACATCGGACACTACTTTCCTGCTGACCGGTTTATCGCCGCTAACCACTTACAATATTGGTATCAGAACTCGCTGTACGGAAGAACAATACAGTGAATGGACAAATTCTTCCTTCACTACCGCCTGCTCTGCTTATTCACTTCCGTACTTCGATGACTTCTCGTCGTGGACAACGGGCGGCGGTAACTGGAGCAATGCCTGCTGGACAAAATATACGGGCGCTTTGGCATACAATGCAAATTATCCGTACATTACCACCTCGCAAAATACCTCAATAAATACCTCAATGTATTTCAATCATTCTTCCACTACTGTAAGCGCGGCATTTTTGCCTCTGCTGGCAGCCAATGTGGATGCGTTGAAGGTGGAGTTTGACCTTTATATGTCGTCTTCTATAAGGATGGATGTAGTGATAGCTACTGACCCGCAGGATGCTGACACTTGGGATGTTATTCAGACCATTGACGACGGCAATTCCACGATGAAACATTATGCGGTTTACCTGAACAACTATGCAGGCACAGGAACCTACATCGGTTTCAAATCGCATACAGGTTCTACGATGCTGTCTCCAGTTTATTTGGATAATGTATTTGTTGAATTTGTTCCTTCGTGCATTCCGCCGAGTAACATAACAGTGTCTGCTGATACGGTGATAACGCTTTCGTGGACACCCGGTGCTAACGAAACCGTATGGACAGTAGAATGGTCGCTGAATAATGATTTTTCGGCGGCAACTATTCTCAATGTGTCGGGTACGCCGGATACGGTGATAATCACCAACTTAGTGTTTAATACTACCTATTACATTCGCGTAAAAGCCAACTGTGGAGATAGCGACGAAAGTATATGGACAAGCACATCGTATTACCACGGCTACTGCATCCCTGCTCCGATATCTTCTGACGGACTGACCAACGTAAGTTTTGCTGATGTAAATAATACTACCCCCAAAGGTACAAATGGCGGTGCGCCGTATTATAACAACTATTCTGCCACGCAGATTGGCACGGTGCAGGCAGGTACGCTGCTCGATTTCAGTGTAACCTACAATTACGGTTTCCGCCTGGCAATTTATGT
>JAISUP010000046.1 GCA_031272025.1 Bacteroidales bacterium
GTGATAGGCAAGGCTTTAGGCAGGCGTTCGCTGTTGATTTATCTCTTTGCGATAATCGTTGGCGCAATGCTGTTCGGCTTGTTGATAGACTATGCCTTGCCTGCCGACTGGTTTGATATGAGCAGGATGAATCACGATTTGCATCACGCGCATCACGACGGAGGATTTTCGTGGTTCGGGTCATTGTGTTCCGTCGCGCTTATTGGCTTGATTATCAACGCATATTTCCAAAAAATAATTTATTCGGTCAAATTAAAAAAGAAAACGAAAATGGCAACAGTTTACAAAATCGGAGGAATGTCTTGTAATCACTGCAAGGCAAGAGTTGAAAAGGCTTTGGCTGCGCTTGACGGGGTAACGGCAGTACAGGTAGATTTATCAGGCGGCATCGTTTATGTCGAGGGCTCGCCCGACGACGAAATAGTGCGTCAAACGGTTGAAAACATGGGATATGAATTTAGGTATGTATGTCATTAAAGATATAATAAAAAAATAAGGATTATGCGGCAATATCACGCTTTATTAAATCATATTATAGAAAATGGGGTTTATAAGCCCGACCGCACGGGGACAGGCACTTACAGTGTTTTCGGGTATCAAACGCGTTTCGATTTAGATGAGGGTTTCCCGTTATTAACCACGAAAAAATTGCATACTCGTTCAATTATTCACGAGTTATTGTGGTTTTTGCGGGGCGACACCAACATTGCCTATCTCCATGAACATGGAGTTAGTATATGGGATGAATGGGCAAACGAGCATGGGGATTTAGGACCGGTATACGGCAAACAATGGCGGTCGTGGGAAGGTAGTCGAGGAGAAGTTATTGACCAAATATCTAATGTTATCCATGACATACAAAACAATCCCGATTCGCGCAGGCTTATCGTGAGCGCGTGGAACGTTAGCGACTTACCCCGCATGGCGTTGTCGCCCTGCCACGCCCTTTTCCAATATTACGTGAGCAACGGGGAACTCTCGTGCCAACTCTATCAACGGAGTGCCGATGCCTTCCTTGGCGTGCCCTTCAATATCGCCTCTTACGCTTTACTACTGATGATGATGGCACAAGTTACTCATCTAAAACCCAAATACTTTATCCATACTTTTGGAGATTTGCACTTGTACGTTAATCATATCGAGCAAGCACAATTGCAACTGAAACGGGTACCCAAACCTCTACCCCGGATGAAAATAAATCCTGGCATTAAGAGTCTCTTTGACTTTAAATACGAAGATTTTCAATTGACCGGCTATCAACCCGACCCGCCTATACGTGCCGAGGTTTCTGTATAACCTTTCGAAAAAAAATTGTCCCGTAGCGCGATTATTCAAGAAATTCATGTATCTTTGTTTTTTAAAAAAACATAATAGGTATGACTATATTGCAGGATATGCCCGTGATAGAAATTGTTTGTGGGCTTTTGGGATTGATAACCTTATGCTTATTGCTGTATGATTGGGTAATATTTGCGCGATTTGCTTTTCGCGAGCACGAGGAGGTCTTTGAAGGCGATTTGCCCCCGGTATCTGTCGTGCTCACCGTCCGCGACGAGGTACATTATCTTGTCCGCACGTTGCCCCAACTCCTTTCCCAAAAAGGAATATCGTATGAGGTTGTGGTAGTAAACGACCATTCGGAGGACGATATCGAACAATTGATGTCCGATTTTTTGCCCAAATATCCTCACCTTAAGTTCGTGAATCTCTCATCTTCTGTTACCATGATACAAGGGAAAAAGTTCCCGCTTTCTATCGGTATTAAAGAAGCCTCTCATGATATTATCTTACTTACCGAAGCCAATTGCTATCCCGCATCACCCTATTGGGTACAAAATATGGCGAAACATTTTACCCAACAAATACAAATCGTGTTGGGTTACGCCACTTATGAAAAAAAGGATAGCGTGACGAACTTATGGGTACGTTTCGACCGTGCACACGAAACCATACAATTTTTCGGATACGCGTTGGCAGGCATGCCCATCGCGGGAAACGGGAAAAATTTAGCATACTCTAAATCACTATTTTACAAACGAAAAGGTTTTGCTACTCATAATCATATCCCCTTTGGTGATGACGACATCTTCGTCAACAAAGCCGCTACTAAAAAAAATTGCACGGTAGCCTTCCATAAAGATGCACAAATAGCCATTTGCCATACCTATCCTTTTAAAACATGGTATCACGAGAAAAAAAATTACATGTTTTCTCGCGCTCATTATCGCGGCGCGCATCGTTTTTTATTACACGCTTACGCGTGGTTTTCTATTTTCTTTTACATCATATTAGGTATCTCTTTGTATGTAGCAAAAGCACATCTTCTCGCGCTAATCATTATCGGCAGTATCTTTTTCGTGAAAACCCTTTCGCGATATTTGGTTTATGGATTTGCCGCCGCCAAACTAAACGAGAAAAAAACCATCCCCTATCTTCTTATCTTCGACTTTATTTTCGCCATACTTTATCCTTTTATATGGCTATCGTCGAAACGGGTTCTCCGAAGTGTCCGCAAACGTCCTTTTTTTTAAGAAAATAAGATATATCGCCTCTCCATTGTTTATTTAAAAATTTTATATACCTTTGTCCCCGTTTTTTTAACGATATATAAAAAAGATATTTCATTAAATTTTATAGGTCATGGATATTTCATTAATTGATTGGTCAAGAGCACAATTCGCACTTACGGCTTTTTATCATTGGCTGTTTGTTCCGCTCACGTTGGGGTTAGCCTTTATCATGGCAGTGATGGAGACGCTATACGTGCGGACAGGAAAATCTTTTTGGCGCGATACGGCAAAATTTTGGATGAAACTTTTCGGTATCAACTTCGCGGTAGGAATTGCCACCGGACTTATTCTCGAATTTCAGTTTGGTACCAATTGGAGCAATTACTCGTGGTTCGTGGGGGACATTTTCGGGGCACCCTTGGCTATTGAAGGTATCGTGGCATTTTTTATGGAGGCAACCTTCGTGGCGGTGATGTTTTTCGGGTGGAATAAAGTGAGCAAAAGGTTTCATTTGGTTTCTACGTGGCTCACTTGCTTGGGGGCGACCATATCCGCGTGGTGGATATTAGTGGCTAACGCGTGGATGCAATACCCCGTGGGCATGGCATTCAATCCCGATACCGTGCGTAACGAGATGGTCAGTTTTTTAGAAGTAGCAACCTCCCCTATGGCGGTAGCCAAGTTTTTCCATACTGTGTTGAGCGGGTGGGTGCTTGCCTCCGCGTTCGTGCTGTGCGTTGCTTCATGGTATCTCGTCAAAAAACGCGAAAGCAAATTCGCGCTTAGCAGTATTAAAATCGCCGCGATCACGGGACTGTTTGCTTCTGTGCTATCGTTCCTTACCGGAGACATGTCGGCGCGAATGGTGGCAAAAACACAACCCATGAAATTAGCGGCAATGGAAGGACTTTACAATGGCGGCAATGGCGTTGGATTGGTGGCTATAGGTATGGTCAACCCTAACAAACAACCGGGCGACAGTCAAGAAGCCATGCTCTTTGATGTTAAGATACCCAAGATGCTTTCATTTCTTGCCTCACACGACCTTAATTCCTACGTGCCCGGAATTAACGACATACTCGATGGAGGCTATCCCATGCCCGATGGCTCTGTCGCGCTGTCTTTTGCCGACAAGAAGGCACGGGGCACTCTCGCGCACGAGGCACTTGCCGATTACCGACAAGCCAAAGAAGCCAAGAACCCCGCACTTATGCAACAAGCACAGGAAACCCTTGCAAAAAATATGCCTTATTTTGGATACGCCTATTTTAACGACAGCAAAGAACTTGTCCCTAACGTGCCTCTTAACTTCTACGCTTTCCGTGTAATGGTCATTTTGGGCGGCTATTTTATCCTGCTTTTCTTTATCGCCATGTTTCTGTCGGTTAAAGAAAAATACCACTTACAAAAATGGGTGCAATGGGTTGCCCTGCTTTCTTTGCCATTAGCCTACATAGCGGGCATGTCAGGTTGGGTTGTTGCCGAATGCGGGCGACAACCTTGGGCAATTCAAGACCTGCTCCCCGTGAAAACCGCTATCTCCAAACTGCAACCCGGAGATGTACAACTGACCTTTTGGCTATTTCTTGCCTTATTTACCCTATTGCTTATCGCCGAAATCGGGATCATGCTTAAAGCCATTAAAAAAGGTCCGGAATTAAAATCATAAATATTATCATTTACATTAAAAAACAAAAAAATGGAAACTTACACGTTTTTACAGAATTACTGGTGGTTTTTGGTATCTTTACTCGGCGGTTTATTGGTTTTCTTGATGTTCGTGCAAGGAGGCAATTCTTTGCTCATAGACTTGGGCAAGAACGAGGACGAGCGTACCCTCATGATTAATTCCACCGGTCGCAAATGGGAATTTACTTTTACTACCTTAGTTACCTTTGGCGGTGCTTTTTTTGCCTCTTTTCCTCTTTTTTACAGTACCAGTTTTGGCGGTGCTTATTGGCTATGGATGCTTATCTTATTCAGTTTTGTCTTACAGGCTGTAAGTTACGAATTTAGAGATAAGGCAGGCAACTTATTCGGGAAAAGAACATATCATATTTTTTTAGTTATCAATGGCATCGTGGGACCCGTGCTTTTGGGAGCAGCGGTGGCTACTTTCTTTACCGGTTCGGGTTTTGAAATAGGAAAAAATAATATTACCGACATGGGAAATCCCGTGATTAGCCAATGGAGTTCCCCGTGGCATGGGCTTGAAGAATTGTGGGGAGGCTGTGGACAACCCGCGAGCAACTGGTGGAACTACGTCTTAGGCATCGCCGTCTTTTTCCTCGCGCGAATATTAGGACTTCTTTACTACATGAACAATATTGATAACGAATCTTTTCATGCCAAATGCAGACGTTCGTTATGGTGGAATAGTGGGATTTTTCTCGTGTTTTTTATTGCATTTGTAACCCGCGTACTCCTTGCCGATGGTTTTGCCGTGAATCCCGAAACCGGAAAAGTATTCATGGAACCCTACAAATATTTGCACAATTTTATCGCGATGCCCGCGGTATTAGTCATTTTCCTGCTCGGAGTTATTGGGGTACTCGCCGGCATACTCACCTCTCTGCTTAAACCCTGTTTTAAGAAAGGAATATGGTTTGCAGGAACAGGCACCGTGCTTTGTGTGTTAGGACTTTTGCTTTGCGTGGGCTATAATCACACTGCTTATTATCCTTCTACCACGAACCTGCAAGCCTCGCTTACCCTGCAAAATAGTTGCTCCAGTCTGTTTACCCTCAAAGTAATGTCGGTAGTTTCATTACTTATTCCTTTCGTGCTGGGATACATATTTTTCGCGTGGCGTGCCATGGACAAGAAAAAAATCACGATAGAAGAGATGCAAAATACAGAAGATAAATATTAAAAATTTAATTACATAAAAATCATGACAAAAAGAAAAGAGTATAATTCAACGTATGTTGTGGCAATCACGTTGATAGCCACCTTAGGAGGGCTTTTGTTCGGTTACGACACCGCCGTGATTTCGGGTGCCGAGAAATCTATTCAAGAATATTTGATTAAGCCGCTTGGATTAGGGGCATTCGCGCATGGAGCAACGGTTTCGAGTGCCCTTATCGGGTGCATTATCGGGGGCATTATTTCCGGTTTTCTATCTTCGAGATTAGGACGCAAAAAATCGCTACTGGTGGCAGCATTGCTTTTCCTTATCGCCGCGTTAGGATCCGCCTATCCCGAATTTTTATTTTTCACGAAAGGAAAACCCTCGTTAGGATTACTCTTTGCCTTTAATTTTTATAGAATCATCGGGGGTATTGGCGTGGGGTTAGCCTCTGCCGTTTGCCCGATGTATATTGGCGAAATTGCACCCGCCGAAATTCGCGGACGGCTCGTCTCATTCAATCAATTTGCTATTATCTTCGGAATGTTAGTCATTTATTTTGTCAATTGGGGTATCGCCAACGGGAGACCTATCGAGTGGATTAATGATATAGGATGGCGTTACATGTTCTTGTCGGGGGCAATCCCTTCGTTACTTTTCGGACTACTGCTACTCTTTGTCCCCGAAACCCCACGGTATCTTTCTCTTATTCATCAAGATAAGAAAGCCTTAAATGTTCTCGAAAAAATTAACGGCAAAGAACGAGCACTCACTATTTTAAAAGAAATACAATCTACCGTTGCAGAAATAATATCTGCCGGCAAAAAAACCGACAAAAGGCAACTGACTTCTTACGGGATAGGGGTTATCGTGATAGGCATTTTGCTATCCGTGTTTCAGCAATTTGTAGGTATCAACGTGGCACTTTACTATGCCCCGCGTATTTTTGAAAGCATGGGTGCCGCCAAGGATGCCTCCATGCTGCAAACCATTGTCATGGGATTAGTTAACGTGATTTTTACGGTATTGGCAATTCTCACGGTGGATCGATGGGGACGCAAACCTCTACTCATTACCGGTTCTATCGGCATGGCAATCGGCATGTTCGCGATATCGGCATTGGCATACAACAACATCATTGGCATAAGTACACTCGTGTTTATTATTATATACACGGCTTCATTCATGATGTCGTGGGGACCCATTTGTTGGGTATTGATTGCCGAAATTTTCCCGAACAAAATTCGCGGGCAAGCCGTAGCAATTGCTGTCGCTGCCCAATGGGCTGCCAACTACCTGATATCCTCAACCTACCCCCCGATGATGGAATTGAGTAGCGCGATGACCTATGGCTTTTATGGCACGATGGCGATACTCTCCGCGATTTTCGTGTGGAATTTTGTCCCCGAAACAAAAGGCAAAACATTAGAAGAAATGGAAAAATTGTGGATAAAGGACAAAAGGCACTAAACATAGCATGGGACAAGAAAAAAGGTTGACAGGTGTGATAGATACATGCTCACAACAGTTTTTGAAATTCTTTGCCGGTCTTTGTTGTTTTCTCTTTGTCGTGTGGGGTTGCAAAAGTCCATCTGTTTCGTCTTTAGCAACGGAACAAGTCTTTTTTCGAGAAACCGATTCCTACGGGCGCGAAGTCATTCTTGCTACCCCCCCAAAACGTATCATCTCACTATCTCCTTGTATTACCGAGATGATTTTTGAACTGCAATCGGGAAATAAATTAGTGGGCATTAGCGATTTTTGTGATTACCCCACCGAAACAGACACGATGACAAAAGTAGGAGGCATGCTTAATTTCAGTATAGAGCATATTCTCTCGTTACGTCCCGACATCGTACTCATTGGCTCTATAGTGCAACAAAATGATGTACAAAAAATGGAAGATGCCGGATTAAAAGTCTTTGCCGCTCGAGAGGAGCAACATTTATCGGGCATGTATCACACGATCACCCTGCTTGGCAAAATGCTACAACGCGATAGTTTAGCATGTGAAAAAGTACGGGAATGGAAATCGCGAATCGCCTCTTTGGATACCTTATCCGGAAAAATGCAAACGCGACCGTCTGTCTATTACGTGGTAGGCTTTGGCAACACAGGTGACTACACGGCTCCTAAAAATTCGCATATCCATGAAATGATTACCCTTGCCGGCGGTCGCAATGTGGGAGAACCCCTATCAGGATGGAGTGTTAGCCGAGAATATCTTATACAGCAAAACCCCGATATGATTTTTATCCGTCAAGAAGACTTTAAAACTTTCTTGAACACAAAACCCTATATCTATCTCTCTGCTGTGAAAAACGAAAACGTCTATCCCATAACTTCAAGTTGGATAGACGTTTCTGGACCCCGAAACTTTTGGGCAATAAAAATGATGAACCGGAAAATAAAAGCATGGGAACACGAACAAACAATGTCAATAAATTAAACAACTGCTCAATAGCATCTTTTGTTACGTTCTTTCTCACGCTTACGTTCTATTTCTTTTTCAATTAGTTCATCGTATACATGATACACGTGCCATTCTAATATCGTGGCTATTTGTAACATGAGATCCGGAGTGATATGCTTTTTGCTCAATATTTTGTAAATCGTACGTACATGACAACATAATTTATTGGCAAGCCACGTTATACTTCTTCCTTCTTCCTTCAATCGTTGTTTCACGAGTTTTCCTTCATGGATAGTATTCAATATAAACATAAATTACAATAATATTAGAAATGCCGACAAAAATCTTAATCTTATTAAACAATATTTTATCATGAAACACGTTTCTTATATATCTTATATATTATTTGTTTTTTGCATGTTTGTAACGACACGGACACGGGTATCTGGGCAAGACATG